>JBBRFB010000098.1:0-12808 GCA_038225015.1 Burkholderiales bacterium
CACGGCGAGCAGGAGCGAGCCGAAGACGAGCAGCACATGCTGAGCGGCCAGGCGACCGAAATCGGGTGCGAATAGGCGGTCGACGACACTGTTCCGTGGCGGCGATGCCGATGCCGACGTGACCGATGGCCGCGTGCCCGACGCCGATGTTCCGAGCGGGCCGGCGCTGGCGCCCTGCCGACGAAAACCCCCGGCCAGGAACCGCTGCGCCGTCTGCTCGAAGCTCGAGCCGTCGAGCTCGACATCGGCATTCATGGCGATCATCGTCGACGCGTCGATCGTTCCGGCGAGCGCCTGCAGCGGCGCCGGATCGACCGCTTCGCGCATGAGCAGCACCGCCTCGTATCTGGGGAAGTAGGCTCGGTCGTCCTCGAGCACGCGAAGGCCGAGTCGGCCGAGCTTGGCGTCGGTCGAGTAGACATCGATGACGTCGACCCGCCCCTTGCTCACCGCCTCGTAGGCGAGGCCGTGGTCGAGGCCGATCGGCGAGAGCGCCGCCAGCCCATAGGCGCGGGCGAGGGCCGGCCAGCCGTCGGCGCGCTCGAGGAACTCGTGCGAGAAGCCGAGCTTCAACGTCGCGCCGGCGGCCGACGCCAGATCCGAGATACGGCTGATGCCGAGAGCGCGCGCCTTCGCGTCGCTCATCGCCAGGGCATAAGTGTTGTTGAAGCCGAACGGCACCACCACCTTCAGACCGCGCGGCTGCAGCCAGCGGTTCAGTTCGTCGAGCGGCGGATTGCCCTCGCGCTTCAGCAGCTCGCGGACGATCGTGCCGGTGTATTCGGGGTAAAGATCGACGGCGCCGGCAACGAGCGCCTGCTCGAGGATCCCGGTGTTGCCGAGGCCCTGCCGGTGCTCGGCGGGCTGCCCGGAAGCGATCAGTTTCTGGCGGACGATTTCGCCGAGGATGTACGACTCGGTGAAGCGCTTCGAGCCGACCACCACAGGCTCGGCGGCGCTGAATGCCAGGGCCCACAGTGCGCACAGGCCGATCAACATGGCCGCCACGCCGCGTAGGACACTTCCGACTCGGTGACGAGCGCTCGCTCCTTTGTCTAAGTCGTGGCTTTCTCGCAAACTCGGCCAGACCCTGCGGCGGACGCTGTGTTCGCCTGTCACTCCCATGCCCCTTCTGCCTGCGGAACCCGCTTCGCTCGGCCTCGGCCGGACTCTCTCCGCACGTCCATCTGCGGCTCGTGCCCCATGACGCAGCTCAAGGCCTTCATCGTCGAAGACAGTCCGGTCATCCGGGAAAACCTTGTCGCCGCGCTCGAGGAAATGGCCCCCATCGACGTCGTCGGCACTGCCGAAGACGAGAGCGGCGCGATCAGCTGGCTGGCAGCGGGCGGGAACCGATGCGATCTCGTGGTGGTCGACATCTTCCTGAAGAGTGGATCGGGACTCGGCGTCCTGAAGGCCGCGTCGGCGTCGCCGAGGACGCTCAAGATTGTGGTTCTGAGCAACTATGCGACTCCCGACATGCGGCGCAAGTGCCTAGAGCTCGGCGCCGACCGGGTGTTCGACAAGTCGAACGAGATCGACGCCCTCATCCTCTACTGCTGCCGCCTGGCCGATGGCAGCACCGGGGCCAGCGAATACAGCGCCTTGCCGTGAGCGACAGGGCGCTACTGGATCAACCCGTTCTTCAGGGCGTAGTAGGTGAGGTCGCTGTTCGACTCGAGCTTCATCTTCTCCATCACCCGCGTCCGGTAGGTGCTGACGGTCTTGACGCTCAGCGACATGCTGTTGGCCATGTGGCCGATCGTCTCGCCCTTGGCCAGGCGCAGGAAGACCTGGAACTCGCGCTCGGAGAGCTGCTCGTGGGTCGGCCGGTCGCCACCACCGCCCAGGCCGTCGGCAAGCAACTCGGCGACGCCGGCGGTGATGTATTTCCTGCCGCGATAGACGGTGCGGATCGCCTTGACGATCTCCTCGGGGTCGCAGTCCTTGTTGAGGTAGCCGCTGGCACCCTGGCGCAGCAGCGTGGTGGCGTAGTGCTCCTCCGGAAAGCCGCTCAGGATCAGCACCGGCAGATCCGGCGCCCGCGCCTTGATCGCGGCCAGCGCGTCGACGCCGCTCTGGTCGGGCATCGACAGGTCCATCACCAGGACGTCGACCTCTCCCTTGCGCACGATGTCGACGGCTTCCCGGCCGTTCGTCGCCTCGGCAACGACGGTGAGATCGACCTGCTCGGAGAAGAACTGGCGCAACCCGGCGCGTACGATGGCGTGATCATCGATGATGGCTACTCGGATCATGGTCGTGGGCGGGTGTGGGCGCGAGCCCCTAGGGGCGGGAAACATGGAGTTTAGAGGCAAGAGATGCCCTTGACGTTGATCACCCTCTTGCGGAGCAGCGTCTACGCCTTTCCCCTGGCGGCGCTGGCGGCGCTCGCCATGCTCGTGATCAGCGAGGCGTCGTACCGCGACGCCAGCAACGCCATCGGCTCTCTCGGCGAGCGCGGACAGGCCCGGATCGAGCTGCAGACCCTGCGCGTGGCCCTCTACCAGGCCGAAAGCGCGCAGCGCGGTTTCCTCCTCACCGATCGCCCGGAATACCTCGTGTCGTATCGTGCATCGCTTCCGGTGGCGCAGGCGGCGATCGCGGCGCTGAGCGATGCCTACCGCGACGATCCTGACTCGGCCGAGCTCGTCAAACGGCTCGCCAGCGTCACCGATGCGAAGTTCTCCGAGCTTGCGGAAACCATCCAGTACCACGACGAGGGCAAGGCCGACCTCTGGCGCGAGCTCGTGCTCTCGAACATCGGCAAGGAAAAGATGGAAGAGGCGCGCGCCCTCAGCGACCGCCTCCTGACGCGCGAGAACAGCCAGATCCTGATCGGCCGGCAGGGCGTGGTCCAGACGCTGATGCTGAACCGGATCGGCGTCGCGGCGATGACCGCGGTGAGCCTGCTCGCGCTCTTCATGTACCTGCGCCGGACCTCCGAGCTCGACCATCGCACGCTGGAGGAAAGCATCCGCGTCGCCGACGAGCGCGACCGGCTCGAGAACGAGGTCGCTACGCGCACCGCCCAGCTGCGCGAGCTGGCGCAGCACCTGCAGACCATCCGCGAGGACGAGCGCAGCCATCTGGCCCGCGAACTGCACGACGAGCTGGGCGCGCTCCTCACCGCCGCCAAACTCGACGCGGCGCGGCTGAAGTCGCGGCTCGGCGCCGCCGCGCCCGAGGTCCTGACCCGCCTCGCCCACCTGAACGACACGCTCAACAGCGGCATCGCGCTGAAACGGCGAATCATCGAAGATCTGCGACCGTCGTCGCTGAGCAACCTCGGGCTCGTGGCCGCGCTGGAGATCCTGCTGCGCGAGTTCGCCTCGCGCTCCGACATCGCTGTCGCCTCCGACCTGTTCCCGGTCGAGCTCGACCCGGCGTGCGAGCTCACGGTGTATCGACTGGTACAGGAAGCGCTGACCAACGTCGCGAAGTATGCAAAAGCCAGGAAGGTGACGGTCACCCTTGCCCCGGAGGGCATCGACCAGGCGCGCGTCGCGGTCGAGGACGACGGCGTCGGCTTCGACACCGCGCTCCCGCGCGCCTCGACGCACGGGCTGCTCGGCATGCGCTACCGCGTCGAAGCCGAAGGCGGCACGATGAAGTTGCGCTCGGCACCCGGCCAGGGGACGGTCATCGAGGCCCTGCTGCCCGTCCACGGTGCCGGCGAGGACGAGCCGCAGGCGGCGGCCAGCGATTCGCCGATGGCCGCGGCCGCTTGACTTCCGGCGCCCAGACGCCGGCGCGAGCACGCTGTCGGTCCCGTCCTACGGGCAACGGTTCGCTCTCCCGACAGGGCCTAGGGCGCAGCACCTATCGTGCATCGACCGTGTCACGGCGGATACTCGACAGACCGACCCGCGGTCGACCGATTGCAGTTTCCCGCAGCCAACCCGAAGCCCAATCAGCGAAAAGGAACGACGATGAACACCACCAGCAGCAGCACCAAGCCGATGGCCCAGCAGGGTCAGGAAGCCGCGGACCAGGTCGCGAATTCCGCGCAGGGCACGATCCGCTCCACCCAGCGTGCCGCCGACAGCGCATTCGACGGTCTGGCGGCTAAGGTCGAGGACGTCCGCAGCCAGGCCGCGCCCCTGCTGAACCGGGTCTCGGCGCAGGCCGAAGCGGCGGCCCGCCGCGGCATCGATGCCGTGCGCGATACATCGCAGCAGCTGCGCGAGCGCGCGGCGCGCGCCCAGGACACGACGGTCGGCTACATCAAGGATGAGCCGATCAAGTCGATGCTGATCGCCGCTGCAACCGGCGCCCTGCTGATGGGCCTGATCAGCCTGATGAGCCGCTCGCGCGACTGACAGCCACCCCGGCCGTTTCGGCGGCCGGCCGTTCTGCGGTACCGACGAGCTCGCCATCATGATCCACCCGCTCCTGCGCCTGATTGCCACCGAACCCCATCTGCTCGGCGAGCACGTCGAGGCCTACGCCGACCTCATCGGGGAAGAAGTCGGCAAGGTCACCACGTCCTGGGCGACCCGGCTCGGCCTGTACGTCGGCGCCCTCTGTTTCACGTGCATCGGGCTCGTGCTTGCCGGCGTCGCGCTGATGCTCTGGGCAACGCTGCCGTCGTCCGCCTTCGTGGCCGGCTGGCTGCTCTGGGTGGTGCCCCTTGTGCCTCTCGCCGGAGCTGCCGTCTGTGCCCTCACGGCGCGCTCGCGACCCTTGGGCAAGGCGTTCGACACCGTGAAGCAGCAGCTGACGGCCGACATGGCGATGCTGCGTGAGGTCAACGCCGCATGAGTCAGGTCGTGTCCTCCCCGGTGGCCGCCGTCGCGCACGGAGAGCTGTCTGCCGGGCAACGCCTGGCCCTGTCTCGCGGCTCGATGCGAGCAACCATGCTCGAGTACAGCCAGCCGGCGCCGCGAGCAACCGGTTCGTCCCGGCCGGCCGCCCAGCTCGGCGCGAAGGTCGTGGCCGGTTTCAAAGGCCTGCCAGGCATCGTGATACTGGTCGAAAGCCTCGAAAGCTGGTGGTCCCAACACCCGCTGCGCACCGTCGCCATCGTCGCCGACGAAGCCGGGAAGGCATTCGTCAAGCCTGTGGCGCAGCGCAATCCTCTCGGCCTCGTCGCCGGTGCTCTGCTCTTCGGCGCGCTGTTCGCCTTGTCACGCCCATGGCGCTGGCTGCTGCGCCCGGCTCTCTTCATCGGCCTGGTGCCGCAAATCGCGTCGCACATCGTTCGCCGCCTGCCCGTCGAATCGTGGATGAAGATGCTGTCGTCGATGGTCGGCGTCGCCGCTCCCGCCGGCGGCTCGAACCGGGACCGTCGGCGGGCAAGGGCGCAAGCCCGGGCGTCCGGATTGCCCGAAGGTTCGAGATAGGTTACCTCCCATGGCCCCTTTGCCGGACCGCCCCCGCGGTGCCCGGCCGGTCTCCCTCCGTGGGGTCTTGAAAACGCGCTCCGGCGCGTTTTTTTTGCGTGCGCGACACGGCGTCGCCGGGACGGCGATTCGGGCGCGACTCTTGCTGAACAGGACGGTTCCTACAACGTCCGGTCAATGGCGCCGACAGACCGCTGGCATTCCGGTTACTACAATCGGTCAGTCCCCAACCAGTCTTCGAATCCCTCAATGAGCAGTCATGTCGTCGGTCGCCCGGCCAGCAGCGTCGCGCGTCGTCAGCCGTGGTCCACGGCTTCGTTTCCCGGCGCCGCCGACACGTCGCCGATGGAGCTCGGTGCCCTCGGCGCCCACGTCCGCCGCTGTAACGGCCTGCGCGGGCGCTTGTTCGCCGTTCACTGCGCCGCCGATAGCCTGGTCGGGTTCCTTGCACCGCGCCTGACGACGACGGTCGTCGTCACGGCGCTCGTCTTCGGGATCGGCTCGCTCCTCCTCTAGGCCGGGGCCTGACATGGCCCGGCCCGAACTCCTGCGGCTGGTGCCCGGTGCGTCGGCTGCCGCCGTCGCCCTCCTCGACCCCGTGCGGGGTCCCCTCGAGCGGGCCAATCGGTCGGAGATCTTCGGCCCGGAGCGCTTCTCCCAGCACGGCCGCAGCCTGGGCGCCACGCACGCCGCACGCTTCGCGCCGTCCGGCTCGACGGCATTTTTCCCGCGACTGCGCGACAACATCCGCATCCTGCGCGAGGCCCACCGCTACATCGGCGAACAGGCATCGGCCGGGCACGACGTGAGCACGGCGGCCGAGTGGCTGCTCGACAACTTCCATCTGGTCGAGGCGCAGTTGCGCGAGATACACCAGGGGTTGCCGCGCCGCTACTTCCGCGACCTGCCGATCCTGCGAGACGAGCCGCTCGTCGGCCTGCCGCGCATCTATGGCGTCGCCTGGGCGTTCGTGGCCCACACAGACGGCGCTTTCGACGAAGAGTTGCTGGTCCATTTCCTGAAGGCCTATGAGCAGACGCGCGAGCTGACGCTGGGCGAGCTTTGGGCGTTGCCGACGACGCTGCGCGTCGTCCTGGTCGAGAACCTGCGACGGCTGGCCGAGCGGACGGCGGCAAACAAGGCCGCACGCGAAATCGCCAACCTCTGCAGCGACCGGCTCGATACGACGACGCCCGAGCAACTCGACGCCGTGCTGGCGCTGCTCAATCGCCGTGGCGTCGGCGAGCCTTTTCTCGCCCAGATGGCGCAGCGCCTGCAGGCCGGTCCCTCGGCCACCGGCCCGGACTTCGCGCAGTGGCTGCTCCGCGTCGCGCCGAACCTGGCCGAGATCCAGACCCGGCTGCCGGCGGCGCAGGCCGCCAACAACCTCAGCGTCGGCAACGCCATCACCTCGCTGCGCTCGATCGGCGACGCCGACTGGCCCGACATCGTCGCCGAGACGAGCGCCCTGACACGCACGATGATGGCCTCTGCGGCCTTCGCCGCCGAGCGCAACGACACCCGCGACACCACCCTGCACGCCATCGAGGCGCTGGCCCGCAAAAGCGGACGCAGCGAGCGGACCGTCGCCGAAGCGCTGCTGGCGCGCATGCATCAGCCGGGCGGGCGCGCCGAAGAGGCCCCCGGCATCGACGACATCGACCCGACGACGGTCGCCGGCCACTGGCTGCGCGGCACCGGGAGAACGGCCTTCCTCGCCGAACTCGGCCTCGACGATCGTGCCGCTGCCCGCTGGCGGGCCGTGCGCCGGCGCGCCGCCCTTCCGGCCTACCTCGGCACCCTTCTCGTGGCGACCACCGGCCTCGTCGCCTGGATCCTGGTGCAGCACAGCCTCGCCTTGGCGCCTTCGCCGGTGGCGCCGTGGCTGACGGTGCTGGCGGCGACGCTGCTCTTCATTCCGGCCTCGGAAGGCGTGGTCGCGGTCGTCAACCGGCTGATCAGCGAATCGACGCCGCCGAGCCACCTGCCACGGCTGGCGTTTGCCTCCGGCATTCCGCCCGAGCACCGCGTCCTCGTCGTCGTGCCGGCGATCGTCGCGTCGGCCGAGGCCGCCGCCCTGCTGGCCCACCAGCTGCACCTGCATTACCTGGCGAATCCCGAGCGCCAGGCGCAGTTCGCCCTGCTGACCGACTGGGTCGATGCCGACACTGCAGAACGCGCCGACGACACCACCGTGCTCGACGGCATCGTCGACGAGATCGAGCAGCTCAACCGCCGCCATCCGACCGCCGCCGGACACTGGCCACGTTTTCTCGTGCTGCACCGCGGCCGCCGCTTCAGCGAGTCGGAGCAGCGCTGGATGGGCTGGGAACGCAAGCGCGGCAAGATCGAACAGCTGGTGGGCGTGCTCGCCGGCGACGTCGCGCCAGCCTTCATCGACCTCGGCCGCAACTCGACACTGGCACCGGGCATCCGCTATCTGCTCACGCTCGACAGCGATACCCGCCTGCCACCGGGGCGGCTGCGCGACCTGGTCGGCGTCGCCGCGCACCCGCACAACCGGCCGCGGCTGTCGGCCGACGGCCGTCGCGTCGAACGCGGCTACGGCATCCTGCAACCGCACGTCGCGACGCCGCTGCCGGCGCCGCAGGACATGACGCTTTACCACTGGCTGTTCTCCGGCCAGCCCGGCATCGACCCCTACAGCGCCGCCATCTCGGAGGTCTACCAGGACGTCTTCGGCGAAGGCACGTTCACGGGCAAGGGGCTGATGCACGTCGACGCCGTGCATGCCGTGCTCGGCGGCCGCCTGCCCGAAAACCGGATCCTCAGCCACGACCTGCTCGAGGGCTCGCTCGCGCGCTGCGCCGCCGTGACCGACGTCAACGTCATGGAGGACGCGCCTTTCCATCCCGACGTCGCCGCCTCGCGCGTGCACCGCTGGACGCGCGGCGACTGGCAGCTGCTGCCCGTCCTGCTGCATGCCGGCCGGTTCGACATCCGCGCCGTCAACCGCTGGAAGATGGTCGACAACCTGCGTCGCTCGCTGGTCGCGCCGGCCTCGATCGCGCTGCTGGGCTTCGCCCTCGCGACGTCGATCGTGTCGCCGGCGCCGGCGCTGCTGCTGGTCGTGCTCGCCTTCAGCGCCGGACCGCTGATGGGTGCCCTCGCCGGTTTTGCACCGAGCCGCGACGACATCGCCAAGGCGCACTTCTTTGCCCAGGCGGCCGCCGGCCTCGGGCAGGCACTGATGAGCGGTGCCTGGCAGCTCGCCCAGTTGATGCAGTCAGCGCTCATGGCGGCCAACGCGATCGTGCTCGCGCTCTATCGGATGCTGGTCAGCCGACGCCACCTGCTCGAGTGGATGACCGCCGCGGCGGCCGAGGCGTCGGTCGCGACCAGCCTGCCGGCCCTCCTCCGCAAGCACTGGGCAGCGCCGCTGGCGTCGCTCGTCTTCTGGATCACGATGCAGCTCGCCGGGGCGCGGCAGATGCCGCTCGCGACCGCGCTCTGCGTCCTCTGGGCGCTGTCGCCGGTCTGGACCTGGTGGGCGAGCCGTCGCCACGCCGGCGGCGACGACGAGACGCTCCCCGCTGCCGAGCGCGAGTACCTGTCCGATCTCGCGCGGGACACCTGGCGCCTCTTCGAGCGCGTGGTTGTCGCCGGGGATCACGCGCTGCCTCCCGACAACCTGCAGACCCTGCCACACGACATGGTCGCGCACCGGACGTCGCCCACGAACATCGGCCTGTACCTGCTCGCCGCCGCCTGCGCCCGCGCGTTCGGCTGGATCGGCACCAACGACCTGATGCGGCGCATCGAAGCAACGCTGGCGACGGTCGAGGGCCTGCAACGCCACCGCGGTCACCTCCTGAACTGGTACGACACCGAGACGGCGCAGCCGCTGCTGCCGATGTACGTCTCGACCGTGGACAGCGGCAACCTCTGCCTCGAGCTGCTGGCAGTTGCCGAGGCCTGCATGGCGCTGGCGCCGGCGCCGCACGACATGACGGCGATGCGGCGGGCGCTGCTCGCCTCGACCTCCCGCATCGCCGCGCTGCGGGCCGAGGCGGGCCTGCCGCTGGCCGGCCCGGTGGCGGAGATG
The DNA here is from genome assembly GCA_038225015.1 of Burkholderiales bacterium. GTDB lineage: Bacteria > Pseudomonadota > Gammaproteobacteria > Burkholderiales > Burkholderiaceae_C > Schlegelella_A. The sequence continues at coordinate 9,412 of JBBRFB010000098.1, forward strand.
GTCGCTCTGCCAGACCCGTTCGCGGCACTCGCCTCGAGTCCCGCGGTCGTCGCCGACCTCCTCGACGCGGCGGCGGCGCTTGCCGGCGCGACGCCGCCGCGCGAGCCCGGGGCTCCGGCGTCGCCGGCAGTGCGCCTGGCCTGGCTGCTCGAAGACCACGTCGCGCTGCTGCGCTCGGCGGCGCTGGAGACGCAGGCCGTCGCCGTCCCGAGCCATGCCGCGGCGGACGAGGCGAGACGGCGGCTGCGAAAGATCGCCGCCACCTGCCGGCGGCTGGCGCGCGAGGCCGACTTCCATTTCCTGTACCACCCCAAGCGCCGCCTCTTGCACATCGGCTACCGGGTCGCCGAGCAGCAGTTCGACGCCAGCTTCTACGATCTGCTCGCCTCGGAGGCGCGCGGGACGAGCCTGTGGGCCATCGCCAAGGGCGACGTTCCCGCCGCGCACTGGGCCGCGCTCGGCCGGCCCTTCTACGCCGCCGGCACGCTCGCCGGGCTGCGCTCCTGGTCGGGGTCGATGTTCGAGTACCTGATGCCGACGCTGCTGCTCGACGAGCCCTACGGCAGCGTCCTGCACAGCGCCGCCGTCGCGGCGGTGCTCGAGCAGATCGCCTTCGGCCGGGAGCGGCGCGTGCCGTGGGGCATCTCGGAGTCGGCCTACGCCGGCAGCGACCAGACCCTCGCCTACCAGTACGCGCCACAGGGCGTGCCGCGCCTGGCACTGCGACGGACCCCGGGAGACGAACTCGTCGTCGCGCCGTACGCCACCGCCCTCGCCGCGCAGGTCGCACCGCAGCGGGCCGCCGCCAACCTGCACCGCCTGCAGCAGTTCAGGGCCCGCGACCGCTACGGCTTCATCGAGGCGCTCGACTACTCGCCGGGCCGACAGGCCGGCAGCGAGGGCTACACGCCGGTGTCGACCTTCATGGCCCATCACCAGGGCATGACGATCGTCGCCCTCGCCAACGTGCTGCTCGATGCGACGCCCCGCCGCTGGGGCATGGCCGAGCCGCACATCGAAGCGGTGTCGTCGCTGCTGCACGAGCGGGCACCGCGCGAAGTGCCGTTGCTCGAGGCGCCCATCGGGCAGCCTGCGGCGCGCTCGAAGCGGGCGAGCAGCCTGATCCGCGACGTCATGCCCGGCATGACGGCGCTCGAGCCCACCCACCTGCTGTCGAACGGCCGCTATGCAGTCGCCCTGCGCGCCAACGGCGCCGGCTCCAGCCGGTGGGGCCGCTTCGGCATCTCGCGCGCGCGCGACGACGCGCTGCGCGACGCCCACGGCAGCTTCTTCTACCTGCGCTGGGACCGCCAGCCGCACGCCGTCTCGATCACCCAGCACCCCGCGCCCGATCGCTCGGCGAACTACCAGAGCACCTTCCACGCCGATCGCGTCTGCTTCACCGCGACGTGGTCGGAGATCGAGGTGGTGACCACCGTCTGGGTCAGCCCGGAAGACGACCTCGAGTTCCGCCAGGTCGAGCTGCGCAGCCGCAGCGATCGCGATCTCGACCTCGAGCTCATCTCGGCCTTCGAAGTGACGCTGGCCGAGCCGCGTGCCGACGAATCGCACCCCGCGTTCTCCAACCTCTTCGTCACCGCCTCCTGGGAGGCGGTGCACCAGGCGCTGCTCTTCGAGCGCAAGCCTCGCCTGGCCGCCGAGCAGCGCCTGCGCGCGGCCCACTTCCTGGTCGCCGGCGACGCGCCGGTGCTGTCGGTGCGGATCCAGGTCGACCGCGCCCGCTGGCTGGGCCGCAACCGCGACGCCAGCCATCCGCTGGCGTCGTTCGACGAGCCCCCGGCGGCCGCGGACGGCGGCCTGCCGGGCGATGGCGTCGACCTCGTGACCGGCCTCGACCCGGTCGCGGCGATCGCCGTGCGCGTGCGGCTGCCGGCGCGCACGAAGACGCGGCTGACCTTCTGCACCGCGGCCTCCGACAACCCGACGACGCTGCGCGCCGTGATCGACAAGTACCGCCAGCCGAGCCATATAGAACGTGCGTCGATGATGTCGACCACGCTCACCGGCATCCGCCTGCGCGAGACACGGCTCAGCCCGGAACGGTTCGCCGCGATCCAGACCCTGTCGACGGCGCTCGCCCTGACGCTCGCCCGACCGCAGGCGGTCTCGACCGAGAGCCTCGAGGTGTGCGATCGGCGCCTTCTCTGGCGCTTCGGTATCTCGGGCGATCGTCCTATCGTCCTCGTCTCGGCGGGCGTCGCCCAGGGCCTCGGCCTGATGCGCACGCTCGCGCAGGCGCTGCGCGTCTGGTCGTGGGGCGGCTTGGCCTGCGACGTCGTCGTCGTGAACTACGAACCGGCGTCGTACCTGCGCGAACTGAACGGCCAGATCGTCGCCTTGCGTGACGCCTATCTCGCCAGCTGCAAGGCCGAGCCGGGTGTCGCCGAAGCAGGCTTTCACCTGATCGCGGCGAGCGACCTGCAGCCCGACGAGCTGACGACGCTGCGCGCGCTTGCGCGCATCCGCCTGAACGCCGACGGCCGGCCGCTCGCCCATCACGTCCAGGACGTCGTCGAGCTTCACGAACGCGCCCTCGCCGATCGCCAGGCGGTGTCGAGCGTCGCGCTGCCGACCGACATGAACGCCGAGATCGTGCCACGGGCGCCGACCGGCGACTTCGCCGCGACCAGCGGCGAGTTCCGCTTCGACGTCGCGGCGCTGATGCGGCCGACGCGGCCCTGGGTCAACGTCCTGGCCAACCCCGACTTCGGCGCCCAGCTGACGGAGAGCGGCGGCGGCTACAGCTGGGCGTTGAACAGCCGGCTGAACCAGCTGACGCCCTGGTCGAACGACCCGGTCGCCGACGCGCCGGGCGAGTGGTTCCTGCTGCAGGACCTGCGCACCATGGCGTGCTGGAGCGTCACGCCCTCGTCGGCGGGCGACAGCGAGCTGACGTATCGCGTGGCGCACGGCCAGGGCTACAGCACGATCGGGCACCGCCGCGGCAGCCTCGAGGTGAACGTGTCCTGGTGCGTCGACCCGGTGCTCTCGGTCAAGCAGGTGCGCCTGCGCCTCGTCAACCGCGGCCCCCGGACGATGCAGCTTCGCGCCGTGGGCGTCGTCGAATGGGTGATGGGCGCGCAGCGGGGCGACCGCGCCACCACCTGCACGGCGATGACACACGTCCAGTCGGCGACGAACGACGACCGCGGGTCGCCGGTCGACACCGGCGCCGGCGCCGACGTCGAGGCGAAGACGACGTCGACCGGCCTCTTCTGCACCCAGCGTGATCGTTCGGCGGGCTTCGGCGACGGCACCGCCTTCTTCGCCCTCGCCGGCGCGGGCCTCGACGCCATCGACTGGACCTGCGACCGCCGCGAGTCGTTCGACGCACGCGGCCGCATCGTCATTCCCGACCACTACGGCCAGGCCAGCG
>JBBRFB010000099.1:0-12788 GCA_038225015.1 Burkholderiales bacterium
AGGCCCATGCCCTGCAGCGCTTCCCAGTGCTCGCGGCCCGGGCCGAGCAGCCAGACCGGCGCGGCCTCGAGCGCCAGCCGGGTTGCCGCGAGATCGCTGCAGAGCGGCGGCGGCCGGACGCGGGCGAGGATGGCGGCGCCCAGGGCCGTGGCCTCGCTCGCCGTGCGCACGGCGGGGCCGAGCGGGTTCAAGCTGGCCAGAAGACGATGCAGCAGTAGTTAACATACGCCGCAATCGCGCAGGCTCGCCTGCACGTCGAGCAGCACCGTGTCGCCGGAGTCGCCCGGCGCCGTGGCCGGCTGCAGGCAGACGGTCGGCGTGAAGGCGAGCGCGGCGTGCGCGACCGGCAGCAAGGCCGCGGCGTCACGCGCCGCGTCGGCCTGGCCGAGCACGAGCCGGGGCGCAAGCGCGAGGGCAGTCGCCCGCTTCAGGCCCGGCTTGACGCCGAGTGCCTGGGCCGGCGCATTGGCGCTGGCGATGCGGTGCGCGTCGAGCAGCGCCACGGGTCGCTCGGCAGCCGCTTCATCCTCGCCTGCGGCGAGCGTCGCCACGAACGATTCGAGCGAGAGCGTCGGCAGATGCAGCGCGATCCAGAGCACGGGAAGAAATGACCGCGGAACAAGAGCCGGCTCGATCGTGATGAGGCAGGGCCCGGCCCGTCTCAGGCGAAGTTGACGAAGATCCCTTCGCGAAGCGTCGGCTCGCGAACGCCCGCCACGCGCCGACCGGCGGCCTGCGACAGAACGGCTGGCAAGTCGATCCGCAGTGGCGCCTCGAGCGGCGGGCCGCGCCGCTTCAGGACGCCGACGCGCAGCCGGTCGGCGCCGCCGGGGCGCAGCGCGAGGCGCAGCGGCGAGGCCGTCGGCCGGCTGGCGGCGGCCAGCTCGCGGAGCACGAAGGCGGCGCCGTCGTGGTTGTGCGCCGCCAGCTGCAGGCGGCGCAGCCGCTCGGCGCGAAGCCGCGGCGGCAGCCAGGCGAGGACGCCGCCGACGTGGCCGCTCTTCAGCGCCTGCTCCAGGGCCCACAGGCTGTCGCTGCCCGGGATCAGGCGAGCTCGGGTGTTGACCACGATCAGCTGCTCGACGTCGAAGCCGAGGCGGCCGAGCGCCCGTGCCGACAGCTCGGCAGGCGGGTCGAAGAGCATCACCGGCCGGCCGGCCCGCTGCGCCGCGACCAGGGGCGGCGCGAGCAGGCGGATCTCGCCGATGCCCGGGTGCGCCAGCAGCAGCTCGCTCAGGCAGCGCCGCGGCCAGCCGCCGCCCGGGAGCTCGGCGTCGAGCGCGGCAAAGCCGCTCGTCACCGCCTGGCTGCCGACGCGGCCGAGCTGGTGCCCGAGCCAGAGGGCGGGATGAAGCGTTTCCGGGGCCCGCCGGGGTGCGCCCGGCGCCCGGCCTGTGGCCCGCTCATGCCCGGCAGGCAAGGGTGGGCGCAGGGGCGACGGCAAGGCCGTCGACGACAGGGCAGTGGGCAGGGCATCCATAAAAAGACTGTACGTTTATACAGTCTTCCCGGCAAGGCCGGCGATCGGATCCCCTTGCCCGAGAAGGACCGCGCCGTCGACCCGACAGCCCCGGCGCCGATGCTCCGCCGGCGAACGGCCATGTCATCATTCACGGGCTGCCGGTCGGCAGCACCGCCCTGTTGAAGTCCCTCGTCCACCCGGAGCCCGCCGGATGCCCCGCCCAGACTCGACCCCCCGTTCCCCACCGCTCGTCGTCGCGCTCGCCTTCTTCGCCCTCCTCGTGCCCACCCTCGGCCAGGCGCAGACGCCGCCCGTCAAGCCGGGCCTGTGGGAGATCCGCAGCGAGGGCGCCACCGATGGTGTCAAGAGTGCGCCACCCGCCGACCGCATGAAGAACCTGCCACCCGCCGTTCGCGCGAAGATGGAAGCGATGCTGAAGGAAAAGGGCCTGGCCGTCGGCACCGACGGCGCCCATCGCGCCTGCCTCACCCGCGAGACGATGGACCCGGCCCGCTGGCAGGGCCGCACCGGCTGCAAGACCGACTATCTCGCGCGCAGCAGCAGCGCCTGGAAATGGCACACCGTCTGCACGCAGCCGGCCTCGGTCACCGACGGCGAAGCGGTGTTCGCGAACGCCGAGAACTACACCGTCGACACCTCGCTCACCATGACCCTGCGCGGCGAGACGAAGACGACCCGTCGCACGGTGAAGGCGAAATGGCTGGGCGCCGACTGCGGCGACCTGAAGCCGCTCGACCTGAAGCGCTGAGCGCGCGACGACGCCGACCCGGTTCCCGAAGACACATGGAGACGACATGAACGGATTGATGATGCAGCGGCCGCTGCTGATCTCGTCGCTGCTGGTGCACGCCGAGCGCCACCACGGCGAGCAGGAAATCGTTTCGCGCCGCGTCGAGGGCGACATCCATCGCACCCACTACCGCGAAGTCGCCTCGCGGGCGCGCCGCACGGCGAACGCGCTGGCCCGGCTCGGCGTGCAGCAGGGGCAGCGCGTCGCCACCCTCGGCTGGAACGGCTACCGCCATCTCGAGATCTACTACGCCGTCTCCGGCTCCGGTGCGGTGCTGCACACGCTCAATCCGCGGCTGCACCCCGACCAGGTCGTCTACATCGCCGACCACGCCGAAGACACGGCTCTCTTCTTCGACCTCACCTTCCTGCCGCTGGTCGAGGCCATTGCCCATCGCGTGAAGACGATCAAGACCTGGATCGCGATGACCGACCGCGCCCACATGCCCGCCGACAGCAAGATCCCGGGGCTGCTCTGCTACGAAGACCTGGTCGCGGCCGAGACCGACGCCTTCGAGTGGCCGACCTTCGACGAGAACACCGCCTGCACGCTCTGCTACACGTCGGGCACCACCGGCAACCCGAAGGGCGCGCTCTACAGCCACCGTTCGACGATCCTGCACACCTTCGCGATCTCGCTGCCCGACGCGCTCAACTGCTCGGCGCGCGACGTGATCCTGCCGGTCGTGCCGATGTTCCACGTCAATGCCTGGGGCCTGCCGTACGCCGCCTGCATGAACGGCACGAAGCTCGTCTTCCCTGGCCCGGGGCTCGACGGCAAGTCGCTCTACGAGCTGTTCGAGAGCGAGCGCGTCACCCTCTCGGCGGGCGTGCCCACCGTCTGGCAAGGCCTGCTCGGCTACGTCGAGGCGAACGGCCTGAAGTTCTCGACCATGCGCCGCACCATCATCGGCGGCTCGGCCTGCCCGCCGGCGATGATGAAGACCTTCCAGGAGCGCTACGACGTCCAGGTGCTGCACGCCTGGGGCATGACCGAGATGAGCCCGGTCGGCACCGTCGCGACGCTGAAGGGCTCGCAGGTCGACCTGCCGGCCGACGAGCGCTTCGCGATTCAGGCCAAGCAGGGCCGCGGCGTCTTCGGCGTCGACATGAAGATCGTCGGCCCCGATGGTGAGGAGCTGCCCTGGGACGGCAAGCACTCCGGCGAGCTCCTCGTCCGCGGCCCCTGGGTCATCTCGGGCTACTTCAAGGGCGAAGGCGGCGATCCGCTGATCGACGGCTGGTTTCCGACCGGCGACGTGGCGACGATCGACGCCGACGGCTTCATGCAGATCACCGACCGCTCGAAGGACGTCATCAAGTCGGGCGGCGAATGGATCGGCTCGATCGACCTCGAGAACATCGCGATGGCCCACCCGGGCGTCGCCATGGCGGCGTGCATCGCCGCCCAGCACGCGAAATGGGACGAGCGTCCGCTCCTCATCGTCGTGAAGAAGCCCGACGCCGAGCTCACGCGCGACGAACTGGTCGCCTTCTTCGACGGCCGGATCGCCAAGTGGTGGACACCCGACGACGTCGTCTTCGTCGACGCCATCCCGCTCGGCGCCACCGGCAAGATGCTGAAGAACCGGCTGCGCGAGCAGTACGGCCGGCATCTGCTGGCCAAGGTCTGAGCGCCACGCCGCCCACCGGACGAGCCCGCGCATCGGTCGGCCGCCCATGATCGCCGGCGCGCAGGCCGGCGTCGCCGCCGCGGCGATCGCCTTTGTCTGGTGGGGCTTCTTCCCGCTCTACTTCCGCCTGCAGCCGACCGTCTCGCCGCCGGAGGTGCTGGCCAACCGCATCGTCTGGTCGTTCCTGCTCGTCGGCGCAGTGCTCACGTGGCAGCGCCGCTGGTCGTGGCTCGGCCCGGCGCTGCGCACGCCGCGCGTCCTCGGGAGCTTCGTCGCCAGCGCCCTGCTCCTGTCGGTGAACTGGTTGACCTACATCTGGGCCGTCTCGAACGGCCACGTCGTCGACTCGAGCCTGGGCTACTTCATCACGCCGCTGGTCAACGTCGCGCTCGGCTACGTCATCCTCGGCGAACGCCCGCGCCGCGCACAGTGGACGGCGCTCGTCATCGCCGGGGCGGGCGTCGTCTGGCTGACGGCGAGCGCCGGCCGGCTGCCGTGGATCGGCCTCGTGCTCGGGCTGTCGTTCGGTGGCTACGGCCTGCTCCGCAAGATCGCCCCGCTCGGCGCCCTCGAGGGGCTGACGTTCGAGACGCTCATCCTCGCCCCGGCCGCGATCGTCGGAATGGCCTGGTGGTGGCACGGCAGCGCAACCAGCTTTCCGGCCGACGACATCGCGACCAATGCCTGGCTGCTCGGGCTCGGCCCGGCGACGACGATCCCCTTGCTGCTCTTCGCAGCTGCCGCGCGTCGGATGTCGCTCACCACGCTCGGCCTGCTCCAGTACCTCGGCCCGACGATCCAGTTCGTGCTCGGCATCTGGCTCTTCCACGAGCCCTTCACCACTGGCCGACTGATCGGGTTCGGCCTGATCTGGACCGCGCTCGTCCTCTACAGCGTCGACGGCTGGCGTCGGCGCGGTCCCGGCTTCGGCCCGGCCGCCGTGGCACCAGCGCGGCCGCAGGCGAGCTGAGGGTCGCGCCTCGCGCTCGACCGCGCAGCGCCTGCCTGCGCGCGCTCGCAACGAGGAAGAACCGCTCGAGGCCGCGGGCGACGCTCAGCCGGCGTCGATCACCTGCGCGGCGGCGTTGACAACGGCAGCGATGCGGCCGATGTCGCGCAGCTGCTGGGTCGAGAGGCCTTCCTTCTTCAGCAGCGCGTAGTGCGACGCGACGCAGAAATGGCACTTGCCGACGATCGACGCGGCCAGCGCGTAGGCCTCGAACTTCTTCTTCTCGACGCCGCCCGAGCCGGCGTAGGCGTTCATGCGCAGCTCGGCGCGCTGCGTCTTCAGATCCTCGTCGTTGGCCATCTCCACGTAGGGATACCAGACGTTGTTCATGCCCATCAGCGCCGCTGCGGTGAGCGCGGCCTCGGCCGCGGCCGCCGGCGCCGCCGCGCGAAAGGCGTCGACCAGCGGGCGGCTGCGCGCCGCGAAAGCGGCGGCGAGGGCGACGCCGAGGGCGTCTTCCGGGGCGAGGCTCGAGCGGGCGATGGCGCCGTCGAGGTTGAGGCGAATGTCCTTGGCGTAGTCGGGGATCCGCGCCTTGACCGTATTCAGGAATTCCATGGTCTCTTTCGTCGGGAATGAAAAGGCCCGCGCGAGCGGGCCCGTGAATCGGCGGGGCCGCGCCGGCTCAGAGCGTCTGGCCGCCGACCGTGCGGTTGCACGGGCAGAGCTCATCGGTCTGCAGGCCGTCGAGGATGCGCAGGACCTCGTCGGGGTTGCGGCCCACGTTGAGGTTGTTCACGCTCACGTGCTGGATCATGTTGTCCGGATCGACGATGAAGGTCGCGCGCAGGGCGACGCCTTCGGTCTTGTCGCGCACGCCGAGCTGGTCGACAAGCGAGCCGTTCGAATCGCCGAAACTCCAGTGGCCGAGCTTGGACAGATCCTTGTGATCGCGGCGCCAGCCGAGCTTGGAGAACTCGTTGTCGGTCGAGCCGCCCAGCAGCACGGCGTCACGCTCCTCGAACTGGCCGGCGAGCTTGTCGAAGCCGACGATCTCGGTCGGGCAGACGAAGGTGAAGTCCTTCGGCCAGAAGTAGATGACCTTCCACTTGCCCGGAAAGCTCTTCTCGGTGAGGGTCTCGAAGGCCGAGACGCCGTTTTCCTCGTGGTGGTTGAAGCCGGGCTTGACGCCCTGCACGCTGAAGGCTTCGAGCCTGTCGCCAATCGTCTTCATGGGTCGTAGTTCCTTTGGATAGGCGCCCGGGCGGGCGCGACAGGAACTACTTTAGACTATCGAATACAAAGATCCAATCGATAAAGACTAACTTGACGATCGACACAACCGGCTCATCGCAAGTCGCCGGCGAGGCTGGCGAGCGTCTCGGCGCTGATCGTCGTGTGTGCCGGGTAGTTCGTGTGGTCGCACCCGACCTTCACCTGAGCGCCCGCGCGCACCGCCTCGCGCCCCTGCTGCGTGAGCTCGAAGCGGAGGAAGTGGACGGCAGAGGTCTTTTCGTCGTTCTCGCGGGCGAGGTCCTCGTCGGCGATGGCGTAGCTGCGTCCGTGCCCTTCGACCTCGACATAGACCCGGTCCTCGACGCCGATCAGGCGGCCGAGCTCGCGCTTGCGCTCGTTCGGGTCGGGGTACTCGATCAGCATCGTCGCCTTCCAGTTGCTGCCGTCGGGCAGGAGGTCGGCGTAGGCGTCGATCTCGCTCTGGATGCCTTCTTCCTCGAAGACCTTCTCGATGTGCAGCATCTCCTGGATCTGCCGTCGCACCGTCGTCTCGTCCTCGAACTGGATGCCCAGGTGCTCGCCGAGACGCACCGTGCGCAGACGCCGGTGCGCGATGAAGGCGGGCCGGCTCGAAGCCCGGATCTTCGCGTAGGCCCCGAGGGAAAGAAGGCTGTCGATCGTGATCGTCATGGCCTCACTCCAGGCCGTAGGCCTGCCGCACCAGGCTGAGCGGGTGGCGCAGCGGCACCGGCGCCAGATCGTTCTCGGCCATGCCCTGGGCAATGTGGTGGCCCGCCATCGGGCAGTCGGAGCTGATGACGTCGGGCGCGTCCCTGGCCATCGCCATGAAGACCGGCTTGCCGATCTTCATGGCCACCGGGTGCGTTGCCGTCTTCACGCCGTAGGTGCCGGCGTGCCCCGAGCAGCGCTCGACGGTGTTGAGCTCCACGGTGACCGACTTGCCGATGAGCTTGAAGATCTCCTCGGTCTTGCGGCCGATCTTCTGCACCCGGCCATGGCAGGGAATGTGGTAGCTGACCTTTCCGAGCGGCGCCTTGAAATCGGTCTTGAGCAGGCCGTCTCGGTGGCGGGCGACGAAGTACTCGAACGGATCGAACATCGCCGCCTGCACGAGCCTGACGTCCTCGTCGTCGGGAAACATGAGCGGCAACTCCTGCTTGAACATGAGGGTGCACGACGGCATCACGGTAACGATGGCAAAGCCGTCGCGCGCATAGCGCGCCAGCAGCGGGATGTTCGCTTCCTTCAGCTTCGCCACGCCTTCGAGGTCGCCGAGCTCGAGCTTGGGCATGCCGCAGCAGCTTTCCTTCTCGACCAGTTCCCACGCGATGCCGTTGTGCTCGAGCAGCGCGAGCAGGTCGTGGCCGATGCCGGGCTCGTTGTAGTTGATGTAGCAGGTGGAGAAGACCGCGACCTTGCCGGGGCTGCGCTCGCCGTCGACGACCGCGCTCGCCGAGCCCTTCTTCTCCGCGCTCCAGCGAAAGCGCTTCGTCGCCAGGGCAGGCAGCCAGGCGTCGGGATGCACGCCCAACATCGAGTCGAGCACCTGGCGCACCGGCCGCGTCCGGTTCGCCGCATTCACTGCCTGCACGACCACCGGGATGCCGGCCAGCGAGCCGTGGACGTCGGTCGCGGCGAGGAGCTTTTCGCCGGTGCCGACGCCGCCTTTTCGGTACTTGATCGCCTTGGCCCGCAGCATGGTGTGCGGGAAGTCGACGTTCCAGGGATGCGGCGGCACGTACGGGCACTTGGTCATGAAGCACAGGTCGCACAGGTAGCACTGGTCGACGACCTTCCAGTAGTCCTGCTTGTCGACCCCGTGCACCTCGCCGTCTTCCGTCGCGTCGATGAGATCGAACAGGTTTGGAAATGACTGGCACAGGCTCACGCACCGCCGACAACCGTGGCAGATGTCGAAGATGCGCTCCATCTCGGCGAGTGCTTTCGTCTCGTCGTTGAAGTCGTCGCCCTGCCAGTCGATGGGATGCCGGGTCGGCGCCTCGAGGTTGCCTTCGCGAAGAGTCATGAAGCAGCTTTCCCGCGCTGAGCGCGCGATGCTCGTGACGCGGCGCGCGGGCCGCGGCAGGCGTCCAACAACGAACAAGGGCCGCGAGGGCCCTTGTCCAGCCGGGTGTTCCCGCGACCGATCAATCGACCAGGGCGTCGAGTGCCTTCTGGTAGCGGTTCGCATGCGAGCGCTCGGCCTTGGCCAGCGTCTCGAACCAGTCGGCGACTTCGTCGAAGCCTTCCTCGCGGGCCGTCTTCGCCATGCCCGGGTACATGTCGGTGTACTCGTGCGTCTCGCCAGCGACGGCGGCCATCAGGTTCTGCCGGCTCGAGCCGATGGGCAGGCCGGTGGCCGGGTCGCCCACGCCCTGCTCGAGGAACTCGAGGTGGCCGTGCGCGTGGCCGGTCTCGCCTTCGGCCGTCGAGCGGAAAAGCGCGGCGACGTCGTTCTGGCCCTCGATGTCGGCCTTGTTCGCGAAGTAGAGGTAACGGCGATTGGCCTGCGACTCGCCCGCGAACGCGTCGCGCAAGCTCTGCTCGGTCTTGGATCCTTTGAGGGCCATGTCGATCTCCTGGGTGTCTTCGGTGGTTGGCACGAGGCCGGCAGCAAGCCGCCGGCGACCCGACAACCGTAGCGCGTCGTGGGACGCACGGCAATCGTCGCGATCAATCCATCGCATTGTGTGCGCCTATTCCGAACCGCCGGTGCGGATCGCAGCGAGACGCGACCGACCCATTTGCTAAACTCTGCGCCGCAGTGGGGGGGTAGCTCAGCTGGGAGAGCGTCGCGTTCGCAATGCGAAGGTCGGGAGTTCGATCCTCCTCCTCTCCACCATCCGACAGTCAGCAAATCTCGGCAAGTCCGCGAGAGGCGAAAAAGCCCTAGGGAATCAATGCTCTAGGGCTTTTTCTTGTCCGCGTCAGTCACGGCTGGCCCTAGGTTCCGAGGTCCTCCCGCGCAGCTACGGCGGTCCTGCAACGCTGCCGCAACGCCGGCCGGGCACAGTCTCATGGTCCGCGAAGCCTTTCCAGCGGCTCGCGGACTCACACCTGAAAGGAGCAAATCATGGGTCACCGTCTTCTGGTTGCCGGCCTCGCCAGCGTGCTGGCAGCCGCCGTCGTCCCCGTCGCTGCCGGGCCAGGTAACCATGTCGGCCTCGCCCCGGGCGAACGGCCTCAGGCCACGGCGGCTGGGCCGCGGCCCACGCTGGTGACCTTTGGCCTGTGTACGGCGCCGCAAAACGCCGACGACTTCGCGTCCACGCCGGTGCCGCAGGTGCAGACGCGCTGCGAATACACGCAGACGTTCAGCGCGCGCTCGGTCGATCCGAGCTACGGCGGAGCCACGTGCGGCGGATATACGGTGGCTTTCGGACCGATGGGCGATCTGAAGACGAACATGAAGAGCGTTTCGCTGACGGCGGAGTGGGGCGACACACCGATCGCCTCGGCGGCGGCATGTGCGAGAGCCCGGATCGCTGCCGTCGCCTGGGGCTATCGCTGCGACAACGACGCCTGCAGCGAAGGCGGCTGGGACAAGATCGAGATCCAGCGGCAGACCAGCGGCACCTGGAGCTCGACCAGCCAGAGCTGTACCGTGCGCCTTTCGTTCGGTGGCGCTGACTCGCGGTACAACACGCTGAACCTGGACGTCATCGCGACGCAGGTCGTCAACGGAAGCACTGTTCGCAAGCGGGCGCGCGGCACGATCGAAGCGCGACGCGGCAATGGCCAGTGCTTCAGCGCCAGTGCACCGCGCTGATGGTGCCTCGCAGGAACATTGGCAGGCCAGCCCCGACCCCCTTGGAGAAGGGCTGGCTCTGGCACACATGGCGACAATGTCGACATTGCCCAGCCACCCTATGACCACCCTGCTCGCGCCGCGCGGCGCCGTGATCGAACCCTTCCATGCCGGCGAGATCGGCATGCGTGCCATGGCGCGTCTGCGCGCCGGACTCCCGGTGATCCCGATGCACTTCGGCCAGCCTTCCGCCGGCATCCCGACGAAGGCCCGGGCCGCTGCCCATGCCAGCCTGGACCGCGATTCGAGCGGCTACTGGCTCTCCGCGGCGCTGCGCGAGCGCATCGCGCGCCACTACCTGGAGACGCATGGCGTCGACGTTCCCGCCCATCGCGTGCTGCTCACGAGCGGCGCAAGCGCGGGACTGGTGGCGGTGTTCGCAGCGCTGTTCGCCGAAGGCGACTGGATCGGCCTGGCGCGGCCTGGCTACCCAGCCTATCGCAACGCCCTCAAGGCGCTCGGCCGTCGCGCTGTCGAGATCGACTGCGGCCCCGCCACCAGCTTTCGCCTGCAGCCTTCGATGCTCGACGGGCTCGACGAGCCGCTGCACGGTCTCATCGTCGCGAGCCCGGCCAATCCGACCGGAGCGATGCTTTCACGCGATGAACTCGCCGCGCTCGTCGCCCGTTGCCGGGCGGACGGGACGCGGATCATCTCCGACGAGATCTACCACGGCATCAGCTACGGGCGCGCAGCCGCGACCACGCTGGCGCTCGACCCCGAGGCGATCGTCCTGAACAGCTTCTCCAAGCTGTTTCGCATGCCGGGCTGGCGGCTGGGCTGGATCGTCGCGCCCGAAAACTGCGTGCAGACGCTGAACGACTACCTGATCAACCTTTTTCTCGTGCCTTCCAGCCTGTCGCAGCACGCCGCGCTGGCCGCCTTCGACGACATGCCGGAGCTTGTGGAGACGGTCGCGCAGTACGCGAAAAACCGCGACCGCCTGCTCGAGGCGCTGCACCGCATGGGCATCGGCGGCATCGCGCCGCCCGACGGCGCTTTCTATCTCTACGTCGATGTCGGCCATCTGACGAACGACAGCCTCGCGTTCTGCCACCGACTCGTCGACGAGACCGGCGTCGCGATCGCACCCGGGATCGACTTCGATCCGATCCACGGCCATCGCCATGTACGCTTCTCGTTCGCCATCATCGGCGACGAGCTGGAGCAGGCGATCGGGCTGCTCGGGCCCTGGCTGGCCAGGCAGCCGCGGATCGCGGATCGCTGAACGGAAGCGACATCCGGCCGCCCGAGCTCACGACGCCGGCTGGTCGGTTCGGGACCCGCGCCGCGGGATGCACGTCTTCCGTGGCAGTCTCTCGGACAAGAAGATGCCCGAGCAGCGACCCTTCAGGCAGCCCGCTTCACAGCGCCTCTGCCGACTCGAGCCTCAACTGCACCTCTGCCGTAGTCGCGACCGAAGGCCGGGCGAGCTGTGCCGCCGGCACCCCGCGCGAGAGCAGGTGCTTGTGGACCTCGGCGGCGCGTTGCATCGCCAGCGCCGGCTTGCCGCCCGGATCGTCGGGGGCGGCGAGAAGCGCCAGATGGGCGAGAGGAACCCGGCGCAGGCTCTCCGCCACCTTGTCCAGCACGGCCGCGAGCGGCGCCTTGACGTTGCTGCGACCCGGATCGAAACAGAACTCGCGCGGCACGTCGAGCGTCACCGAGCCGTCGTTGCGCTGGCCGACGTGCACCGGCGTGCCCTTGAACCAGGTTCCCAGCCATCGCCGTTCGACGTCGAGGGCCTCCGGAACGTTGGCCTTCTGGTCGAGCGTCGGCGGCCCCGCCGACGGCTCCGGTGCCGTGCTCGCGCAGGCGCCCAAAGCCAGCGCGGCCGCCACGGTCAGCGCAGCTGCTCGCATCGCCCGGCTACGCCAGCTTGCCGTGGCACTGCTTGTACTTCTTGCCGCTGCCGCACGGGCACGGGTCGTTGCGGCCGACCTTGGGCACGCTGCCCGCACGCTGCATGGCCATGCCCGCGGCCACGGCACCGAGCGTGGCCTCGGCCGAGCGATCGGTCTCCTGCGAGACGCTGCCGTCGTCGTTCGGGTGCGTGTAGGTGACATTGCCGATGTGCTCGGCACGCTCCTCGAGCGCCTCGGCAGCGCGCTGCACCTCTTCCTCGCTCTGGATGCGCACCGTCATGAGGGTGCGCGTCACGTCCATCTTCACGACATCGAGCAGCTGCGAGAAGAGCTCGAAGGCCTCGCGCTTGTACTCCTGCTTCGGGTTCTTCTGCGCGTAGCCGCGCAGGTGGATGCCCTGGCGCAGGTAGTCGAGCGCGGCGAGGTGCTCGCGCCAGTGCAGGTCGATCGACTGCAGCAGGATCATGCGCATGAAAGGCGTGAACTGCTCGACGCCGACGCGCTCGAGCTTGCCCTCGAACAGCGCATCGGCTGCCTGCCGGACCTTTTCGACGATGTCGTCGTCGGTGATCGAGTCGCTGGCCTCCACGTCGGCCACGAGCGGGAGCTCGAGGTGCCACTCTTCGCGCAGCGTCCGCTCGAGGCCCGGCAGGTCCCACTGCTCCTCGACACTCTGGGCCGGAACGCTGGTGCGCACCACATCCTCCATCGTGCTCTTGCGCAGGTTGGCGATCTGCGCCACCAGGTTCTCCGCCTCGAGGATGTCGTTGCGCTGCTGGTAGATCACCTTGCGCTGGTCGTTGGCGACGTCGTCGTACTCGAGCAGCTGCGAGAAGAGCTCGAAGGCCTCGCGCTTGTATTCCTGCTTCGGGTTCTTCTGCGCGTCGCCGCGCAGGTGGATGCCCTGGCGCAGGTAGTCGAGCGCGGCGAGGTGCTCGCGCCAGTGCAGGTCGATCGACTGCAGCAGGATCATGCGCATGAAAGGCGTGAACTGCTCGACGCC
>JBBRFB010000100.1:0-12703 GCA_038225015.1 Burkholderiales bacterium
GCACGGCGACCAGCGCAAGCTCGAGGTGGCGATGCTGATGGCGCTCGAGCCGAGCGTCTACATGTTCGACGAGCCGACGGCCGGCATGAGCACGGCCGATGTGCCGGTGATCCTCGATCTCATCCGCGCCCTCAAGCAGGATCGGACGAAGACCGTCCTCCTCGTCGAGCACAAGATGGATGTCGTGCGCGAGCTCGCTGACCGCATCATCGTCCTGCACAACGGCCAGCTCGTCGCCGAGGGCGAGCCCGAGGCGGTGATCGCCTCGCCGATCGTCCAGGAAGCGTATCTCGGGCTGTCGCCCGAGATACGCCTTCCGGCCGAGGATGGGCCCACCCCCATCCCGACCTTCCCCCTCGAAGGGGGAAGGCCATGAGCAGCAGCTTGCTGTCACTGGCCGGCGTGCACACGCACATCGGCGCGTACCACATCCTCCACGGCGTCGACCTCGAGGTGCCCGCGGGCGAGGTGACGATGCTGCTCGGGCGCAACGGCGCCGGCAAGACGACGACCCTGCGGACCGTCATGGGCCTGTGGCGCGCCTCGCAGGGCACGATCACGTTTGCCGGCGCACCGCTCGACGGCACGACGCCCGAGATCGCGCAGCGCGGCATCGGCTACGTGCCCGAGAACATGGGCATCTTCGGCGACCTCACGGTGCGCGAGAACATGCTGCTCGCGGCGCGCGGAGCGCGTTCTTTCGAGCAGATCGACACCGCCCGCCTCGAGTGGCTGTTCAGCCTGTTCCCGGCGCTGAAGAAGTTCTGGCTTTATCCCGCGGGCAAGCTCTCGGGCGGGCAGAAGCAGATGCTCGCGATCGGCCGGGCGATGGTCGAGCCGAAGAAGCTCCTCCTGATCGACGAGCCGAGCAAGGGCCTGGCGCCCGCCATCGTGCAGAACCTGATCGCCGCGCTCGCCGAGCTGAAGCGCACCGACACCACCGTGCTCCTCGTGGAGCAGAACTTCGCCGTCGCGCGCGCCCTCGGCGACCGGGTTGCCGTGATGGACAGCGGCACCATCGTTCATCGCGGCGACATGGCCGAGCTCGCCGCCGACGAGACCCTGCAGCAGCGCCTGCTCGGCCTCTCGCTGGCCGCGCACGCATGAGCGCCGGAGCGCGCGCCGTGCCGCCCGTCGCGACGACGGCGGCCGAACCGATCCCCGAGGCCCGCTTCGACTGGCTGCCGCTCGCGCTGGTGGCGGTGCTGGCGCTGGCCGGCTGGCCGCTCGTCGGCTCGACGTCGACCTGGCTCACGCTCACCGTCGCCGGCCTGGCGATGGGCATGATCATCTTCATCATCGCCTCCGGCCTGACGCTCGTCTTCGGCCTGATGGACGTGCTCAACTTCGGCCACGGCGTCTTCATCGCCATCGGTGCCTACCTCGCCGTCAGCGTCTTCGCCGGCCTCGGCGACTGGGCGACGAGCGAAAGCGTCTGGCGAAACCTCGGCGTCGTCGGCGCCGCCATGCTCGCCGGCGCGGCCGTCGCCGCCGTGGCCGGCGTCGTCTTCGAGCGGCTCCTCGTGCGCCCGGTGTACGGCCAGCACCTGAAGCAGATCCTCATCACCATGGGCGGCCTCATCATCGGCGAGGAGCTGATCAAGATCGTCTGGGGCCCGACGCCGATCGCCTTCGATCTGCCCGTCGAGCTGCGCGGCGTCTTCACCTTCGGTGACGCCGCGGTCGAGAAGTTTCGCGTCCTCGCCTCGGCGATCGGCGCCGTCGTCCTGCTCGGCCTGCTCGCCACCCTCAACCGCACCAAGCTCGGCCTGCTCATCCGCGCCGGCGTCCAGGACCGAGAGATGGTCGAAAGCCTGGGCTACCGGATCCGGCGCCTGTTCGTCGGCGTGTTCGTCGCCGGCTCGGCCCTGGCCGGGCTGGGCGGTGCGCTCTGGGCGATCAACCAGCACGGCGTCACGCCGCAGATCGGTGCCAGCGTCAACGTCCTCATCTTCATCGTCATCATCATCGGCGGCCTCGGCTCGACGACGGGCTGCTTCGTCGGCGCGCTGCTGGTCGGCCTCATGGCCAACTACACCGGCTTCGTCGCGCCGAAGGTGGCGATGTTCTCGAACATCGGCCTCATGGTCGCGATCCTGCTCTGGCGCCCGCGCGGCCTCTACCCGGTGTCGGAGCGATGACCGAAGGCTTCGTCTCGCGCGTGCTCTCGCACGACCTCCCGCGCAGCCGCGTGCTCGCGGTGCTGCTGGCGGCGATCGTGCTCGCCCTCGCGCTCACGCCGTTCATCTTCCCGAGCACGAAGGCGCTCAACGTCGCCGCGAAGATCATCGTCTTCATCGTCCTCGTCGCCAGCTTCGACCTGCTGCTCGGCTACACCGGCATCGTCAGCTTCGCGCAGACCATGTTCTTCGGCATCGGCGCCTACGGTGTCGCCATCGCCGCGACCCGCCTCGGCCCGACCTGGCCAGCCATCGCCGCCGGCGTCGGCGCGGCGCTCGCCGTCTCGCTCGCGCTCTCGCTCCTGATCGGCCTGTTCAGTCTGCGCGTGCGCGCGATCTTCTTCGCCATGATCACGCTCGCCGTCGCCTCCGCGTTCGCGACGCTGGCCTCGCAGATCTCCGACTTCACCGGCGGCGAGGACGGCCTCACCTTCAAGGTGCCGGTGGCGCTGCAGCCAGGCACCGAGTACGCTGCCGAGCCCTTCCTCGGCGCCGACATCGACGGCCGCTTCGTCACCTACTACGTGCTCTTCGTCGCTGCCGTGATCCTGGTTCTGGCGCTGCTGCGGATCGTCAATTCGCCGTTCGGCCGCGTCCTGCAGGCGATCCGCGAGAACGACTTCCGCGCCGAGGCGATCGGCTACCGCACGGTCGTCTACCGCACCCTCGCGAGCGTCGTCTCGGCCCTCTTCGCGACGCTCGCCGGCGTTCTGCTCGCGCTCTGGCTGCGCTACAACGGGCCCGACACGACGCTGTCGTTCGAGATCATGCTCGACGTGCTGCTCATCGTCGTCATCGGCGGCATGGGCACGATCTACGGTGCCGTCATCGGCAGCGTGCTGCTCGTGCTGGCGCAGAACTACCTGCAGGAGCTGATGAAGTTCGCCGCCCAGGCGGTGCAGGGCGTGCCGGTTCTGGCGCAGGTGCTGGCGCCGGAGCGCTGGCTGCTCTGGCTCGGCATCCTGTTCGTTCTCTCGGTCTACTACTTCCCGAGCGGCGTGGTCGGCCGCCTGCGGGCGTTCCGCCGGGGTCGCTAGCCGATGCCGTCGTCGGCCCCGCTGCCGCCCGCAGCGTTTCCTCGGAACACGTCGCAGGATCCTGCGGGCGCTTCGTTCTGGAACGGGCTGGACGAGCGGCCGGGCGCCGTCGCCGGCCTCGTCGTCGCCTTCACGCTCCTGCGGCTGCTGCTCGCGGCCACCGCACCGCTGCTGCCCCAGGAGGCGTACTACTGGACCTGGAGCCTGCGCCTCGACTGGTCGTACTTCGACCACCCGCCGCTGGCCACCTACGCCATCGCCGCGACCACCGCCGTGCTCGGGCAGACCGCGTTCGCGATCAAGGCGGCCGCCGTTCTCTGGTCGATCGGCTGGAACGTGCTCTGGGCCCGCCTGATCCTCGACATGTACGGCGATCGCCACCTCGCCTTCTGGTCGCTGGCGGCGCTCAACCTCACCCTGATGTTCGAGGTGTTCGCCATCGGCGCCACGCCCGACGGGCCGCTCGTCTTCGCCTGGACCGGCGCGATCTGGGCCGTGTGGCGCGCAACCCGAAGCGGCGCCGCAGGCTGGTGGCTCGCCGCCGGCGTCTTCACCGGCCTTTCCTGGCTCTCGAAGTACTCGGGCGTCCTCCTGCTTCCCGTCGTCCTCTTCTTCCTGCTCGCGTCGCCGCAGCAACGCCACTGGCTGCGCGACCCGAAGCCCTACCTGGTCGCGATCGTCGCCGTCGTCGTCTTCCTGCCGGTGCTGATCTGGAATGCGGAGCACGACTGGGTGTCGCTGGCGTTCCAGAGCACGCGCCGGCTCGGCGAGATGGGCGGCTTCAAGCCGCGCTACGTCGGCCTGCTGCTGGCAACCCAGCTCCTCATGCTGACGCCTTATCCGTTCGTGATCGCGATCGGCGCGCTCGTGCGCGGCGTGCGCCACTGGTTCGACGAGGCCACCGACGACCGCGCCCGCCTGCTGCTGCTGAGCGCCATCGTGCCGATCGCGCTCTGTCTCGTGCTCAGCCTGCGCTCGATCGTCAAGCTCAACTGGCTGGCGCCGGCATGGTGGTCGCTGATCATCCTGGGCGTGCGCCACGTGCTGGCCGGAACCGGCGGCCGGCGACGCCTCGGCCGCGGCCTGGCCAGCTCGGCGGCGCTGCTCCTCGCTCTCGGCGTCGCGGTGTCGATTCCGAACCTGCCGGTGCCCGGCGACCTCAACAGCTGGAGCGGCTGGCCGCAAGCCGCGGCGGGCGTCGAGCGGGCGCTCATCGCCGAGCGGGCCCACGGCAAGGAGGTGTTCGTGTTCTCGCCCAACTACAAGATCAGCTCGCTGATCCGCTTCTACCTCCCCGGCCATCCGCGCACCTATGCCCAGGACATCTACGGCGACCGGGCCTTGCAGTTCGACATGGTGCCGCTCGACTCCGACCTGCGCGGTGCCACCGGGCTCCTGGTCGTCTCCGACCAGGATCAGTCGCAGCTCGACCTGAAGCGGCTGCAGCCGCTGTTCGAACGCATCGAGCGCGTCGACGTCGCCACGGTCGAAGCCTTCGGCCGGGTCACGCGGCGGGTCGAGATCTATCGCTGCACGAACTACCGCGGCCATCCGCGCCGGCCGGCCGCGCCGGTCGCAAGCTGACGGGCCTTCCGCCGCCGACGCCATGCCGCAGCTCTCCGTCATCGTCCCGACCTTCAACGAGGCCGGCAACGTCGCCGCCCTGAAGGACGCCGTCGCCGCGGCCCTGTCCGGAATCGACTGGGAGCTCGTCTTCGTCGACGACGACTCGCCCGACGACACCATCGTCACGCTGCGCGCCATGGCCCAGGCCGATCCGCGGGTGCGCTGCATCCAGCGCATCGGACGCCGCGGCCTGTCGTCGGCGTGCCTCGAAGGCATGCTCTCCTCGTCGTCGCCGCTCGTCGCGGTCATCGACGCCGACCATCAGCACGACGAGACGCTGCTGCCGCGCATGGTCGAGCTGCTCGCAGGCGGCGAGCTCGACCTCGTCGTCGGCAGCCGCTACGTCGCGGACGGCAGCATCGGCGCCTGGGGTTCGTCGCGGGCGGCGATCAGCCGCGTGGCGACGCGGCTGAGCCGCTGGGCGCTCAAGGTCGAGCTGCACGACCCGATGAGCGGCTTCTTCATGATCCGGCACGACCGCTTGATCGACTGCGTGCGCGCCGGGGTCTCGGGCGTCGGCTTCAAGATCCTGCTCGACCTGTTCGCGAGCTCGCCGCGGCCGCTGCGCGTTCGCGAGCTGCCGTACCGCTTTCGCGATCGCGCCGCCGGCGACAGCAAGCTCGACAGCTACGTGGCGTGGCAGTTCGCGATCATGCTGCTCGACCGCTTCCTCGGCGGCGTGCTGCCGGCCCGCTTCATCGCGTTCTCGATCGTCGGCGGCGTCGGCCTGCTGGTGCACCTCGCCGTGCTGGCGCTGCTCTTCAAGGGAGCCGAAGTGTCGTTCCTGTGGGCACAGACGGCCGCCACCCTCGTCGCCATGACGTCCAACTACGTGCTCAACAACGTCCTCACCTACCGCGACATGCGGCTGCGCGGCTGGGCCTTCGTGCGCGGCTGGGTGTCGTTCGTGGTGGCCTGCAGCATCGGCGCGCTCGCCAACGTCGGCATCGCCGACCACCTGTTCCAGGGCGGCACGCTGTGGTTCACCTCCGCCGTCGCCGGGGTGGTGATCGGCGCCGTCTGGAACTACGCGGTGACCGCGGTCTACACCTGGCGGTCGCCCCGGCGCAGCAAGCGCTGACGCGACTGCCGCGCGGCCCGCTCAGGCCGCGCCGGCGCAGATCGCCGGCAGCACGGTGCCGATCGGGCCGCGCAGCACGGCGTCGGCCAGCTCGTCCATCGGCGTCGCCTGGTTGTTGACGATCACGACGCGGGCGCCGGCACCCGCCGCCGCCGGCACCATGCCGGCCACCGGGTAGACCTGCAGCGTCGAGCCGATCGCGAGCAGCAGGTCGGCCTCGGTGGCGACGCGCAGCGCCCGCTCGATCACCTCGGGCACCAGTGGCTGGCCGAAAGAGATGGTGTCGCTCTTCAGGATGCCACCGCAGTCGACGCAGTGCGGATCGACCTCGCCGGCGCGAACGCGCGCCAGCACGTCCGGCATCGGCAGGCGCTCGCCGCAGCCCCAGCACATGGCGCGCCGCATCGTGCCGTGCACCTCGACGACGCGCTCGGCCGACTGGCCGGCCTGCTGGTGCAGCTCGTCGATGTTCTGCGTCACCAGCGCATGGAGCTTGCCGCGTCGTACGAGGTCGACGAGCGCGCGATGGCCGGCGTTCGGCCGCGCCGACCACGCCGTGTGGCCGAGCCGGGCCTGCCAGGCGGCGCGGCGCACCTCGGGGTCGGCGAGGTAGGTCTGGATCGTCGACTGCTTCTCGGCCGTCGGGTTCTTCGTCCAGACGCCTTGCGGGCCGCGGAAATCGGGGATGCCCGAGTCGGTGGAGATGCCGGCACCGGTGAGGACGACGATGCGCTCGGCCGCGTCGACCCAGCGCCGCACGACGCCGATCGGGTCGTCGTCTCCCGAATCGTTGGCGGCGGCGATGCTACTTCTCGACCAGCGGGCCGCACTGCGGCGACGGGTTCGCGACCGCCTTGCAGCGTTGCGCGGCTTCCGGCTTGAGGCCGCCGTTGGCGAGCCGATACGGGGCGAAGCATTCCTGGCTCCGCTGGTACTGCCGGCGCAGCGCCTCGCAGTCGGGGCCGCCCAGACCGCTCAGCGACCCGGCCGTCGCGGCCGGCCGGCGCACCGGCGCGCGGCGTGTCGCCCGCGACGCGCCGCTCGAGCTCGCGGTGCTCGGCGACGAGCCTGCCTGCGGCGGCGCGCTGGGAGACACCGACAGTGGTTCAGCGCCCGCGGCCGGCGTCGTCGCCAGCCAGAAGGCACAGATGGCTGTGGCAATGAGTCCCATACGTCGCATGACCGTCGTTCTCCGTCGCTGGGTAGTCGCCGACATCGGCACCGGCCCGCGCATGGGCAGCTTAGCGCGCCGCGCCGAGCCGAACCGAGACCGCAGAATCGCCCTCACGGCAGTCTGCCCTTTCGGCACGACGTCGCTTCGGGAGCCGAGCGTGCCTGCGACATCGAACGACGTGCCGGCCCGCTCGCCGGGTCCGGTCACCTTCGCCGCGGCCCTGCGCTTCTGGCTGAAGCTCGGCTTCATCAGCTTCGGCGGCCCCGCCGGGCAGATCGCCATCATGCACACCGAGCTCGTCGAGCGGCGGCGCTGGATCAGCGAGCACCGCTTCCTGCACGCCCTCAACTTCTGCATGCTGCTGCCCGGCCCCGAGGCGCAGCAGCTCGCCACCTACATCGGCTGGCTGCTGCATCGTCGCCGCGGCGGCCTCGCCGCCGGCGCGCTGTTCGTGCTGCCGTCGCTCGTCATCCTGATCGTGCTGTCGTGGATCTACCTGCGCTTCGGCCAGGTGCCGGTCGTCGCCGGCGTGTTCTACGGGATCAAGCCGGCGGTCACCGCGCTGGTCCTGCATGCGGCGTACCGGATCGGCACGCGGGCTCTCGGAAACGGCTGGATGTGGGCCATCGCCGGCGCCGCCTTCATCGCGTTGTTCGCATTCAACGTGCCGTTCCCGGCGATCGTGCTCGCCGCCGCGGCGATCGGCGCCATCGGCGCCCGCGTGGCGCCGCACGTGTTCGCACCCGGCGGCAGCCACAGCGACGCCAGCGGCGGCTACGGGCCGGCGCTCATCGACGACGACACGCCGCCGCCGCCGCACGCCCGCTTCTCGCACCGACGCCTGGTGCGTGCGCTCGCCATCGGCCTGGCCCTCTGGCTGCTGGCGATGGCTGCGCTTGTCGCCGCCGACGGGCCCGAGGGCGCGTTGACGGCGATGGCCTGGTTCTTCAGCAAGGCCGCGCTCGTCACCTTCGGAGGCGCCTACGCCGCGCTGCCCTACGTCTACCAGGGCGGCGTCGAGCAACACCACTGGCTGAGCGCGGGCCAGATGATCGACGGCCTCGCGCTCGGCGAGACGACGCCGGGGCCGCTCATCATGGTGGTCGCCTTCGTCGGCTTCGTCGGCGGCTGGACCGAGCAGGTGCTCGGCCCCGACGCCCTCGTTGTCGGTGCCGCGCTCGCCGCTACCGTGGTCACGTTCTTCACCTTCCTGCCGTCGTTCGTCTTCATCCTCGCCGGCGGGCCGCTGGTCGAGGCGACGCATGGCCGCATCGGCTTTACCGCGCCGCTGGCGGCGATCACGGCGGCGGTCGTCGGCGTGATCCTCGACCTGGCGGTCTTCTTCGCCTGGCACGTGCTCTGGCCGCAAGGCCTCGGCGGCCGCTTCGATGCCGTCTCGGCGGCGATCGTCGTCGCCGCGGCGGTCGCGCTCTTTCGCTTCCGGGTCGGCGTCCTGCCGTTGCTCGGCGCCTGCGCCGTGCTCGGACTCGTCGCGACCTGGGTTGCGCCTTCTCTGCACTGAGGACCCGAAGAGGGACGCCCATCGGGCGCCTGGCCCTTCTCAGTCAGCGCTCGAGAGCGGTCGCGCCACGTCCTCGAGCGGCCGCCGTTCGGCGGCCACGCCGATGAAGAGCGTCGTCACCGCGGCGATGAGCATCAGCAGGGCACCGAAGGCGTAGCCCCAGCCGATGGCGCCGCGCTCGCCGCTGCCGATGAGTGCGCCGAAGAGCCAGGGGCCGACGACACCGCCGAGCCCGGTGCCGAGGGCGTAGAAGAGGGCGATCGCCATGGCGCGCATCTCGAGCGGGAAACTTTCGCCGGCGGTCAGGTAGGCCGAGCTCGCCGCCGCCGAGGCGAAGAAGAAGACGACGCACCAGGCCACCGTGAGGCCGACGGCACCGAGGCTGCCGGCGACGAAGAGAAGCGCCGTCGCGAGCAGCAGCACGCCCGACGCCGCATACGTCGTGGCGATCATCGTCCTGCGCCCGACGCTGTCGAACAGCGGACCGAGCAGCAGCGGGCCGAGGAAGTTGCCGGCCGCGAACGGCAGGATGTACAGGCCGATGCTCTGCTCGGGCACCGCGAAGAAGCGGCCGAGGACGAGCGCGTAGGTGAAGAAGATGGCGTTGTAGAAGAACGCCTGCGAGGTCATCAGCACGAGCACGTAGAGCGAGCGTCGCGGATACGTCCGAAAAAGCGTGCGGCCGACGTCGAACATGCCGACCTTCCGCTCGACGAGGCGCAGCGCCGGCGACTCGCCGCCCGGCAGCGCCACGCCGAAACTGCGCTCGATCTCGCAGAGCACCTGCTCGGCCTCGTCGATGCGGCCGTGCGTCATGAGCCAGCGCGGGCTCTCGGGGATGTAGCGGCGCAGGAACAGGATGGCCAGCCCGAGCACGGCGCCGATGCCGAAGGCGGCACGCCAGCCCATGTCGGCGGGCAGGAGCCCCGGTTCGAGCAGGATCACGGCGCCGCCGGCGCCGAGCGCCGCGCCGATCCAGAAGCTGCCGTTGACGATCAGGTCGGTGCGGCCGCGAAAGCGCGCCGGGACGAGCTCCTGGATCGCCGAATTGATCGCCGCGTATTCGCCGCCGATGCCGGCGCCGGTGAGCATGCGGAAGAGGGCGAAGGTGAAGAAGTCGGTCGAGAACGCGGTGGCCGCGGTCGCCACCAGGTACAGGCCCAGCGTCACGTTGAAGAGGCGCTTGCGGCCGAAACGGTCGGTGAGCCAGCCGAAGACGAGCGCGCCGCCCACGGCGCCGGCGACGTAGAGGCTGCCGGCGAGGCCGATCTCGGTGTCGCTCAGGTGCAGCGCCGGGCTCGACTTCAGCGCTCCCGAAACCGAGCCGGCCAGCGTCACTTCGAGGCCGTCGAGGATCCAGGTGATGCCGAGCGCCGCGATGACGAGCGTGTGGAACCGGCCCCAGGGCAGGCGGTCGAGGCGCGAAGGGATGTCGGTGGCGGTCACGCGTCGATGCTAGGCGCTGACTAGGGCCCGTTGCCGCGGCGTGGCGGGCGCTAGCGGCCGCCCGCCACGCGGGATCGCGTCAGGACTTCTTCGGCGGCGTCGCGCTGCAGACGTAGCTCACGACGAGGTCGCGGATCGTCCGCTTCGGCGCGACGCTGTACGGCATCGACGTCTCGTCGAGCTTGTAGCTGCCGACGACGTCGGTGCCGCGTTCGTCGGCGTACTGCGTGCCTTCCGGCACGGCGTAGCCGCGGTTCTCGCAGTTCGCGACCTGCATCTGCCGCTCGAGGCGGTAGGTGCGCGGCGGGCTCGAGTCACGCAGCTCGGTCGGCTGCGCCCAGCGCCATTCGAGCCAGGCGCGGGCTTCGACGCCCGTGCGGCGAAGGGATTCCTTGTCGACCCAGACCGAGACCTTGCCGGTGTCGCCGACGCGTTCCCACTTGGCGGCGAGGGCGAGGGAGGGGGCTGCGAACAGCGTGACGGCGGCCAGTGCCGCGAGGCGGATCTTCATGGGTCGGCTCGCTAAAGGAAGACTGCGTGGAGCCGACCACTCTAGCGCCGCACGGCGCAGGGGTCGTTGCGAAATGTGTGCAGGAAATCAGGCCCGGCTCTCCGCCGCGATCTTTCGCAACGCCTGCTCGAACACCTCCGGCGGCTGGCCGCCCTGGATGAGGTGGCGATCGTCGACGATCACCGACGGCACGGCGTTGATGCCGAGCCGCTGGAAATGCCCCTCGCGCTCGCGCACCTCGGCCGCGAACTCGTCGCCCGCGAGGATGGCGCGGGCTCGCTCGACATCCAGCCCGACCTCGCCGGCGATCCGGACCAGCACCTCGTGCGCGCCGGGGTTCTCCGCGTGGGTGTGATAGGCCGTGAGCAGGGCGTGCTTCAGCTCGCGTTGGTGCCCTTCCTGGCCCGCCCAGCAGAGCAGGCGGTGCGCATCGAACGTGTTCCACACGTGCGGCCGCTCGCCGAACTCGAACCCGACGGCGGCGCCGCGCTCGCGGATCGCTTCTCTCGCCTGCTGCAGCTGAGCCGGCGTGCGGCCGTACTTGCGGCCGAGGTAGGTGACGGTGTCCTCGCCCTCGGGCGCCATGTCGGGGTTGAGCTCGAACGGCTCGAAATGCAGGTCGACCGGGATGTCGTCGCCGATCCGGTCGAGGGCGGTTTCGAGGGCCGCGAGGCCGATCGCGCACCAGGGGCAGGCGACGTCGGAAACGAATTCGATTTTCATGGGCAGCGGCCTTTTCGAAACGGCCAGTCTAGCGACGCCGGCGGTCGCGTGCGATGACCCTCATCGGCGACCGGGCGCGACGAGGTAGTCTCGCAGCATACGCACGCGTGCATCGCCATGGACGTCCTGATCCACCTGCTTGCGGCCTACGGGCCGGCCTTCGTCTTCGCCAACGTGCTGGTGTCGCAGCTCGGCGTGCCCGTGCCGATGGTTCCCGTGCTGGTCGTCATGGGGGCGCGAAGCGTGGGCGGCCACGAGCAGGCCGCTGTGTTGTTCGCTGTGGCCGTGGCCGCCTGCCTCCTCGCCGACACTCTCTGGTACGTGGCGGGGCATCGCTTCGGCGGCCGCGTGCTGCGCTCGATCTGCCGGCTCTCGGTCTCGCCCGACTCCTGCGTGCGCCAGACGCAGTCGCTGTTCACCCGTTGGGGCGTGTGGACGCTGGTGGTCGCCAAGTTCATTCCCGGCCTGGGCACGATCTCGGCGGCCCTCTCGGGGCAATCGCGCGTCAGGCTTACCGTGTTCCTCGGCCTCGACGCGGTTGGCGCGAGCCTGTTCGTCGCTACTGCGCTCCTCATCGGCCGCGTCTTTCACGCCGCGGTCAACGACGCGCTGGCACTGCTCGCCGGTGCCGGCGAGATCGGCCTGGCCGTCATCGCCGCTGCGCTTGCGCTCTTCGTGGGCTTCAAGTTCTGGCAACGCTACCGGCTGATCCGCGAGCTGCGCATCGTGCGCATCACCGTCGACGAGCTGCAGCGACTCATCGGCGCCGGCACGCCACCCGCCATCTTCGACGTGCGCGCGCCGGTGAACCGCGAGCAGTACGGCAGCATCCCGGGTGCGGTGCCATGGGTGACCGGGGAACTGAGCCTTCCCGAAGCGGCCTCGGCGCCTGGGATCGAGGTCGTCGTCTACTGCGATTGCCCGAACGACTACTCTGCCGCCAAGGTCGCGCAGCAGCTGCGGCGCTCCGGCTTCACCAACGTGCGCCCGCTGTACGGCGGCATCGACGCGTGGATCGCGGCCGGCCTGCCGGTCGATCGGGCGGCTGTCGTCGCCGGGGCACCCTAGGCGAGCGCCCGGCGGCAGCGGCCGGGCGAGCCGGAGTTGGCCGGCCGTGCCGCCCCCCGGGGGCGCCTCGGCGAGATGGCCCTCGTCGCCGTCGGGCCTGTGCGGCTCCCTAGAATGCCCGCTCCCCTCGCGAAGGACCCCTCTCCATGACCTCCGGCGTCATCCGCATCCGCGGCGCCCGACAGCACAACCTGAAGAACCTCGACCTCGACATCCGCACCGGCGAGATGACGGTCGTGACGGGGCCGAGCGGCTCGGGCAAGTCGAGCCTCGTCTTCGACACGCTGTACGCCGAAGGGCAGCGCCGCTACGTCGAGACCTTCAGCGCCTACGCG
>JBBRFB010000101.1:0-12703 GCA_038225015.1 Burkholderiales bacterium
GCGGCGATGGTCAAGGCCGGCTCGGCGGACCCGAAGGTCTACCTGCCGGTGCTGGCCAAGACCAGTGGCTACAAGGGCGTGACCGGAACGATCTCTTTCGACAACAAGGGCGACGTGAAGAACGGCGCCCTCACGCTCTACACCTACAAGGGCGACAAGCGCGAGCAGATGGCCGTCGTTCGCTGAGCGAACGGCATCGGCCGACCGGAGGCGCCGCGAGGCGCCTCTTTTTTTGCCTCGGCACGGCGAGTGCCGCCCGGTTGTACGATCGGTTCGATGATGAAAACGAGGAAGCCATCGTGGTGAAGATCGTCGACGACGAGGTCGCCTTCCTGAGCTCGCTGGTGCCGCTGCGCGGGCTCGAGATCGTGGAGCTCGGCTGCGGCGCCGCCGATCTCGCGCGCCGGGTCGTCGCCACCTGTGCCGACTGCCGCGTCACCGCGTTCGAGGTCGACGAGCGCCAGCACGACAAGAACCTCGCGCGGCCCGCGGCGGGGATCACGTTCGCCCGCGGCGGCGCCCAGGACATCGCCCGTCCGGCAGGGTCATTCGATCTCGCGCTGATGCTGAAGTCCCTGCATCACGTCCCGGCCGCCTCGATGGATGATGCGCTCCGCGAAGTGCGCCGCGTGCTCAAGCCGGACGGCCTGCTCTACATCTGCGAGCCGGTCTTCGCCGGCGACCTGAACGAGGTGATTCGGCTGTTCAACGACGAAGAGGCCGTGCGCCGCGAGGCGGTGCTGGCGATCGGGCGGGCGGTCGATTCGGGCGGCTGGGCGAGCGTCAGCGAGACGACGTTCGACGTTCCGGTCGCCTTCCGTGACTTCGCCGACTTCGAGCAGCGGACGATCCAGGTGACCTTCGTCGACCGCCGGCTCGACGACGCGACCCGAGCCATGGTGCGGGAGCGTTTCGAGCGGTTCATGGGGCCGGAGGGCGCACGATTCCTGCGGCCGATGCGCGTCAACCTGCTGCGGAAGCGCAACGCGGCGCCCTAGAGCCGGGATGGGCCGCTCCGGGCGGCGAATGCCGCCCAGCAAGTCGGCAGGCGCGGGGCTCACCCCACCCACGCCTGTACCTCGATCTCGACCCGCGCGCCCTGGTAGAGCACCGCCTGCACGGTCGAGCGCGTCGGCAGGGCGCCGGCGAAGTGCCTGGCGTATTCCTCGTTGAACGCGACGAAGTCGTCGAGATCGGCCAGCCAGACGGTGGCGCGCACGACGTCGCCCATCGTTGCGCCGCAATCGGCGAGCGCCTGGGCGATGCGTTCCAGGACCACCCGGGTCTGGACCACGACGTCGCCTTCGACGATGCGGGCGCTGGCATCCATGGCCAGCACCCCGGAAAGGAAGAGAAAGCCGCCGGCGCGGACCGCCTTCGAGAACGGCGCAGGCAAGGGGCTGGCGATGCGTTCGATGCTCATGCGGTGGCCTCGGCTTTCAGGTGCCGGCGGGCGATGACCTGCCCGGCGCGGGCGCCGCTGTGGGCACCGTGCCGCCAGGTGACGACGCCGTTGACGATCACCGCGTCGATGCCTTCGGCAGGCCGGGTGGGAGTCTCGTAGCTGGCGGCATCACGCACCGTGGCAGCGTCGAAGATGACGATGTCGGCGTGATGGCCGACCTTCAGCGTGCCGCGCTCGTGCAGGCCGAAGTTGCGGGCCGTCAGGCCGGTCATCTTCCACACCGCCGTCTCCAGCGGGAAGAGACCGACGTCGCGGCTGTAGTGGCCGAGCACGCGCGGGAACGTGCCCCACAGGCGCGGATGCGGGCTGTCGCCGACGGGGATGCCGTCGGAGCCGATCATGGTCTCGTCGAAGGCGAGGATGCGGCGCACATCGCCTTCGTCCATCAGGAAATAGATCGCGCTGCCCGGCTGCAGGCGCCGCGCCGCCTCGTCTTTCTCGACGCCCCATTCCTCGGCGATGGCGTCGAGATCGCGGCCCGCGCACTCCGGGTGCGGCTCGCTCGAGGCGATGAGCACACGCCCTTCGAGCATGCCGCGGTCGGTGCGGATCATGGTCGAGCCGGCCGTGTAGGGATAGCAGTCGAGCGACACGCACTGATGCTTCATCGTCTCCCGGATGAAGGGCAGCGTGACCTGGCTCCTGCCGAAGTTCGGCGTGTTCTGCAGTTTGTGGTGCGAGACGACGACGGCGACGCCGAGCTCGCGGCCGATGCGAAAGGTCTCTTCGAGCGCCTCCATCACCTTGTCGGCCTCGTCGCGCATGTGCGTGACGTAGATCGCCCCGCTGTTCGTGAGGGGGCGGCCGACCTCGATGATCTCCTCGGTGGTCGCCTTGACCGCCGGCGGATAGAACGTGCCGGTCGACAGGCCGATCGCGCCCGCCTGCATCGCCTCTTCGACCAGCGCCTGCATGGCGGTGATCTCGGCGTCGTCGGCGACGCGGTCGAGGTCGCGCATGGTCACCGCGCGAAGCGTCGAGTGGCCGACCATCGCCGCCACGTTGACCGCCGAGGGCGTCGCCCGCAGCGCGTCGAGGTAGGCCTTGAAGGTCGTGAAGCGGCCCTCGGCCGGCGAGTCGATCAGGCTGAGCGGCATCGGCAGCGCCATGTCCGGGCGCAGCGGCGCGGCGCTGATGCCGCAGTTGCCGGCCACCACCGTGGTCACCCCCTGGGACACCTTGAACGGCATCGCCGGCTGCGACAGCACGGCCTGGTCGTCGTGCGTGTGCGAGTCGATGAACCCTGGCGCGACGATGCGGCCGGCGGCGTCGATCGTCTCGACCGCGGTGGCGCCAGCGAGATCACCGATCGCGGCGATACGGCCGTCGATGACTCCGATGTCGGCGTCGAAGCGCGGCGCCTTGCTGCCGTCGATCACCGTGCCGCCGCAGATGAGCAGGTCGTAGTGGGTGGGTGGCGTGCTCATGGCGATCCTTCGCTGGTTGGCTTTGTCATCGAAAATGGCAGGCGACGCGATGCTCGGTCGCCGACCCGGAAGGCCGCTCGGTCAGCTCGGGCGACGTCGTCCTGCAGACGTCCTCGGCGATCGGGCAGCGGGTATGGAAGCGGCAGCCGGAAGGTGGATTGGCCGCGCTCGGCGGATCGCCCTGCAGCAGGATGCGCTGCGCCGGCCGGCGCGGGTCGGGCACCGGTACCGCCGAGAGCAGGATCTCGGTGTAGGGGTGCCGTGGCGACGTGAACAAGGTGTCGCGGTCGGCGATCTCGACGATGCGCCCGAGGTACATCACGGCGACACGGTGGCTGATGTGGCGCACCACCGCCAGGTCGTGGGCGACGAAGAGGTAGGCGATGCCGAACTCGGCCTGCAGGTCCATCAGCAGGTTGACGACCTGGGCCTGCACCGATACGTCGAGTGCCGAAACCGGCTCGTCGCAGACGATGAGCTTCGGGTTCAGCGCCAGCGCCCGGGCGATGCCGAGGCGCTGGCGTTGCCCGCCCGAGAACTCGTGCGGGTACTTGCTCGTCGCCTCGGGACGCAGGCCCACCTTGCCGAACAGCCACTGCACGCGCTCGCGCCGCTCGGGGCCCGAGCCGACGCCGAAGTTCTTCAGCGGCTCGGCGACGATGTCGGCCGCGACCCGGCGCGGGCTGAGCGAGGCGTACGGGTCCTGGAAGACGATCTGCACGTCGCGACGCCGAAGCCGCATCTGCTCGCGGCCGAGCGTGAGGAGCTCCTCGCCGTCGAGCCGGACCGAGCCGGACGTGGGCTCGATGAGGCGCATCACCGACTTGGCGGTGGTCGTCTTGCCGCAACCCGACTCGCCGACCAGGGACAGCGTCTCGCCACGTGCCACGCTGAACGACACGCCGTCGACCGCCTGGACCGGCGGACTGCGCGGCACCAGCCAGCGCCGCGGCGCGAGGTAGTGCTTCGTCAGCTGCTCCACCTTCAGCAGCGGTGCCGGGACTGCCGTGGCGACGCTCATGCGAGTGACTCCTCGGCAGGCTCGAGCCGGCCTTCCTCGACCGCGAAGCAGGCGACGACGTGGTCGTCGCCCTGTCGGGTGAGCTGCGGGATTTCGCGACCGCAGCGCGCGTCTGCATGCGCGCAGCGGGCGGCGAAGGCGCATCCGCGTGGCGCTTCCTGGGCCGAAGGCACCAGCCCGGCGATCTCGGCCAGCCGGGCGCGGCGGGTGTTCATCGACGGCATCGAGGCCATGAGGGCGCGGGTGTAGGGATGCAGCGGCCGGTCGAACAGGCCGAGGACGGCGGCCTCTTCCACCTTCCGGCCGGCGTACATGACAAGCACGCGATCGCAGCTCTCGGCGACCACGCCGAGGTCGTGGGTGATCAACATCACACCCATACCGAGGTCTTTCTGCAGCCGGCGGATCAGGGCGAGGATCTGCGCCTGGATGGTGACGTCGAGCGCCGTCGTCGGCTCGTCGGCGATCAGCACCTCGGGGTTGCAGGCGAGCGCCATCGCGATCATCACGCGCTGGCGCATGCCGCCGGAGAGCTGGTGCGGGTATTCGCCGACGCGGCGCTCCGGCTCAGGGATCTGCACCACCCGAAGCATCTCGACGGCCCGCGCCAGCGCGGCCTCGCGACCGATGCGCTCGTGCACCTGAACCGTCTCCGCGATCTGTCGACCGACCGTGAGCACCGGGTTCAGGGAGGTCATGGGCTCCTGGAAGATCATCGAGATGCGGTTGCCGCGGATCTGACGCATCTCGTGCTCGCTCAGCGCCAGGAGGTCGGTGCCGCGCAGCCGCACGGCGCCGCTGATGCGCGCCGGTGGCGTCGGCAGCAGCCGCAGGATCGACAGCGCCGTCACGCTCTTGCCGCAGCCCGATTCGCCGACCACGCCGAGCGTCTGCCTGGCGCGCACGGTGCACGACACGCCATCGACGGCGCGCGCCGGCCCGGTCAGCGTGTCGAACCGGGTGCGGAGGTCGTCGACCTCCAGCAGCGGCTCGCCGATTGCGAGCGCGGCGCGGGGGAGGGGGTTCATGGCGCGCGGGTCCTCACAGCTGGCGCGCCAGGCGCGGGTCGAGCGCATCGCGCAGGCCGTCGCCGAGCAGGTTGATCGCCAGCACCGTCGCCGCCAGCAGGATCCCGGGGTACAGGATGATGTGGAAGGCCACTGCGACGAAGTTGCGGCCCTCGGCCATCATGTTGCCCCAGCTCGGCGTCTGCGCCGGCACGCCGACACCGAGGAAGGAGAGCGCCGCCTCGATCAGCACCGCCGACGCAGCGACGAAGGTGGCCTGCACGATCAGCGGCGCCACCATGTTGGGCAGCACATGGCGGGCCAGGATCACCGGCAGGCGGGTTCCGACCGCGTGCGCGGCCTCGACGAACAGCTGCTCGCGCAGGGTCAGCGAGAGCGACCGGACGAGGCGGACGACGCGCGGGATCTCGGGAACCGTGATCGCGACGATGACGGTCGCGAGGCTCGCCCGCGTCACCGCCATCAGCGCGATCGCGAGGAGCACGCCGGGGATCGCCATCAGGCCGTCCATGACCCGCATGACGAGGCCGTCGGCCCGGCGCACGAAGCCCGCCATCAGGCCCAGCAGCACGCCGAACAGCGTCGAGAGCGCACCGACCGCGAGGCCGACGAGCATCGAGACCCGGCCGCCCCAGACGGCGCGGCTGTAGACGTCGCGGCCGAGCGCGTCGGTGCCGAACCAGTGCTCGGCGGACGGCGGCTGCAGGCGAGCCAGCGGGTCGATGTCCTGCGGGTCGTGGGTCGCGATCCAGGGCGCCGCGAGCGACAGCAGCGCCACCGCGATGAGCAGCAGGGCGCCGATGACCAGCGTCGGGTGCTTGCGCAGCCAGCGCCCGCGCGGCGCGACGAAGGGCGCGTCGTTCGGCGGCGCGGCGTTGGCAAGGGGCAGGGTGGCGGACATGGCCGACGCCGTCAGTACCGGATGCGCGGGTCGAAGAGCCGGTAGCTCAGGTCGATCAGCAGGTTGATCAGCACGTAGACGCCTGCCGAGACCAGCAGCACGCTCTGGATCACGGGGTAGTCGTGACGCTGCACCGACTCGATGACGAGGCGCCCGACGCCGGGGATCGCGAACACCGTCTCGGTGACGACGACGCCACCGATCAGGAGGGCGATGCCCACGCCCACCGTCGTGGCGATCGGAATCGCCGCGTTGCGCAGCGCGTGGATCAGCACCGCCAGCACGCCCAGCCCCTTGGCGCGGGCGGTGCGGATGTAGTCCTCCTGCAGCACCTCGAGTACGGTGGCGCGCGTCATTCGCGTGACCAGTGCGATGTAGACCAGCGCCAGGTTCACGCACGGCAGCACCAGGCCGCGCAGCCAGGCGCCCGGTCCGTCGGCGAAGCGCGAGTAGCCCTGCACCGGGAACCATGGCAGCTGGATGGCGAACGCATAGATCAGCAGGTAGCCGACCAGGAACACGGGCACGGAGAACGCCAGCACGGCGAACAGCATGACCAGCCGGTCGACCCAGCTGCCCGCACGATAGGCGGCCAGGGTACCCAGCGGGATCGCGACGACCAGCGTGAGCGCCATCGTCCAGGCCGCGATCGACAGCGTCGGCTCGAGGCGTTGCGCCAGCAGGTGGGCGACCGGCACCTGCGTGAAGATCGAGGTGCCGAGGTCGCCGGTGGCAAGGCGGCCGAGCCAGAGCACGAACTGCTGCCACAGCGGCTTGTCGAGACCGAGCGCCGTGCGCAGCTTCTCGATGTCGTCGACGCTGGCCAGATCACCGGCGATCAGCGCCGCCGGATCGCCCGGCGACAGGTGGATCAGCAGGAACACCACGACCGCGACCACCGCCATCACGGGCAGGGTCGCGACCAGGCGACGCAGCAGGTAACCCATCGCCCGACAGCCGAGGCGAGACGACTACTTGTCGAGCACCCAGACGTTCGGCAGACCGCGCCACAGCTTGTCGATGCCCTTCAGGCTGGCGCGCGCCGCGAATGCCGCCGAATACTGCCCGCCGCTGATGTAGGGAATGGCCTCGTAGGCGCGGCGCTGGAAGGCGTCGAGCAGTTCCTTCCGCTTGGCCGGAACCGTCTCGCGGATCCAGGCCGTGCGCAGTTCGTCGAGTTTCTTGTCGCAAGGCCAGCCGGGCAGGCTGTTGCCGCAGGCGGCGCTCAGGTAGGCATTGGTGATCGGCGAGTTGACGTCGAATTCACCGGCCACCGTGACGTACATGTTCCAGCCGCCGGCGTCCGGTGCGACCTTCTTGGCACGCCGTGCGCCGATCGAGGCCCAGTCCAGGGTCTGCATGTCGACGTTCATGCCGATGCTGCGCATGGTCTGCGCCGCCATCAGCGCCTCGGCGTTCAGGTAGGTGATGTCGCTGGGCACCAGCAGCACGACCTTCTCGCCCTTGTATCCCGACTCGGCGAGCAGCTTCTTCGCCAGCGCCAGGTCGGGCTTTCGGAATGGCTCGGCGCCGGCGTCGGTGTCGTTCGGGCCGCCGCAGATGAAGTAGGTGGCGCAGTAGGTGACGCGCATGTCGAGCGGGTAGCCCATGGCCGCGGTGAAGCGGTCCTGGCTCACGGCATGGGCCAGGGCCTGGCGTGCCTTCTCGTTGTTGAACGGCGGGAAGAGCTGGTTCATCACCAGGAAGCCCTGGTAGGCGCCACCGGTGCCGACCTTGATGTTCGGGTCGGTACGCAGCGGCGCGATGTAGTCGGGCGGCACCTGCTCGACGAGGTCGACCTCGCCGCGCTTCAGTGCGGCGATCGCGCTGTTGGAATCGGGCAGGTAGAGCCACTCGACCCGGTCGAAGGCGCTCTTCTTGCCGCCGGCGAGACCACTCGGCGGCTCGCTGCGCGGCACGTAGGCAGGGTTGCGAACGAACACCGCCTTGCTGCCGGGCACCCACTCGTCGCGCTTGAAGAGGAACGGGCCCGAGCCCAGCACCTCGGGCAGCGGCGCCGTCGCCGGCATTTTCGCCAGCCGCTCCGGCAGCACCATCGGCGGGAAGCCCGACGGCTTGGCCAGCGCCTCGAGGACCAGGCCGAAGGGCTCGGTCAGGGTGAGCGCGAAGGTACGCGCGTCGACCGCTTTCCACTTTGCACCGGCATTTCCCATCGCCCGCCCGAGGCTGTCGCGGGCGCCCCAGCGCTGCAGCGACGCCACGGCGTCGGCGGCAGTCACGGGGCTGCCGTCGGAGAACTTGAGACCCGGACGCAGGGTGAAGCTCCACTGCTTGCCGTCCTTCGAGCTCGTGTACTTCTCGACCATCTGCGGTTGCGGCTTGCCGTTGGCGTCCTGCGCAAAAAGCGTGTCGTAAACCATGTAGCCGAAGTTGCGAGAGATGTAGGCCGTGGTGAAGGTCGGGTCGAGGATCTTCACGTCGGCATGGGCGACGACCTTCAGTGTCTTCGTCTGTGCCAGGGCGGCGAGGGGAGCAGCCGTGAGCGCGAGGGTGCCCAGGGCGAGGGCGGCGAGCATTCGACGTTTCATCTGCGGTTCTCCGGAAGGTGGCAGGACGGTAGGAAGGAATCAGGCCGCGGTCGCGCCGATCGGCCACTTGGGCAGCCGGGCCTTGCGGTAGGGGAGGGTCGAGAGGTCGAGTGTCACCGCGCCCGGCGCGCCGGCGTAGATCACGTGCCGGGCCAGCTTCGAGAAGGACGCGTAGAAGTGCTGGGAGGATTTGACCACGATGATCTTCTTTACGGCGACGTCGCAGCCGAGCTGGGTGAAGACGTCGGTGCCCATCGCCTGGTTGCGCAGCGTGATCAGCACGATCTCGATGCCGTCGGCCTCGAGGAGAGCACAGTCGCCCAGCGCGACCGGCGTGTTGGCGAGGCCGGTCATGACCATGCCGGTCTTCAGGGCCTTGACCGTGCACGTCAGGTCGATCGGCTGGCCCGACAGCGCGCTGATCTTGCCGCCGATGCGCATGGTGAGGCAGGCGCCTTCACCGGCCTCGAAGGCGATGCGTACCGCCACCGGATCCCAGAGTGGCCCGATCGCCGCCGCACGGATGCCGCGCTCGACCATGCGGCGCAGGATGAAGGTGCTGTCGCCCGCCGCGCCGCCGCCCGGGTTGTCGGCGCCGTCGGCGAGCACGACCGGGCCGCCGTCGAAGGCGAGCGCTTCGTCGAGCGCCGTATCGATGCCGGGGTAGCGCACCGTCAGCGCCTCGCGCATCCCGATCAGCTCGTCGGCGAGCCGGCGGGCGAGCGCGTCGGCCTGGGCCTGGTCACCGTCGGTGTAGACGAGCACCCTGGTGCCCATTTCGGGCACGTCACCCCAGGCGAAGCCGTGGACGATGGAGATCGACAGCACGCCGTCCTTGCCTTCCATCGCCTGCAGGCGATCGACGAAGCTGCGCGCTGGCTCTCGCGAGGTGTGGATGGTCACGATCATCGCGCAGTCGACCACGGCCGCGACCGGCCGGATCTTCTTCTCGACCACCGCGGCGCACAGGTCGACGAGTTCGATGCCGCGCTCGAGCACGTCGGTGTGCGGGTACTCCTTGAAGGCGATCAGCAGATCGGCCTGCTCGACCATCAGAGGTGTGAGGTGGCTGTGCGGGTCGAGCTCGGCCCCGAGCACGACATCGGCGCCGACGAGGGTGCGAACGCGCTGCAGCAGGTCGCCTTCGCAGTCGTCGTAGCCGTCGGCCACCATGGCGCCGTGCAGGCCGAGCACCACCATGTCGACCGGCAGCGCGGCGCGCAGATCGCCGAGCAGCTCGTCGCGAAGCGTCTCGTAGGCGTGGCGGGTGGTCGTGCCGCCCGGTTGCGCACCCGCCACCATGCCTTCGACCAGGTCCCAGCCGAGCGCCTTGCCGCGCAGGCGCGCGGCCCACAGAGGGCCGGAGAAGAAGGTCATCTGTGTGGGATGCTTCCCGGCAGCGTAGTAGCCGCGGTCGCGAAAGGACGCCAGGCCGGTCGGCATCGGGCCGAAGGTATTGGTTTCGGTGGCGAGGGAGCCGCTGAAGACGCGCATGGTGGTGTGACTCGGGTGATGCCGCTCAGAGAGCGGGCGCCGTGGCCAGCGAGCGCAGGCGCGCCGGCGACAGCATGGCGGCGGTGAGGCCGAAGGCGGCCGGATGCGCGGGCACAGGGAGGCCGCGCGCCAGCGCGGCGCAGGTCTCGCCCATCGCGGGCGACGTCTGGATGCCGTAGCCGCCCTGGGCGGCGACCCAGAAGAATCCGGGCAGCGTGTCGTCGAAGCCACCGACCAGGTCACCGTCGCGCACGAACGAGCGCAGGCCGGCCCAAGTGCGGATCGGCCGGCGGATGGCGAGCGTCGTGATTTCTTCCAGCCGGTGAATGGCGAGGGCGATGTCCATCTCCTCGGGCTGGATGTCCTGCGGCACGACCGGGTCCGCATTGGCCGGCGAGCCGAGCATCATCCCGGCATCGGGCTTGAAGTACCAGTCTTCGGCGGCACCGATCGCCATCGGCCAGCCGGCCGGGTCGATACCCTCGGGCGGCGCGAAAACGAACGCCGAGCGGCGGCGCGGTTCGATGCCCAGTGGCTCGGCGCTGGCCAACGCAGCGACGGCATCGACCCAGGCGCCGGCCGCGTTCAGCACCACGCGGGCCTCGTAGACCGTGCCCGCCGCTTCGACCCGCCAGCCGGCGGCGGTGCGGGAGAGGGCCGTCACTTCGGCGTCGCACACGAGGTTGCCGCCGGCCCGGCGCATGCCACGCAGGAAGCCCTCGTGGATGGCGTGGACGTCCATGTCGCAGGCCCCAGGCTCGTACACGCCGCCGATCACCCGGTCCTGGCGCAGCACCGGCACCAGCGCGCGTGTCTCCTCGGGACTGAGCCTGCGCGCATCGGTCGCCATGGTGCGAAGCACGTCCCAGTGTCGGTCGAGCAGCGCCTCCTGGCCGTGCACACCCACGAACAGGGCGCCTCTCGGCGCGAGCAGCGGGTGCTCGTTGAATCCGGCCGGCGGATCCTGCAGAAAGGCACGGCTGGCCAGGGTCAGTGCGCGCACCTGCGGCGTGCCGTAGCTCTCCATGAAGAGGGCCGCGGAACGCCCGGTGGCGTGATAGCCCGACTGCGCCTCGCGCTCGAGCAGGACGACACGGCCGTGCGGCGCGAGCCAGTACGCGACGGACGCGCCCGCGATTCCGCCGCCAATGACGAGGTAGTCGGCGACAACGGGTGCTGGCGTGTCAGGGGTGATCATCGAGTGAGGCGGGCGGGGATGTCTTTCGTCACGCTGGCGCGAGGTGGTCGGCGCCGTGCGTCGAAGTCTAATGAATGATTTGCGGACACGAGCTCAGTCGCATGCGAACGCCGCCGTACTCGGCCTCTTCCAGGATGGCCGCGGCATGAATCGACTGGGATTCGAAGGCGATGTCACTTCCTTTCGAACTCGGCGACGATCGTCTCCTGGCTGCGGACGAGCCACAGCGACAGAGCGAAGACGGCAGCGCTGCCGACGACGATGGCGATGTTGATACGTCGATCCTTGTACATGCCGAGCATGAAACCGAGCGTGACGACAGCCATCGTCGCGCCCATGACCAAGGCCATGTAGGCACGCGTCTCGATGAAATAGGCGTGATCCAGCTGGTACGTATTCAGGTACATCAGCCCGAACATCACGACGGCGGACGTCATGCTCATTGCCAGGAATCTCGAGTACTTCATCATTTCCTGGCTCTTCCAGTGGTGTGAACGTGTTGCCTGCCGTCGGCATGTCTGTGCGTATGCGGACTGGAATCTGTGGCTTCGGATGGATGCGCCGAGATTGACGCTCCGGATGCCGTCGATGCCGCGGCTTCGGCGTGTCCGCCGCTTTCGCTTGCCTCGTCGTGCGGGTGAGCTCCGGCGTCATGATCGTGATCGTGATCGTTGTCTTCGTCGTGAGCGCCGCCGTGGTCATGGTGGTGTCCGCCGCTGCGCGCCACCATCGCCTTGAATTGACCCTCGTCGAGTTTGGGCAGTGTCTGAAGGAACGCCGCCATGTTCCAGACGAACTCGTCGCTCATGCTCTTGCCCCACGCTGGCATGCCGGAGGCCTTGATGCCGTGCTTGATGACCCAGAAGGCATGTTGCGGCTCGACCTTTTCCTTGGAGAGATTGGGTGGTACCGGATAGAGGCCCTTGCTCAGTTCCGTGTCGCCCATGCCGGGCGCGAGATGGCAACCGACGCACATGGCGTTGTAGTTTCCGGCTCCCTGAACGATTCGCTTCTCGTCGTCGAGGTTGGGCACCGCCGCCTTCTGCGCACGGGTTTCGATAGACCGCTCGCGCATCGTGTCGAGCAACGAACTGACGGCGGCGGTATGCGGCTCGTCGGCCGCAAAGTTGTAGGCGCCAGACCACGCGAACAGCGCGAACGCGGCCAGTGCTGCGATCATCAGCACGGCCGTCGTTGCCAAGATATGTTTGGAGACAGGTTTCATGTTGAACTCCTCAGAACCAGATGCGAAAGCCCGCGACGACGCGGGTCTCCTGGACGGCGTTGCCGGACTCGCGCGCATAGCGGGCGGTGTTCGCGAACTTGCGGTTCCAGACCACACCGATGTACGGGGCGAACTTGCGGGAAAACTCGTAGCGCAGCCTCAACCCGGCGTCGATGTCGGAGAGGCCGGCGCCGATGTCCCGCGCAGGGTCGTTCTTGCCATAGAGGCTGACCTTGACGTCGGGCTGCAAGACGAGCCGTTGGGTCAGCAGCAAGTCGTACTCGCCCTCTATGCGCAACGCCGTGCGTCCGCTTTGCCCGACATAGGCCGTCGCTTGAATGTCGAACCAGTAGGGTGACAGACCCTGAACGCCGATCGATGCCCACGTTCGACCC
>JBBRFB010000102.1:0-12307 GCA_038225015.1 Burkholderiales bacterium
GGCCCGGCGACCCGGCTGCGCCTGCGCACCGAGGTGCTGTCAGGCACGTGGGAAGCGCTGGTCACCGGTCGCGCCGACCTCGCCATCGGCGTCGGCATGCATCGCGAGCTGCCGCGGGGCATCGCGATGAAGGAGCTCGGCAAGATCGACTTCGTGTTCGCGGTCGCACCGCACCACCCGCTGGCCACCGCGATCGAGCCGATCGACAACAGCGAGCTGGTCCGCCACCGTGCCGTCGCCGTCGCCGATTCGGCCGCGCAACTGGCGGCGATCACGCTCAACCTCCTGCCCGGCCAGGACGTGCTGACGGTAAGCAGCATGCAGGCCAAGATCGACGCCCAGCTGCGCGGCCTCGGCTGCGGTTTCGTGCCCGAGCCGCTGGCCTGCGATCACATCGCCACGGGACGGCTCGTCGTCAAGACCGTCAGACGAGCGCGCCAGGAAGCGCGTCTCGGCTACGCCTGGCGCGAGCCGACCGGCGCGGCCGGCTCGACGCGCCGGCCACCCCCCGGCCTTGCGCTCGGCTGGTGGCTGGAGCGGCTCGAAAGCACGCCGACACGCAAGGCGCTGCTCGAGCGCCACGGCAGCCGCATCGCCGGCGCGTCGCGCTGAGGCGCGCGTCGGCGCTCGCCCGCATCGGCCTGCATCGATCGCCCTGCCGATGGCCTACGTCGGACGTTTCGCGCCTTCGCCGACCGGCCCGCTGCACGACGGCTCGCTGGTCGCCGCGCTCGCCTCGTGGCTCGACGCCCGCGCCAGCGCCGGCACCTGGCAGGTCCGCATCGAGGATCTCGACGTGCCCCGCAACGTGCCCGGAGCCGCCACCACGATCCTCGAGCAATTGGCGCGCTGCGGACTCCACCCCGACGGCGCGGTCGCCTGGCAGTCGGAAAGGAGCGACCGCTACGCGTCGGCGCTGGCTCGCCTGCTCGCCGGCGGCCGGGCCTACCCCTGCGCCTGCAGCCGTCGCGACATCGCGACGGCGGCCACTGCGGGCGCCATCGAGCGCGGTCGCGACGAGGCGCAGGTCTACCCCGGCACCTGCCGCAACGGGCTGCACGGGCGGCCGGCGCGGTCGATCCGCTTCCGGCTCGATCCGCAGAGCGGTGACACCGCCGCCGACGACCGGCCGGTCGTCGTCGAGTGGGTCGACCGGCGACTCGGGCCGCAGCGCGAGGATGTGGCCCGTGATGTCGGAGACGTCGTGCTCAGGCGCGCGGACGGTGTCTGGGCCTACCAGCTCGCCGTCGTCGTCGACGACGCTGCCGACGGCATCACCGACGTCGTTCGCGGCGAAGACCTGGCGAGCAACACGGCTCGTCAGATCCTGCTGCAACGAGCGCTCGATCTGCCGACGCCGCGCTACCTGCACGTCGCCCTCGTGGTCGGCGCCGACGGCGAGAAGCTGTCGAAGCAGAATGGCGCCGCCGCCGTCGACCTGGCGTCGCCGCTCGCTGCCCTGCGCCGCGCCGGCCTTACCCTCGGGCTCGCCGCCGGCGGCACGCAGGTGGCCGACTGGCTGGCGGCGGCTACTGCCGAATGGCGCCTGCGCTGGCCGCGACCCTGATCTCAACTGCCGATAGCCCGCGACTGGCATCAT
Organism: Burkholderiales bacterium; assembly: GCA_038225015.1. Taxonomy (GTDB): domain Bacteria; phylum Pseudomonadota; class Gammaproteobacteria; order Burkholderiales; family Burkholderiaceae_C; genus Schlegelella_A. The sequence continues at coordinate 1,601 of JBBRFB010000102.1, forward strand.
GTCGCGCCGCCCGACCTCGCGCGAGCGTCAGGTCCGCGGACCTCCTCACCTTCCACCCCTTCGAAAGGCGCCCATGCAGACCACAGCCTCCGGCTTGCAATACGACGACACCATCCCCGGCAGCGGCAAGCGCGCCGAATCCGGCCGGCCCGTCTCCGTCCACTACACCGGCTGGCTCTACGAGAACGGCAGCAAGGGCGCGAAGTTCGACTCGAGCAAGGACCGCAACGACCCGTTCGAATTCGAGCTCGGCGCCGGTCACGTCATCAAGGGCTGGGACGAGGGCGTCCAGGGAATGCAGGAAGGGGGCACCCGCGTGCTCGTGATCCCGCCGGAGCTCGGCTACGGCGCCCGCGGCGCCGGAGGAGCGATTCCGCCGAACGCGACGCTGCTGTTCGAGGTCGAACTGCTGCGCGCCTGACGGCCCGTTGACGGCACCTCCTCATGCCGATCCGCTACGACATCACGCACACGACGGTTTACCGCTACGCGCAGCCAGTGCGCTTCGGCGAGCACCGCGTCATGTTCCGGCCGCGCGACAGCCACGACCTGCGCGTGCTGGCCACCGATCTCGACATCAGCCCTGATGCCGACGTGCGGATGATCCAGGACCCGCTCTCCAATTCGGTCGCGCTCGTGCAGCCGCGACACCGCGCCGACAGGCTCGAGATCGTCTGCAGCTTCTCGATCGAGCACGCGCACTCGATGAACCTCGAGCTGCCGCTGTCGCCGAGCGCCGAGATCTATCCGTTCTCGTACACGCTCGAGGAGCGCTACGACCTCGAGCACTACCTGCGCCCCTACCACGACGACGAGGACGGTGTCCTGACGGCCTGGGCTCGGCAGTTCCTGCGCACCGACGGGCCGACCGGCACGCGCGAGATGCTGATCGAGATGAACCAGCACATCCGCGACAACCTGCGCTACCTCTCGCGCGACGAGGAAGGCACGCAGGCGCCCCTCGTCACCCTGAAGCTCGGCAGCGGCTCATGCCGCGACTTCACCCTGCTCATGATGGAGGCCGGGCGCCGCATGGGCATCGCGACCCGGTTCGTGTCGGGCTACCTGTACGACCCCGCCCTCGAAGGCGGCGAACCGGGCACCGTGGGCGCCGGCTACACGCATGCATGGCTTCAGGCCTACCTGCCGGGCGCCGGCTGGGTGCCGTTCGACCCGACCAACAACCTGCTCGGCGGCAGCCAGCTGATCCGCGTCGGCATCGCCCGCGATCCCTCGCAGGCGGCGCCGATCTCGGGCAGCTGGTTCGGCGAGACCGGCGACTACCTTGGGATGGACGTCACGGTCGAGGTCAAGCGCCGCTAAAGGGCTGCCCACACGCCAAGCGGGACGCGGTCGTCACGTTCGCGTCCAGGCGGGGTCGCCCCCCGCCGCGGGTCAGCGGGCGAAGCCGGCCGCGCGCGGGCGCTGCGGCTTGCCGCGGCCCTTGAAGGCGCTCGGACCGGGACGCCGCGCCGGCGCACCCCGCTCGTCGCGTGGCGCCAGCAGCCGATCGAACGGCGTGCCGCGCGAGGCGCCGCGCGGCGTCGCATCGCGGGCGCCGACGCCCGGCCGGCCGGCTGGCGCGCGCACGAAAGGCTTCGGCTGCGGCGCCTTCGGCTCGAGGCCGCCGATCGTCGCGACCGGAATCGTCTGCGTCGTGAACTGCTGGATGCGCTTGATCATGCCCGCGTCCACGCGCTCGGCGAGCGTCACCGCGAGGCCGTTGCGGCCGGCGCGGCCGGTGCGGCCGATGCGGTGAACGTAGTCCTCTGGCTTCATCGGCAGGCCGTAGTTGACGACGTGGCTGATGGTCGGCACGTCGAGGCCGCGCGCGGCCACGTCGGTGGCGACGAGCACGCGCAGCTGCCGCGAGCGCAGGCCCTGGACGACGCGGTTGCGCCGGCCCTGCGGCATGCCGCCGTGCAGCGAGGCGACGGCGTGGCCCATCTCGGCCAGCCGGTCGGCGAGGCGATCGGCGTCGCGCTGGGTGCTCGTGAAGACGAGCGCCTGCTCCATCTCGCGCTGAGTCAGGATGTGATCGAGGAGCGCGTTCTTGTGCGCGAAGTTGTCGGCCCAGTGCAGCCGCTGCTCGATGTTCTCGTGGGTGTCGGTGTGCGACGCGACGTCGACCCGGCGCGGATCGCGGAGCAGGTTGCGAGCCAGCCCGGCGACGTTGCCGAGGAAAGTGGCGCTGTACATCACGGTCTGGCGTTCGGCCGGCACGTGGTCGGCGATGGCCCGGATGTCGTCGATGAAGCCCATGTCGAGCATGCGGTCGGCCTCGTCGAGGACGAGCATCTCGACGTGGTCGATGACGGCCTTGCCGGTCTGCAGGTGGTCGATGAGACGGCCCGGCGTCGCGATCAGGATGTCGAGCGGACCGCGCAGCGCCTTGATCTGCGCCGCGTACGGCACGCCGCCGACGACGGTGGCGACGCGCAGCCCGGGCACGTTGCGGCCGTAGCCGATCGCCGCCTTGGTGATCTGCATCGCCAGCTCCCGTGTCGGCGTCAGCACCAGCGTGCGCGGGCCGTGGCCGTTCGCGCGACGCTTCTCGGGATCGGCGCGCGCTGCCAGCGCACGCTGCAGCGCCGGCAGGATGAACGAGGCGGTCTTGCCGCTGCCGGTGGCCGCAGCCACCATCAGGTCGTGGCCGGCGAGTGCCGGCGGGATGGCTGCCGTCTGCACCGACGTCGGGGTCGCATAGCCGAGGCTGGCGACGGCGCGAGTGAGGGGTTCGGACAAGCCGAGGGATTCGAAGGTCATGGTCATCTCGTCGTTCAACGCAGCGCCGCCGCCTGCGCGCGGCAACGCCAGGCCCCTCGCGTTGCCGCGGGAGCGAAAAGTCGCATGGGAGAAGACGCTTGCAGGCCCCCGGGGGAGCCCGCCGCAACGGCCTTCGGCGACGGCATCGCCGCCGACGGGCACGCAAAGGCACGTGCCACTGCACTCGGGCGGCACGCTTGCACGGCAGAATCCCGTGTGTCGTGCGCTCGCCGAAGCGGGTCGAAGGAGATGAGAGAAATGCCGCGATGTTCTGCAGCAAGCCTTCGATTCTACATCGCCGGCGACTTTCTTGCGCTCACGCCTGCAGGAAATGCTGACGGTAGTAGACGAGCTCGTCGATCGATTCCTGGATGTCGGCCAGCGCCGTGTGCGCCTGCGCCTTCTTGAATCCGGCGAGCAGCTCCGGCCGCCAGCGCCGCACGAGCTCCTTGAGCGTGCTGACATCGAGGTTGCGGTAGTGGAAGAAGGCTTCCAGCTCGGGCATCGTCGCGGCGAGGAAGCGCCGGTCCTGACAGATGGTGTTGCCGCACATCGGCGACTTGCCCTTGCCGACGTAGCGCTGCAGGAACTCGGTGACGACGCGCTGGGCCGTGTCTTCGTCGATCACCGACGCGCGCACGCGGTCGGTCAGGCCGCTCCGGCCATGCGTGCCGGTGTTCCAGGCGTCCATGCCGGCGAGCACGGCATCGCTCTGGTGAATGGCGAGCACCGGGCCGGCGGTTCTCCGCCCGAGTTGCGCGTCGGTGACCACCACCGCGATCTCGATGATGCGGTCACGCTCGGGCGACAGCCCGGTCATCTCCAGGTCGATCCAGACCAGGTTCTGGTCGTCCGGCGTCAGCTCGTCGTCATCGCTCATCAGTGCATCTCCGGCGTCGATTCTCGCAGCACCGCCCCCTGCGACGCGACGCCGGCCCGCCTACACTGACGGGCATGTCGTCATCGAGCTGGACGCTGGTCTTCGCCGTCGCGCTCGTCGCGTCGCTGGCCGTGCGCAGCTGGCTGGCAGCGCGGCAGCTGCGCCACGTCGTCGACCACCGCGACCGGGTGCCCGATTCGTTTCGCGAGGTCGTCGACGTTGCCGCCCATCGCAAGGCCGCCGACTACACGCTGGCCAAGCTCCGGCTGGCACAGGCGCAGATGATCTTCGGCGCCGCCGTTCTCGTCGGCTGGACGCTGCTCGGCGGGCTCGACGCGCTCAACGGCCAGGCGCGCGACGCCATCGAGCCACGCTGGGGCGGCATGGCCTACGAACTCGCGCTGCTGGCCGCGTTCACCGCCATCGGCACCCTGCTCGAGCTGCCGTTTTCCCTCTACGCCACCTTTGGCCTCGAGCAGCGCTTCGGCTTCAACCGGATGACATGGAGGCTCTGGCTGGCCGATTCCGCCAAGGGCCTGGCGCTGGCCATCGTCATCGGCTTGCCCCTGGCCGCGCTCGTGCTGTGGATCATGGCGGCCAGCGGGCCGCTGTGGTGGCTCTGGGCGTGGCTTGCCTGGGCCGCGTTCAACCTGGTGGCGATGGTGCTCGTGCCAACGGTGATCGCACCGCTCTTCAACCGCTTCCACCCGCTCGCCGACGACTCGCTGAAGGCGCGCGTCCAGGCACTGATGACGCGCGCCGGATTCGCGGTCAAGGGCCTCTTCGTGATGGACGGCAGCCGCCGCTCGGCGCACGCCAATGCCTACTTCACGGGTCTCGGCGCCGCCAAGCGCGTCGTCTTCTTCGACACCCTGCTGGCGCGGCTGGCGCCCGGGGAGATCGAGGCCGTTCTCGCCCACGAGCTGGGTCACCATGCGCTCAGCCACGTCGTCAAGCGCATCGCCCTCCTGTTCATCGCCGGCCTCGGACTGTTCGCCCTGCTCGGCGCGCTGGCGTCGCGCAGCTGGTTCTACACCGGGCTCGGCGTCCAGCCCTCGCTCGGGGCACCGAACGACGCTCTGGCGCTGCTCCTGATCCTGCTGGTTGCGCCGGTGTTCGGCTTCTTCATCACGCCGCTCTTCGCGGGCCTCTCGCGTCGGCATGAATTCGAGGCCGACGCCTACGCCTGCGCGCAGGCCGACGGCGAGGCCCTGGCCTCGGCGCTGCTCAAGCTGCACGAGGACAATGCCTCGACGCTGACGCCCGACCCGCTGTACGCACGCTTCTACTATTCCCACCCCCCGGCCGTCGAGCGACTGGCCGCTTTGCGGGCGCTCACCCCCGCTCCCCGCTGAAAACCCTGCCACCATGACCAACCTCCTCGAGCAGAAGTGCAAGGCGAAAGGCGTCACCGCGATGAGCGACGCCGAAGTGAAGGACCATCTGGCGCAGGCGAGCGGCTGGCACGTCGCACGCGGCGCGGTCGAGAAGACGTTCTCCTTCAAGGGCTGGCTGGAGACCGTCGCCTTCGTCGACGCGCTGGCCTGGATCTGCCACGTCGAGGACCATCACCCCGACCTCAGCGTCGGCTTCGACCGTTGCACCGTGCGCTTCTCGACCCATTCGGTGAACGGCATCTCGTTCAACGACTTCATCTGCGCGGCCAAGGTAGACGCCCTCGTCGCCTTCGTCGGCTGAACGCCAGGGCCGCCATCGCTGGCGCGCTGCCTGGGCCGGCGTGAGCAGCGCGCCAGCGAGCGTCGGCCGGGTCGTCTCCGGTCACGGTCGGCACTACGTCGTCGAGGGCCCGTCGGGCGTGCGCGTGCTCTGCCACCCGCGCGGCAAGAAGAGCGATTGCGTCGTCGGCGACCTCGTACGCTGGCGGCCGACAGGCGACGAGGGCGTGATCGAAGCGATCGAACCGCGCCGCAACCTGGTCTTTCGGCGCGATGCCTGGCGCACCAAGGAGTTCGCCGCCAACCTCGACCAACTGCTGATCTTCGTCGCCGCAGAGCCGGTGTTCAGCGAGTCGCAGCTGGCCCGGGCGCTGATCGGCGCGCGCGCTGCCGGCGTACCCGCCCTGATCGCGCTCAACAAGCGCGACCTGCCGACCTTCGCCACCGCGCGAGCGCGCCTCGATCCTTACGTCGCGATGGGCGTCGAGGTGGTCGAGCTGGCCCTGAAGGACGATCCGGCCGACGCACGGGCGCGCCTCGAGCCGCTGCTCGCCGGCCGGGCGACCCTGGTGCTCGGCCCGAGCGGCGCCGGCAAGAGCACGCTCGTCAACCTCGTCGTCGCCGACGCGCAGGCCCAGGTCGGCGAGATGTCGCGCGCCATGAACACCGGCAAGCACACGACGACGACAACGCAGTGGTACTGGATCGATGCCGGCCGGACGAGCGCGCTGATCGACTCGCCGGGCTTCCAGGAATTCGGCCTGCGTCAGGTCGGCACCGGCGAGCTCGCCGCACTGATGCCCGACATCGGGCGCCACGCAGGCACCTGCCGCTTCTACAACTGCCGTCATGTCGAGGAGCCCGGCTGCGGGGTGCTCGAGGCGCTGGCGCGCGGCGAGATCGCGGCGTCGCGCTATCGCATCTACCGCGAGATCCTGGACGAGCTCTCCGACTGACCGACTCAGCCGACGAGGTGGGCGAGCGACAGCAGCGACAACAGCAGCATCCAGAGAACGACCGAGCGCCAGACCAGGCCGACAACGCTGCGCAGGTGGGCGATCTGCGGCGGCGGGCCGGGGGTCGAGCCTTCGGCATCGGCGAGCCCGGGCACGGCGCCGGCGACGAAGGTCTTCGCGCGGTCGGGGGTGATGCCGGGAGCCGAGCCGCCGCCGAGACGCACGCCGACGGCACCGGCGGCTGCGGCGAGAATGACGCCTTCGTTGGCATACTTCCAGAGGCCCGCGTCACGGCGCCAGCAGTTCACCGCCTCCTCGAAATTGCCGACCACCGCGAAGCCCGACGCGGTGAGCCGCGCCGGCACGTGATCGAGAAGCTGGAACAGGCGCATCGCCAGCGCCATCAGCCGCTCGTTGACGGCGAGCTCGCCGTGGCCGCTGCGATAGGCCCAGAAGCGGCTGGCGAACTCGGCCATCCGGTAAAGCACCGCGCCAGCGGGCCCGAAGCCGAAGCTCGACAGCAGGACGAACCAGAAGAACACGCCGAAGACGTGGCGATGCGCTGCGAGCAGCGAATGTTCGATCAGGTGTCGGAGGAACTCCGACGTCGGCAGCTCGCGGGCGTCGAGATGGCGCCATTCGGCGAGCAGGCTGCGCGCTTCGGCCTCGTCGCCGCGGTCGAGCGCGTCGCGGATGTCGGTGAAGTAGTGGCTGAACTGGCGAAAGCCGAGAGTCAGGTACAGCACCGCGATGTCGAAGACGAGGCCGAGCAGCGCATGCACCTGCACCAGCGCGACGAAGGCGCCCCAGCACAGCAGTGCGGGCGCCAGCGCGGTGACGCACCAGACGACCCAGGCGTGGCTGTCACGGCCGGCGTCGAAGTTTCGCGCGGTCCAACCCATCCACCCCGTCAACGCGTCGTGGATGGCGTTGCCGCGCGGCAGTGGCTTGACTTGCTCGAGCACGAGCGCGAACAAGACGGCGAAAAAGCTCATCGCGGGGCATCATACCGGCCGCCCCACGGGAGACGGCCGGCTCTCAGGCGACGAGGAAGCGGTAGAGGTTGCGCAGCATCGCCGCGGTCGCGCCCCAGATGAAGAAGCGGCGCTCGACGCCACCGCTGCCGGCGCCGTGCCACGGGATCGACAGGAACTCGCGGCGGACGCCGCCGATCTCGACCGCGTGCCGCTGGTGGTTCGCCGGGTTCATCAGCCAGGCCAGCGGCACCTCGAACACCTCCGCCACCTCGAACGGATCGGGCGCGAGGGGAAGCCCCGGGGGCACGAGGCCGATCACCGGCGTGACGATGAATCCTGTGCTTGTGGTGTACGTGGGCAGCGCGCCCAGCACCTCCACCCGGCCGGCATCGAGGCCGATTTCCTCGTGGGCCTCGCGCAGCGCCGTGGCTGCGGCGTCGGCGTCTTCGGGCTCGGCGCGACCGCCCGGGAAGCTCACCTGGCTGGGGTGATCGCTCAGATGTTCGGTGCGCTGGGTCAGGATCACCGTGATCTCGTCGCGGAGAACCAGCGCGATCAGCACCGATGCGCGCACCGGTTCGCGATCGACGAAGCGGTGCTCGACCTTGATCTCGGGCTCCCATGCCGGCGGCGTGACGAAGCGCTGCCGAAGTGCCGCCGGAAAGATGCTGCTCGGCGTCACCGGCGGGAGATGGGAATCGAGGCCCAGGACGGGAACGTCCTCGGGCTCGAAGGCAAGTGCCATGGTCGAAGCAAAGCCGGTTCGTGGCGCGTGCTGCCCGCTCGGGCCCACGCTCTCATAGGCGGCGAGAGGCGCCGCCGGGGCCACCGTCAGGCCAGCTTTTCCTTGATTCGGGCCGACTTGCCCGAGCGATCGCGCAGGTAGTACAGCTTGGCCCGACGGACGTCGCCGCGGCGCTTGACCTCGATCGAGGCGATCAACGGGCTGTACGTCTGGAAGGTGCGCTCGACGCCCTCGCCGCTCGACACCTTGCGCACGATGAAGCTCGAATTGAGGCTGCGGTTGCGCTTGGCGATGACAACGCCCTCGAACGCCTGCAGGCGCTTGCGCGTGCCTTCGACGACCTTGACGCTGACGATGACGGTGTCCCCGGGCGCGAATGCGGGAATGGTCTTGGCGAGACGGGCGATTTCCTCGTGCTCGAGGGTCTGGATCAGATCCACGGAATGCTCCTGGCGATCGTGCGCGCGCGTCGTTGGAAGGTTTTCGGGCCCTTGGACCCAGCGCGGAGAGGATCGAAAAATGAACCGCGGATTATAGCCCGGCGTCGGGTCCGCGAGCCAGCTGCGCACGGTCGCGGTCGTCGAGTTGCCCCGCCGCCAGCGCGTGATCGACGAGGTCGGGCCGCCGCTCGACCGTGAGGGCGAGGGCGCGCTCGCGGCGCCAGCGGGCGATCGCCGCATGGTTGCCCGAGAGCAGCACCTCGGGCACAGCGTCGAAGCCGCCGCCGGCCCGGGCGAGTTGCTCCGGGCGGCTGAAATGCGGGCAGTCGAGCAGGCCGGCGGAAAAGCTGTCTTCCTGGTGCGACCGGGCGTCGCCAAGCACGCCGGGCTGGAGTCGGGCCAGGGCATCGAGCAACACCAGGGCCGGCAGCTCGCCACCGGAGAGGACGTAGTCGCCGATGCTCAGCTCGAAGGCGACGTGGCGGTCGATGAAGCGCTGGTCGACGCCCTCGTAGCGGCCGCAGAGCAGGACGGCGCCGGCGCCGAAGCCGCCGAGCGACGCCTGCTGGAGCGGCCGGCCGGCCGGCGAGAAGCCGATCAGCGGCGCCGGCTCGGCCTCGTTGCGTGCGGCGCGGACGGCGGCGAGCGCCCGCTCCAGCGGCTCGGCCAGGAGCACCATGCCGGGGCCGCCGCCGTAGGGCCGGTCGTCGACGCGTGCATGCGGCGGATCGCCGAAGTCTCGCAGTTGCCACAGGTGCACGTCGAGCTGGCCCGACGCGAACGCCCGCCGCGTCACGCCATGCTCGAAGTGGGCGCCGAAGAGCTCGGGGAAGAGCGTGATGACATCGAAGCGCATCGTGGCCTCAGTAGTCGAGTTGCCAGTCGACCGTGATGGTCCCGGCGGCAAGATCGACGCCGTCGACGTACGCGGCGACAAAGGGGATCAGCCGTTCCTCGCCTTCTCCCTCCGTCTGCACCCGCAGGACGCTTTGCGGGCCGTTGTCGATCAGGCCGGCCACCGTGCCGAGCGGCGTGCCGCTCCGGTTGGCGACGGAGAGGCCGATCAGGTCGGCCCAGTAGAACTCGTCGGGGCCCGGCGCGGGAAAGGTCGAGCGGCCGAGGAAGACGCGCGCACCGCGCAGCGCCTCAGCGGCCGTGCGATCGCCGATGTCGCGCGCGGTGGCGACCAGGCCGTCGCCGTGTTCACGCGCCGCAGTGATGTCGAGAAGCGTTGGAATCCGGGGCGCGATCGTGCCACGGCGGACAGGCTCGCCGTCGGGCGGCTGCAGATGCCAGCGTCGGGCAGTCAGCAGGGCGCCCGGCTCGGCGGCGTAGGCCTGGACCCTGAACGAGCCCTTGATGCCCCAAGCGTCGACGATGCGGCCGACCTCGAGGGCGTCGTCGGGCCAGCCCGAATCGGCCGTCGCGGCCACGCTCGCCTGCGCCCGCTCGTCTGTGCCGCTAGGACCGGCGTCGAGCGCTCAGCTGGCAGCCTTCGCTTGCTCCACGAGCCGCTTGACCGTCGGCGACATCTGCGCGCCGTGACCCGTCCAGTGCTCGACGCGGTCGAACGCGATCCGAAGAGGCTGCTCGGCACCGGAGGCGACCGGGTTGTAGAAGCCCAGCCGCTCGATGAAGCGACCGTCGCGACGCAGGCGCGAGTCGGCGACGACAATGTTGAAGAAAGGGCGCTTCTTCGCGCCGCCACGGGCAAGCCGGATCACGACCATGATGAAACCTTAGTGTCGGGACACGTCCCGCGGAAAACCCAGCATTATAAACTTCCCCGTCCCCCCGGCGCGCCGCCTGCGATGAGCCCGACCCTGATCCGCCCGAGCACGCCCGCCGACCTCCCCGCGATCGCCGCGATCTATGCGTGGAACGTCGAGCACGGCACTGGCACGTTCGAGATCGAGCCACCGTCGCTCGACGAGATGGCGCGACGGCGCGACGAGGTCATCTGCCGCGGCCTGCCCTGGCTCGTCGCCGAGGCGGCTGGCGCGGTGGCCGGCTACGCCTACGCCAACCAGTTCCGGCCGCGTCCGGCCTACCGCTACTGCCTCGAGGACTCGGTCTACCTCGCCCCCGAGGCGACCGGGCGCGGCCTCGGGCGCCTCCTCCTCGCCGAACTCATCGCGCGCTGCGAGTCGACCGGGGCGCGACAGATGCTCGCCGTCATCGGCGACTCGGCGAATGCAGCGTCGGTGCGCCTGCACCGCCGGCTCGGCTTCGCGACCGTGGGCACGATGCGCGCCGCTGGCTGGAAG
>JBBRFB010000103.1:0-12130 GCA_038225015.1 Burkholderiales bacterium
GCCGGCGATGCGACGCGCGCCGAGTGGCAGCGCATGAAGTCGCATGCCCGCTCGCGGGCGCACGCGCCGGCCGTGCCCATCCACGCCAGCGACATCTCGTTTCGCATGGTCGACTTCGCGCGCCGCAACGCCGAGCGTGCCGGCGTCGCCGACGCCATCGTCTTTCACGGCGGCGATGCGCTCGAGCGGCCGCCGCCGGCGCTCGACGCCGACATGCCGGGCACGCTGATGGTGAACCCGCCCTACGGCGAACGGATCGAGGTTGCCGGCAAGGCCGCGCCGGGACGCGCGGCGACGCGCGACTCGGCCGAGGACCGCGAACTGCCGCCCGACTTCTTCAGCCGCCTGGCCGCCCACTGGAAGCACGCCTACACGGCGCACCCCGCGGGCTGGACGGCATGGGTGCTGAGCCCGGACATGCGCCTGCCCTCGGCCATGCGGCTGAAGGAATCACGCCGCGTGCCGATGTGGAACGGGCCGATCGAATGCCGGCTGTTCCGCTTCGATCTGGTCGCCGGCTCGGCGCGCGGCCGCGACCAGACGGTCCGGACCTAGCGGCGGCGCCGGCGCGAAACCCAGCCGAGGGCGCCGAGACCGGCCAGCATCAGCACATAGGTCTCGGGCTCCGGCACGGCCGGAATCGGCGGCGGCGTCGGGATGCCGTCGGTCTGCGTGAAGCTCGAATACAGCACGTTCTGCTGCGAGTTGTTGAAGAAGGCGAACTGGCCACCGACGAAGGTCGAGTCGTTCAAGGTCGTGTCCCACAGCACGGTGTCGGCCTGCTTGACGACGATGCGGAACTGCCCGGGGACGACGTCGAAGTCGAGGTGGAACGCGTACTCGACGTTGTTGGCCCAGCCCGCGGTCGCGGAATGGTTGGTGTCGAGTACCTTCATGTCGCCGAAGTCGACCTGGTTCTCCCAGAATTCCTCGATCGAGAGATCGGCCAGGCCGTTGCCGGTCGCGCCCGTGAATTTCTTGACCGTCATGCCCTCGGCGGCCGTGCGGCCGACGTAGCCCTGGGTGCCCGCCTTCCAGTCGAAGAGATAGAAGTTGCTCGAGTTCTGGTAGCCGAAGGCGAAGCCCATGTAGTCGTCGTCGCCGGCGCTGCCATCGACCTTCCACTTGCCGTCGATCGAGTACTGGGTCTGGTCGAGGTTGTTGATGTAGAACGACGGGTCGGCATTGACGATCTGCTTGACCGCCGTGTTGCCCGCCTGCAGCACCCAGTTGCCCGCCGGCTGGCCGCCGGCGTAGTCCAGCGTCAGCGCCGACCACGTGGTCAGGTCGACCGGAACAGGATCACCCGCGACCGCGCCGAGCGCGACCAACGAGAGCGACCCTGCGACTGCCAGTTGCTTGAGACTCGATGCCATCCATGACTCCTCGTTCACTCGAACCATCGATCGCCCGCTGCTGCGACGTGACCTGGTCGGTTCTCCCGAGTCTGTAACGACTCTCCTTTGGCGCACACCCCGTGATCGAGGGGCCGGGACATCCCTCACGCCTCAGGCGGCACGCGGCCTCGCGGCCGCACGCAGCCGGCCGGTGTACCAGAGCAGCGCGCCTCCGATGAGCACGACCGGAACGATCGAGCCCCAGTTGAGCCAGCGCCAGCCCTGCGTCGTGACAAGCGCGCCCGAGCTGAAGGAGGTGATCGCCATCGTCGAGAAGATGATGGTGTCCATCGCCGCCTGCGCCCGGGTCTTCTCCTCCGGCCGGTAGGCCTGGGTGACGAGCGCCGTGCCGCCGATGAAGAGGAAGTTCCAGCCCACACCGAGCGTGAACAGCGCGATCACGAAGCGCATGAGGTCGACGCCCGACAGGGCGACCGCGATGCAGACGGCATTGAGGACGAGGCCGGCAGTCATCACGGGCAGGGCGCCGAAGCGCTTGATGAGGCTGCCGGTGAAGAAGCTCGGCACGAACATGCCGAGCACGTGCCACTCGAGAACGATCGCCGTGTTCTCGAACGGGTGCGCGTGCTGCGCCATGGCGATCGGCGTCGCCGCCATCAGCAGGTTCATCACGCCGTAGCCGAGCGCACACGCGGCGGCGGCGACGATGAAGACCGGCTGAGCGGTGATCTCGCCCAGGCGACGGCCCGGCGCCGCGGCGGTCGGCTTCGGCAGGGGCGGGAAGCGGATGAACGACATCGTCACCAGCGACGCCAGCGCGACGGCGGCCAGCGACGCATAGGAGCCGGCGAACTCGGCCGGCAGCGCATTCCTCGTCAACCGGGCGAGGTTCGGGCCGGCGACGGCGCCGATGATGCCGCCGGCCAGCACCCACGAGATCGCCCTTTCCTTGAACGTCGCGTCGACGATCTCGGTCGCGGCGAAGCGGTAGAGGCCGGCGTTGGCGTTGTAGTAGCCGGCGAGCGTGGCGCCGAGCACGAGCAGCCAGAACTGTCCGCTGAGGGCCGCCCAGGCGCAGACGGCGGTCGTCGCCATGGCCACCACGAGACCGAGCTGGAAGGCGCGCTGGCGGCCCCAGGCGCGCTGGTGCCGCGCCACCAGGCCGGCGAACATCGCTGCCCCGGCGACGTAGGCCGTGACCGGCAAGGTCGCCAGCCAGGCGGTCGGCGCCAAACGCAAGCCGACCAGGCCGTTGATGGCGATGAAGGTGACGTTGTTGGTCAGGAAGAAGCCCTGGCACAGCGCCAGCAGCAGAAGGCGACGATTCACGGGGGGCTCTCCTGGAGGGCCGGGCCGAGCCAGGCGAGAAAGGCAAGGGGGGCGGTATCCGCGCGCAGCACGCGGCGACCGAGCGAGACGGGCTCGAAACCCTGGGCGAGGGCCGCCGCCTCTTCCGCCGGTGTCAACCCGCCCTCGGGTCCGCTCAGGACGACGACGGGACACGAAACGTCGGCGCGCCGCGGCCAGGCCACGGACAGCGGCAGTGCCTCGGCGCCGAGGCTCAGGACGAAGCGGTGCGCGGGCGGCGCGGCGGCATCGGGCCGGCCGGTCTCGCGCAGCCAGGCATCGAGACGGGTCGGCAGCTCGACGTGCGGCACGCGGACCCGGCCGCACTGCTCGCTCGCCGACGCCGCGACCGCCTGCCAGTGCCGGCGCCGCGCTTCGGCGCGCTCGCCGCTCAGGCGCACCACGGAGCGCGCGCACACGAGCGGCTGGATCGCCGCGACACCGAGCTCCGTCGCCTTCTCCACCAGCGCGTCCATGCGCTCGTTGGCCGGCATGCCGACGGCCAGCGCGACGCCGACCGCCAGTTCCCGATCGACCGCGAGGGCGGCGCCGAGCCGCACCACGACCCCGGAGCGATCGATGCGCACGATCTCGGCCGGCCACTCGACGTCGGTCTCGCCATTGAAGACGACGACCGGCTGGCCGGGCTGCAGGCGCAGAACCTGGACGTGGCGCGACGACGCCGTCGGCAGCTCGAGCTCGGCACCGGCGACGAGCGGCGAAGCGACAAAGAGACGGGCCGTGCTCATGACGACATCCGCCGCAGCCAGCGACGCGACATCAGTCGCAGCAGACGGACGCGACGCCACGCTGCCGAGCCGCGCAGGGCGGCATGCACGCGCGCCTTTGTCCGCCGCCACCACGCCAGCGCGCGCGCGAAGCGGGCGAACTGCACGAGCTTCGGCTCGAGCAGCATGAAGAGGCGGCCGACGAGGGCCGTGCCGATCACCTTCGCCGCGAGGATCAGGCCGACGCCGAGGGCGACACGGCCGTCGTCGATCAGCCAGAGGGCGACGATCTTCAACGGAAAGAACGCGGTGGCCGGCACGAGGAAGAGCACCAGCGCGACCCGAGGCGACGAGGCGGCGATGCGCGCCTCCAGTCGGCCGAGGGGAGGCCAGCGCGACAGTCGACCGGCCAGGGCGGCGAGCGGGCGCCAGCCCCATTCCTCGATGGCGACGATCAGGGCGAACAGCCCCAGCAGGAGAGCGCGCAGGACGCGCCCGAAACCGTCGACGAGATTCAAGGAAGGCCCCGCAAGCCGACGGCGTGCGCCTCAGCGCGTGGCGTGCCGGCACGTGAGTGTCTTGGTCACGGACAGGCCCTCAGCCGCCGAACAGCTTGCGCCTGGCCTCCGCCACCGCCGCGGGCCCCTTGCGATCGCCGATCTGCTTGAGCACGCGCTGCGCCACGTCGCGCAGGTCGCTCACGGTTTGCGCCTCCTCGAGGATCATCGACATCGTGATGCCGCGCATGCCGAGCTCGCTCGAGATGAGCCTGCCGAGGGCGCCGCGGAACTGGGCGAAATCGAGGCCGCCGATGTCGATATCGACGCCGGGAGTCGCGTCGGCGGCCGGCGCTGCGGCAGCGGGCGCCGAAGGGGCCGCCGCTCGCATCTCGTTCGCGGCGACGATCAGCCCGAGGGATTCCAGGGTCGTGAAGTCGACCACGCTGATGCCGGCGATCCCGGCGAGCAGCTTGTCGTCGCTCGTCTTGCCGTCGATCAGGAGCAGCAGGTTGCGCTGGGGGCGCTCCCTGACGAGCGCTCTGGCCTGGATCTCAGCACGGCCAGCGTCGGTCTTGACCCAGATCACCGTGATGTTTCCAATCCCATCGTGCGTGGGGCTTGTGCGGCCCGCGTCTGCCTGTTCGAAATGTATCAGCAGGGCGCCCGCCGCTGCTGGAATCAGGTCACGCTTTGTCGCGCAGTTCCCGACGCAGGATCTTGCCGACCGGGGTCTTCGGCAGTTCGGTGCGGAACTCGACGACCTTCGGCCGCTTGTAGCCGGTGAGGTTGGCTTCGCAATAGGCGCGCACCGCCGCCTCGTCGATTGCCGGATCCTTCCTGACGATGACCAGCTTCACGGCCTCGCCGGCCTTCTGGTCGGCGACGCCGACCGCCGCGCACTCGAGGATGCCAGGCATCTGCGTGACCACGTCCTCGACCTCGTTCGGGTAGACGTTGAAGCCGCTGACCAGGATCATGTCCTTCTTGCGGTCGACGATCTTGAAGTAGCCGCGCTCGTCGACCGTGCCGATGTCGCCGCTGCGGAAGAAGCCGTCGGCCGTCATGACCTTCTCCGTCTCGTCGGGACGCTGCCAGTAGCCCGCCATCACCTGCGGACCGCGGATCGCGATCTCGCCCGGCGTCCCGATCGGCACCTCGTTGCCGTCGTCGTCGAGCAGTTCGAGCTCGGTGTTGGGCATCGGCAAACCGATGTTTCCGCTGTAGGCCGTGCTGTCGACGGGGTTGCAGGTGGCCGAGGGCGAGGTCTCCGAAAGTCCGTAGCCCTCGACGATGGGGCAGCCCGTCTTCTCGAGCCAGAGCTTGGCGGTGGCGCTCTGCACCGCCATGCCGCCACCCACCGAGATGACCAGGCCGCTCCAGTCGACCGTGCCGAAGTCGGCGTGGTTGGCCATCGCGCCGAAAAGCGTGTTGACGGCGGGGAAGCTGTGGAACTTCTCGCCGCGCAGGGCCTTGAAGACGGCCGGCAGGTCGCGCGGGTTCGGGATCAGGATGTTCGCTCCGCCCATCCGCATCGAGAGCATCACGTTCGTGTTGAAGCCGAAGATGTGATAGATCGGCAGGGCGCAGATCGTCACGATCTGCTCGCCGGGCGGGATCTTCTTCAGCGCTGGCTGATACCAGGCCTCGGACTGCAGGATGTTGGCGACGAGGTTGCGATGCAGCAGCACCGCGCCCTTGCTCACACCGGTCGTGCCGCCGGTGTACTGGAGCACGGCGATGTCGTCGGGGCCGACCTCGGCCGCCTTGAAGGCCTTGCCGCGACCTTCGGCGAGGGCGTCGTTGAAGCGCACCGCGCCTGGCAGATCGAAAGCCGGCACCATCTTCTTCACCTTGCGGACGACGTGATTGACGAGCAGCGACTTGGGAAAGCCGAGCATGTCGCCCATCGACGCGAGGATCACCTTCTTCGTCGGCACGGCGCTCATCACCTTGGCCAGCACCGAGGCGAAGTTCTCGAGGATGACGATGGCCGCGGCGCCCGAGTCCTTCAGCTGATGCTGCAGCTCTCGCGGCGTGTAGAGCGGGTTGACGTTGACGACGACCAGCCCGGCGCGAAGGATCGCGGCGATCGCGACCGGGTACTGCGGCACGTTGGGCATCATGACGGCGACGCGGTCGCCCCTGGCGAGGCCCTGCGCCTGCAGCCAGGCGGCGAACGCGCGCGATGCGTCGTCGACCTGGCGAAAGGTGATCGCCTTGCCCATGAAGCGGTAGGCGAGCTTGTCGGCGTAGCGCCGGAAGCTGTCGTCGAGCAGGGCGACCAGCGACGGGTACTGGTCGACGTCGATCTCTGCCGGCACGCCGGCCGGATAGTGCTTCAGCCAGGTCTTTTCCATCGCGTCTCGCTCGTTCTTCTTGCCGGATGAGCGGGCATTCTGCGGGAGGGACCGCGCTTCGAGGCTAGGGTCTTTCGATACATGCCCGGCAGCAGCCCGTCACGGCCGGACGATGGCGGGGAGACGGTTCAGCGCGGCGCCGCAGGACGCATGGAGCTCTCGAGCTCCACCGGCGCCGCGACGTCCCAGCCGCCGCCGAGCGACTCGATCAGGTTGATCGCGCTGACTTGCCGGCTGACCGCCACCTGGACCAGCGCGCGCCGTGCCGACAGCGCCGAGGCCTGCGCCGTCACGACCTCGGTGTAGCTCAGCTGCCCGGCGCGATAGCGGTTGAGGATCTGCTGCTCGGTCTGGTCGGCGGCATCGCTCGCCTGCCGCCGCAGCACCTGCTGCTCGGCGAGCGCGCGGCCGATCGAGAGCTGGTCCTCGACCGACTGGAACGACGTCAGCACAGTCTGCCGGTAGCGCGCGACCGCGACATCGCGGCCGGCCTCGGCGGCGGCGACCCGGGCGCGCGTGGCACCGGCATCGAACACCGTCTGCGCCACCGAGACGCCGAGCGACCAGAGCGCGCCGGAAACGCTGAACAGGTCGCCGATGCGCGAGCCGCCACTGCTGAGCGAGGCACCGAGCGTGAGGCTCGGGAAGTACGCCGAGCGCTGGATGCCGATCTGGTCGTTGGCCACGGCGACGGCGCGCTCGGCCGATGCGATGTCGGGCCGCCGCTGCAGCAGCGCCGAAGGCACGCCGAGCGGCACCGCCGGCACCGCCTGCACCCACGGCGCCGCGGCGAGCGAGAAGTCGGCCGGGGCCTTGCCGGCGAGAACCGCAATCGCGTGCTCGAAGCGGGCCCGGTTGGCGCGCAGGTTGGCGATGTCGGCGCGCGTGCTGGCAAGCTGCGTCTCGGCCTGCAGCACGTCGGTCTTGGCGACGACGCCGGCGTCGTAGCGGTTCCTGACGATCTGCAGGGCGCGCTCGAAGCCGTCGATGGTGCGCTCGAGCAGGGCGATCTCGGCGTCGGCCTCGCGCAGCGAGAAGTAGTCGATCGCCAGCTCGACCTGCGCCGACAGACGGGCGGCGGCAAGGTCGGCGGCGTTCGCCTGCTCGCTGGCGAGGGCGCTGTCGACGCCGCGCCCGAGTCGGCCCCAGAGGTCGGGGGCCCAGTCGCCTTCGAGCGAGAGGCCGAACGACGACTGCTCGGGCGTGTCGCGCCCGCCGCTGCGCCGCGCGCTGCCGACCGCCGCCAGCGTCGGGAATCGCGCCGCCCGGGCTCCGCGAACGAGCGCCTGGGCCTGCCGGTAGGTGGCCACGAACGAGGCGATCGTCTGGTTGGCTGCATCGACGTCGGCGGCGAGGCGATCGAGATCGGCATCGCCGAAGAGGCGCCACCAGTCGCCGCGCTCGAGCGCATCGGCCGGCGCCGCCGGCAACCAGGTGGCACCACCGGCCTGCTCGGGAGCTTCCTTGTAGAAGGCCGGCGTGGCGATCGCCGGCCGCTCGTAATCCGGTCCGATCGCGCAGCCTTGCAGGCCGATCGCGCCGGCCATCAGCGCCGCGACGACTCTGGCAACGCCGGGTGACGGCGCGGCGGCCGCAGCGAACGGACGCGGCCTCGTCATCGCACCCCTCCCGCGACCGTCATGCGCGGCGACGGCGCCGCCGGCCGCGCCTTGCGCCTGCGCAGCCGGTCGAGCAGCACGTAGACGACCGGCGTCGTCAGCAGCGTCAGCACCTGGCTGGCGACGAGGCCGCCGATGATCGCCACGCCGAGCGGGCGGCGCAGCTCGGCGCCCTCGCCGAAGCCGATCGCGAGCGGCAGGGCACCGAGCGCGGCGGCGAGCGTCGTCATCAGGATCGGACGAAAGCGCAGCAGGCACGCCTCGCGCGCGGCGGCCATGGCCGTGAGCCCGCGCGTGCGTTGCGCCTCGAGGGCGAAATCGATGATCAGGATCGCGTTCTTCTTGACGATGCCGATGAGCAGGAAGACGGCGATGAGGGCGATGATGGAGAACTCCATGCGGAAGATGAGCAGCGCGAGGACGGCGCCGACGCCGGCCGAAGGCAGTGTCGACAGCACGGTCACCGGGTGGATGAGGCTTTCGTACAGGACGCCGAGGACCAGGTAGATCACGACCAGCGCCGCCACGATCAGCATCGCCTGCTGGCCCTGCGATTCGCGAGCCGCCAGCGCCGTGCCCTGGAACGAGCCGCGCACGTTCGTCGGCAGGCCGATGTCGGCCTCGGCCTGCCGGATCGCGCCGGCCGCGTCGTCGAGGGTCGCGCCTTCGGGGAGGTTGAACGAGATCGTCGTCGCCAGCTCGGTGTCCTGGTGGCTGATCGAGGTCGGCGTCGAGCTCTCGACGAAGCGCGCCACCGCCTTCAGCGGCACCAGCGGCGTCATGCTGTTGCTGAGCGCATTGCCGCTCGAGGAGTCGCGCGAGCCCGGATTGGCGGCGACGCTCGAGACCCCGCCGGTCGCGGCAGCCGACGTACTCGCCGGCGCCGCAGCCGCCGCGCCGGCGGTCGAGACGCCCTTGGCCGGCACGTAGAGGTCGCTCAGCGCGTTCGGCCCCTGGGCGTAGCGCGGCGCCCATTCCATGATGACGTGGTACTGGTTCAGCTCGTCGTAGATCGTCGCCACCTGTCGCTGCCCGAAGGCGTTGTAGAGCGCGGAGTCGACCGCCGCCGAGGTGAGGCCGAGCCGCGAGGCGCTGTCGCGGTCGAGCTCGACCCGCGTCTCGACGCCGTTCTCTTCCTGGTCGGTGTCGACGTCGGTCATCTCCGGATGCTGCTTCAGCTCGTCGGCGAGGCGGGTCGCCCAGCGCCTGAGGTCGGCGAGGTTGTCGCTCTTCAGCGTGTACTGGTAGTTGGAATTGCTCTGCCGGCCGCCGGCGCGCACGTCCTGCACGGGGCTGAGAAAGACTTGCAGGCCGGTCACCTGGGCCAGCTGCGGCCTGAGCCGGGCGATCACCGCCTGGCCGCAGTCCTTGCGCTCGCCCACCGGCTTCAGGTTGACGAAGAGGAAGCCGCCCCCCGCCCGGCCGCCGCCGGTAAAGCCCACCGACGTGTCCACCGCCGGGTCGCGCATGAGGATGTCGACGACGCGACGGAGCTTCTCGCCCATGGCCTGCGACGAGATGCTCTGGTCGGCGCGCAGGCCGCCGCGCAGCTGGCCGGTGTCCTGCTGCGGGAAGAAGCCCTTCGGCGCCGCGGCGAAGAGGTAGACGTTGAGGGCGACGACGGCGACCAGGATGAAGAGCACCAGCCAGAGGCTCGCCAGGGCCCAGTCGAGGCTGGCCTCGTACCATCGGAGGATGCGCACGTAGCCGGCCTCGGCCCAGCGCGCGGCACGCCCCGGCGGCTTCTTCGCGGCTGCGCCGGCGGGCGCGAGCAGCCACGCGCACATCATCGGCGTCGTCGTCAGCGAGATGACGAGCGAGATCGTCACCGCCACCGACAGCGTCACGGCGAACTCGCGGAACAGCCGGCCGACCAACCCCTCCATGAAGAGCAGCGGGATGAAGACGGCGATGAGCGACAGGCTGATCGAGAGCACGGTGAAACCGACTTCGCTGGCGCCGAGCAGCGCCGCCTGCATCCGGTCCATGCCGGCCTCGATGTGCCGGCTCGTGTTCTCGAGCACGACGATGGCGTCGTCGACGACGAAGCCGGTCGCCACCGTGAGCGCCATCAGGCTCAGGTTGTTCAGCGAGAAGCCGAGCAGGAACATGACGCCGAATGTGCCGAGGAGCGAGACGATCGTGGCCACCGCCGGGATGAGGGTCGCGCGGGCACTGCGCAGGAAGGCACTGACGACGATGACGACGAGCGCGATCGAGATGAGCAGGGTGACCTCGATCTCGTGCAGCGAGGCGCGGATCGAGCTCGTGCTGTCGGTGGCGACCTCGAGGTCGACCTCTGCGGGCAGCTGGGCGCGCAGCTCGGGCAGGAGGGCGCGCACGCCGTCGACCGTCTGGATGACGTTCGCGCCCGGCTGCCGGGTGATGAGGACGATCACCGCCGGCTTGCCGTTGAAGAGGCCGAGGGTGCGCGAGTTCTCGACGCCGTCCTTCACCTCGGCGACGTCGGCCAGGCGCACGGCGGCGCCGTTGCGCCAGGCGATCACCATCGGCGCGTAGTCTGCGGCGCGCTTGGCCGGCGTCTGCGTGTAGATCTGCAGGCTTCGCCCCCGGCCCTCGACGGCGCCCTTGGGCCGGTTCGCGTTCGACGCCTGGATGGCCGCGCGGACATCGTCGGCACCGATGCCGTAGTGGTTGAGCGCGAACGGCAGCAGCTCGACACGCACCGCGGGCAGCGTGCTGCCGCCTATCTCGACGTCGCCGACGCCCTCGACCTGGGCGACGCGCTGGCTGACGATGTTCGAGATCGCGTCGTAGATCTGGCCCGGGCTCATCGTCTTCGACGTCAGGGCGAGGATGATCACCGGCGCGTCCGCCGGGTTGGCCTTGCGATAGGTCGGGTTCGAGCGCAGCGTCGCCGGCAGGTCGACCCGCGAGGCGTTGATCGCCGCCTGCACCTCGCGCGCGGCGCCGTCGATGTTGCGGCTGAGGTCGAACTGCAGGTTGATCCGCGACTGGCCAACGCCGCTCGACGAGGTGATCTCGTTGACGCCGGCGATGGTGCCGAGGCGGCGCTCGAGCGGCGTCGCCACGCTCGTCGCCATCGTTTCCGGGCTGGCGCCGGGCAGCGAGGCGCGCACCGAGATCGCCGGGAAGTCGACCTGTGGAAGCGGCGCCACCGGCAGCGCGAAGAAGCCGCCGATGCCGGCCAGGGCGATGCCGGCGGTGAGCAGCACCGTGCCGACGGGGCGGTGGACGAAGGGTCGCGACAGGTTCATCGCTCGCCCTTCGGCGCCGGCAGGAGCGCCCGCGGCTCGTCGAAGGCGATGCGTTCGCGCGCGTCGCCCGGACCGGCGTCGGAGCCCGGCGCGTCGCCGGCGGCGCGACGGCGCGCGCCGGGCCGAAAGCGCCGCCCGAGCTTGTCGAAGGCGAGGTAGATCACCGGCGTGGTGAAGAGGGTGAGCAGTTGGCTCACGATCAGGCCGCCGAAGATCGCCAGGCCGAGCGGCCGGCGCAGCTCGTGCCCCTCGCCCCAGCCGAGCATGAGCGGCAATGCAGCGAACAGGGCGGCAAGGGTCGTCATCAGGATCGGCCGGAAGCGCAGCAACGCCGCCTGGTGGATCGCCTCGCGCGGCGGCTTGCCTCCGTCGCGCTCGGCATCGATCGCGAAGTCGATCATCATGATCGCGTTCTTCTTGACGATGCCGATCAGGAGAATGATGCCGATGATGCCGATCACGCCCAGGCTGTTGCCGGTGACGAGCAGAGCGAGCAGGGCGCCGACGCCGGCCGAAGGCAGCGTCGAGAGGATCGTCAGCGGGTGGATGTAGCTCTCGTAGAGCACGCCGAGCACGATGTAGACGCACACCACCGCAGCCAGGATCAGCCAGAGCTGGTTCGAGAGCGACCGTTCGTAGGCGCCCGAGGCGCCGAGGAAGGTGAGCTGCACCGACGCCGGCAGCCCGATCGCCTTGGCCGAGGCGCGGATCGAATCGACCGCCGAGCCGAGCGCGACGCCGGGCGCGGTGTCGAAGCCGATCGTCGACGCCGGGTACTGGGCGACGTGGGTGATCTGCAGCGGCGCCTCGCGCTCGCTGATCGTCGCGAAAGCCGACAGCGGCGCCGGCTCGCCGGAGCTGGTGCGCAGGTTGAGCCTGCCGAGAGACTCGGCGCTGGCGAGCAGCCCCGGCTGCGCTTCGAGGATGACGCGGTACTGGTTGGTCTCGGTGAAGATGGTCGAGACGATGCGCTGGCCGAAGG
>JBBRFB010000104.1:0-11996 GCA_038225015.1 Burkholderiales bacterium
CGATCGAGCTCGTGTAGACCAGGCGGGCGACGCGGCCGCTCCGCTCGGCCTGCAGCCGGCAGCGCTCGAGCAGGGCGACCGTGGCGTCGAGGTTGACCCGCTTGCCGAGGGCGAAATCGTTCTCCGCGGCGCCGCTGACGACACCCGCGAGGTGAAAGACGCGATCGACCGGGGCCGCGAACAGGCGCTCCTGCAGTACCGGATCGGCAATGTCGCCCGGCAGCGACGGCAGTGCCGAGGGGATGTCGGCCGTGGCCTGGTCGGTGAGCAGGCCGTCGAGCGCCTCGCCGGCGCCGCCATCGCGCGCCTGCGCCACCAGGGCAGCGACGAGGCCGCGGCCGATGTAGCCGCCGGCGCCGGTGACGACAACGCGCATCAGGGCGCCGCCGAAGTCTCGGCCGCCTCGCCCGCCGTTGCGCCGGCGGCGATCTCGGTCCGGTTCATGCGCTCGACCCAGCGGACGGGCTCGCTGATGCTGGCGTCGGGAGCGGGCTGACCCACGACATGCCCGCGGCCGCCAGGTGCGACGCCATCGGCCGGCCCATCACACCGAGGCCGATGAAGCCCGACCGGGGGTGCGGATTCGCTGTGCTCATAAAGGGTTAACGAGATCGACCGAGACCGCCGGCAGGCCGCAAGCTACACCGTCGTGTGCGTGGGCGGGCTCCCTTCGGGCCGTGCCGCACGATAACCTCTTCGCACCCCCTGTTTTTCTCGATCCTGGAGAACCCTCGTCATGACACTTCGCCACCCCCTGGCAACGTTCGCCGCGACGCTCGCCTTCGCCCTCGCCCCTGTCGCCGCCACCGCGCAGACCACGCTCACCATGTCGAGCTGGGTCGGCCCGACCCACCTCCTGACGCGCGACGTGCTCGGCGGCTGGGCCAAGGAGGTCGAGAAGGCCACCAACGGCCGCGTCAAGTTCCAGATGCTCGCCAAGGCGCCGGCCTCGCCGCCGGGAACGTTCGACGCCGTGCGCGACGGGCTCGTCGACGTTTCCTACGTGACCGCGAGCTACACCCCGGCGCGGCATCCGCTGCCGCTGCTCGCCGAGCTGCCGGGCGCGGGCGAGACGGCAGAGATCAATTCGGTCGCCTACTCGCGCATCCACTGGAAGTACCTGCAGAAGGCCAACGAGTACAAGGGCGTCAAGCTGCTCGGCGTCTTCACGCACGGGCCCGGGCAGATGTTCTCGGTGAACAAGCCGGTGAACTCGGTGGCCGATCTGGCCGGCATGAAGATCAGAAGCGGCGGCGGCATCTCCGAGCAGTCGGCCAAGGCGCTCGGCGCCTCGCCGCTGGTCAAGCCCGCCCCCGAGTCGTACGAGCTGCTCTCCTCGGGCGTGGCCGACGGCACGTTCTTCCCGTCGGAATCGATCAAGTCCTTCAACCTCGACAAGGTCATCCACTACGCGACGTTCTTTCCCGGCGGCTTCTACTGCTCCGCGTTCGGCTTCTTCATGAACCAGGACAAGTGGAACAAGCTCTCGAAGCAGGACCAGGACGCGATCATGTCCGTCTCCGGCGAGCACCTCGCGCGCATGGCCGGCAAGGCGTGGGACGCGGCCGACAAGATCGGCGTCGAGACGATGAAGGCGGCCAACGTGAAGATGATCCAGGCCAGCCCGGCCTTCATCGCCGAGGTCGACAAGCGCACCGAGCCCCTGGTCGCGCAGTGGATCAAGTCGGCCGACAAGGAAGGCATCGACGGCAAGAAGGTGTACGCCGAGTTCCACGAAGAGCTCAAGCGCGTCGCCGCCGGCAAGTAACACCGACTCCGCGGTGCGACCCGCCGCTGACGCCGGCGACCCGCGCGGCCTCCTGACGCGGTGCGCCTGGATCCTGGCCGACGAAGGCCACGAGTCCGGGCTCGCCGGCCAGCTCACGGCGCGCGGGCCGCGGGCCGGCACCTTCTGGACCCTGCCGCTCGGCCTCGCCTTCGACGAGGCCGACGACGGCGCCTGGCTGCTGATCGACGACACGCTCGCCGTGCTCGCCGGCGACGGCTCGTATGGCATCCGTGAACCGAACCCGGCGACGCGCTTTCATCTCTGGGTCTACCGGGCCCGTCCCGACGTCAACGCCATCGTCCACACCCATCCGCCGGCGGCCTCGGCGCTGGCCGCCGCCGAGCAGCCCCTCGTCGTCGCCCACATGGACGCGACGCCGCTCTTCGAAGACATCGCCTTCCTGCCCGCCTGGCCCGGCCTGCCGACGGCCGATCGCGAAGGCGAGCTGATCGCTGGCGGGCTCGCCGACAAGCACGCCATCCTGCTCGCCCACCACGGCCTGCTCGCCGCCGGCCGCTCGGTGCAGGAGGCGACGTTTCTCGGCGTCTTCATGGAGCGCATGGCGCGCCAGCAGCTCGACGCCGCGAAAGTGGGCGGCGCCAAGCCGATCGACGCGGTCGAGGCCCGCCGCGCCAGAGACTTCCTGCGCACCGACAAGATCATGGGCATCACCTTCGATGCCTGGTCGCGTCGCGCCGGGCGCCGCCGAGGGATCCCGGCATGAAGCGGCTCGACGTCTGGCTGCAGCAGGGACTCGGCCTCGCCTCGGCGGCGGTGCTGTTCCTGATGATGCTTGTCACCGCCGTCGACGTCACCGGCCGCTACGTCTTCAACACGCCACTGCCCGGCGGCTTCGAGCTGACCGAGCTCATGCTGGCGGCCCTCATCTACTGCGGCCTGCCCCTGGTGTCGGCGCGCCGCGACCACATCGTCATCGACACCTTCGACGCCCTGATGCCGGCCGGCCTGAAGCGCGGCCTCGACATCGCCGCCGAGGTGCTCTGCGCCGCCACGCTCGGCGGCGTCGCCTACCTGCTGTTCCTGCGCGCCGCTCGGGTCGCCACGTACGGCGACACCACCGCCGTGCTCAAGCTTCCGCTGGCGCCCGTCGTCTACCTGATGGCGACCATGATCGCCATCGCGGCAGTGATCCACCTCACGCTCATCGTCGTGCCGCACGTCGAGCACGGGCCGAGGCGCGGCGCATGAGCCTGCCGCCGCGACGATGACCGAGTCGCTGATCGCGCTGGCAGCGATGCTGGTGCTCTCGTTCCTGCGCCTGCCGATCGCCTTCTCGATGGGCCTCGTCGGCTTTGTCGGCCTGTGGTGGGTGCGCGGCGTCGGCCCGTCGATGGCCTCGGTGACGACCGTCGTCTACGAAACCGGCTTCCAGTACACGCTGTCGGTGGTGCCGCTCTTCATCCTGATGGGCAACTTCGTCACCCGGGCCGGCATGTCGAAGGAGCTCTACCGCGCCGCACACACCTTCGTCGGCCACTGGCGCGGCGGCCTGGCGATGGCGACCGTGATCGCCTGCGCCGGTTTCGGCTCGATCTGCGGCTCGTCGATCGCCACGGCCGCGACGATGACCCAGGTCGCCTACCCGTCGATGCGCAGCAAGGGCTACTCCGAGGAGCTGGCGGTCGGCTCTGTCGCCGCCGGCGGCACGCTCGGCATCCTGATCCCGCCCTCGACGATCATGGTGCTCTACGGCATCCTCACCGAGACCAACATCGGCAAGCTGTTCGCGGCCGGTGTGCTGCCGGGGCTGCTCGCCGTGGTGCTGCTGTGCTGCGCGGTGAGGTACATGTGCTGGCGCAACCCCGCCGCCGGGCCGCGCGCCGAGCGTGCGCCCTGGAGCGAGCGGCTGGTGGCGCTGCGCGACGTCTGGGCCGTGGTCGTCCTCTTCGGCGTCGTCATGGGTGGCATCTACGGCGGCGTCTTCACCGCCACCGAGGGTGCCGGCATCGGCGCCACCGGCGCCTTCTTCTTCGCCCTGGCGCGCCGCGTCCTCACCTGGCGCGTGCTGGTCGAGGTCCTGACCGACAGCGCCCGGACGACGGCCATGCTCTTCATCATCCTCGTCGGGGCGCTGATCTTCTCGAACTTCGTCAACTACACGAGCATGCCGAACGACCTGCGCAGCTTCGTCACCGAGCACAACCTGAGCCCGCTCACCGTGATGGCGGCGATCTGCGTCATCTACATCGTGCTCGGCACGGCGATGGAGGAGCTCTCGGTGGTCCTGCTCACGATTCCCGTGCTCTTCCCGATCGTGATGGGGCTCGGCTTCGACCCGGTCTGGTTCGGCATCATCATCGTCGTCGTCATGCAGATCGGGCTCATCAGCCCGCCGGTCGGCATGAACATGTTCGTGGTGAAGAGCCTCCTGCCCGGGATGTCGACGCGAACGATCTTCCGCGGCGTGACGCCGTTCGTGTTCGCCGAGATCGTGCTGCTGGCGATCCTCGTCGCCTTCCCCTGGATCAGCCTGGTGCTGCCGAGGTTGCTGAAGATCTAGCAGGCCGAGCCGAGTTCAAGGCCGCTTGCCGCCCGCCCGATCGCGGGCGCGCCAGTAGCCGAACTCGTCTTCGTGGATCTCGATGTCGAGCTCGCCGACGCGCATCTGCAGGCGTTCCTGCACGTCGGCGACGGCGCGGTTGTAGACGCTCGGCGCCACTTCCTCGAGGAAGAAGGCGAGCAGGCCGCCGGCGGCGATGTTGCCGATCCGCTCCTCCATGTTCTCCTGGAAGTAGCGTTCGATCGAAGCGATCGCCTGCTGCCGCACATCCTTGTCGAGTTCCACGCTCATGAGTTCCTCAGTCCAGCGTGACGATCTCGATCCAGTTCGGGTTCTGGCCGACGGGGTGCTCGCCTTGCTTGACGAGGGCACCGGTGCCGTTGTCGATGGCGTAGACGCTCAGCCGGTTCGAGAGCTGGCCGACAGCGAGCAGCCAGTGGCCCGACGGGTCGATGGCGAAGCCGCGCGGTTGCGTCTCGGTCGGCACCCGGCCAAGCGGCGCCAACCCGCCGGTTGCCGCGTCGACGGCGAAGCCGGCCAGGACGCTGGCCCGGCGCTCGCACGCGTAGAGGAATCGCCCGTCGGGCGTGAGGTGCAGGTCGGCCGCCCAGGGCTCGCCGCTGAAATCGGCAGGCAGGATGGCGACGTGGCCGAGCGTCTCGAGACGCCCGGCTTCGGCGTCGAAGCGCAGGATGTCGATCGTGGCGTCGAGCTCGTTGAGGAGATAGACGAGCGGGCGGGTCGGGTGAAAGACGAAGTGGCGCGGGCCGGCGCCCGGGCGGGCCCGCCACGCGGGCACCGGCGCCTCGAAACGGCCCGACGACGAATCGAATCGGCAGGCGAGGACGACGCCACCGCCGAGGCAGCTCGCCAGCAGGAAGCGGTTGTCCGGCGTCGCCTGCACCGAGTGCGCGTTCTTCTCGGTCGCGGCCGACTGCTGCGCCGCGCCGGCGATGCCGGCGCCGTCGATCGGGCTCACCGCGATCTGGCTGCCCCCGTAGGACGCGCTCAGGAGAAAGCGGCCGCTCCGGTCGGTCGAGATCCAGCACATGCTGGCCGGCAGCGGGCTCTTGCCGATCGGCGCCAGGCGACCACTCGCGGCGTCGATCGCGAAGCTCTGCACGGCCACCGGCTCGGAGCGGATCGATGCGTAGAGAAAGCGCCGGTCCGGGCTCTTCGCCAGCGGCATGACGACGCCGTCCACGGCCAGCTTCTGCAGCGGCACGACGGCGCCGCTGGCGACGTCGAGCTGCAGCACCGAGATGTCGTGGCTGTCGGCATTGGCGATGTAGGCGACGGTCGTGGTCATGCGGTCACAGGCCGAGCAGGCGCGGCAGGCAGAGCGACAGGAAGGAAACGTAGGTGACCATCAGGAGGACGATGAACAACGCGATGAAGAACGGCATCATCGCTCGCGTCACGACGCCGATCGACAGCTTGGCGACCGCGCTTGCCCGGCACGTCGGCAAAGGCGAAGCTCCCGCCGGAGGCCACCGTCTGCTCCCGTCAGGAGCAGCCGCTCGAACGGCGGTTCGGCGGACGTCGAAGTCGGGGCGAGCATGGCGCATGTTCGACGACGCCTCGGCCGTCGCCAATGGAGGAACCACTCTTGCGGACAGTCATGCGATGTCGTACAACCTGCCGATGCCCGACTTCGAGCCCCTCGAGCGGCGGCGGCCACGCAGCCTCGCCCTGTCGGTGGTCGACTCGATCGCCGGGCGCATCCGCGACGGCCGGCTCGCGCCGGGCGCCAAGCTGGCGACCGAAGCCGCGCTCATGGGCGAATTCGGCGTCAGCCGCACCGTCATCCGGGAGGCGCTTTCGAAGCTGCAGGCGGCGGCGCTGGTCGAAACGCGCCACGGCGTCGGCACCTTCGTCAGCGGCGGCGGCGACTCGAGCGTGTTCCGGATCCGGGCCGACCAGCTCGAGACGCTGCACGACATCGTCGCGATGCTCGAGTTGCGGATCGGAGTCGAGACTGAAGCGGCGGGCTTGGCGGCGCAGCGGCGCACGCCGGGCAATCTCGACGCCCTGCGGTCGGCACTCGCCGCGCTCACTTCGGCAGTCGAGACCGGGCGCGACGCAGTCAGTGCCGACTTCCAGTTTCACGCAGAGATTGCAAGGTCGACGCAGAACGAACACTTCGCCAGCCTGATCCACACGTTCGGCATGACGATCATTCACAAGGCCCGGCTCGACCCCTCGGCGGCGTCCACCGAGGAGCGCCAGAGCGACCTTCGCCGAGTCAACGCCGAGCATGGCTCGATCCTCGACGCCATTGCCAGCGAGGATGCCGACGCGGCCCGCGCCGCCATGCGGACGCACCTCGCGAACAGCCGCGAGCGCCGACGCCGCGCTGGGCGGCTGCCCAGCACATCCACCCCAGTTGTACGATGACTGATCAGCGAACGGATCCTTCGACGCCGCGGATCACGGCCGTGCAGGCCATCGGGGTGGCCGGCCACGACAGCATGCTGCTCAACCTCAGCGGTGCCCACGGGCCGTTCTTCAGCCGCAACCTGGTCCTCGTCACCGACTCGGCCGGGCGCACAGGCATTGGCGAAGTGCCCGGCGGCGAGGCCATCGCCGCGGTCGTCCGCGAGTCGGCCGCAACCTTGGTCGGCGCGCGCCTCGGCGAGCACAAGCGCCTGCTCGCTCAGGTGCAGCAGCGCTTCGCCGACCGCGACGCCACCGGCCGCGGGGCCCAGACGTTCGACCTGCGAAGGACGATCCATGCCGTCGCCGGCCTCGAGAGCGCGCTCCTCGACCTGCTCGGCCAGCACCTCGGCGTGCCGGTCGCTGCGCTGCTCGGCGAGGGCCCGCAGCGCGATGCCGTGCCTGTCCTCGGCTACCTCTTCTACGTCGGCTCGCGTCTGCGCAGCGAGCTGCCCTACCGCGTCGGCCGTGCCGACGATCCGTGGCTCGAGCTGCGCGACCAGCCGGCGCTCGACACCGCGGGGGTCGTGCGCCTGGCCGAAGCCGCGCATGCGCGCTACGGCTTCGCGGATTTCAAGCTGAAGGGTGGCGTTCTGCGCGGCGGCGAGGAGATGGAAGCGGTGCGGGCGCTTCACGAGCGCTTTCCCGACGCCCGCATCACGCTCGACCCGAACGGCTGCTGGTCGCTTGCCGAAGCGACCCGCCTCATGCGAGATGCCGGCGACGTGCTCGCCTACGCCGAAGACCCCTGCGGCGCCGAAGGCGGATTTTCCGGCCGCGAAGTGCTGGCCGAGTTCCGGCGCGCGACGGGGCTGCCGACGGCGACCAACATGGTCGCCACCGACTGGCGCCAGCTCAGCCACGCCCTGGCCCTGCAGGCGGTCGACATCCCGCTTGCCGATCCGCACTTCTGGACCCTGTCGGGCTCGGTGCGCGTGGCCCAGACCTGCCGCGACTGGGGCCTCACGTGGGGCTCGCACTCGAACAACCACTTCGACGTCTCGCTGGCCATGTTCACGCACGTCGCCGCCGCGGCACCGGGCCGCATCACCGCGATCGACACGCACTGGATCTGGCAGGACGGCGAGCGGCTCACGAAGGAGCCGCTTCGCATCGAGGACGGGCAGATCCGCGTGCCGACCGCGCCGGGCCTCGGCGTCGAGCTCGACATGGCCGAGGTCGATCGCGCCCACCGGCTCTACGAAGCGCACGGCCTGGGCGCGCGCGACGACGCGCTGGCCATGCAGTCGCTCCTTCCCGGCTGGCGCTTCGACCCCAAGCGTCCGTGCCTCGTCCGCTGAGGGCGACCCGGCCCGCCCCATTCCCCACCCGATCGAAAGAACCCCATGTCGGCACCCACCGCGTACCGCCCCTTCCCGAACACCTTCCGGCAACGCCTGGCCGCCGGCGAGACGCTTATCGGTTGCTGGTGCTCGCTCGCCAATCCGATCACGACGGAGGTGCTCGGAATCGCCGGCTTCGACTGGCTGCTCCTCGACGGCGAGCATTCGCCGAACGACGTGACGACCTTCATCCCGCAGCTCATGGCCCTGAAGGACAGCGCCAGTGCACCGATCGTGCGCCCGTCGTGGAACAACCCGGTCGAGATCAAGCGCCTGCTCGACGCCGGCTTCTACAACTTCCTCATCCCCTTCGTCGAGTCGGCAGAGGAGGCGACGCGCGCCGTCGCCGCCACGCGCTACCCGCCCGCGGGCATCCGCGGCGTCTCGATGTCGCAGCGGAGCAATCGCTTCGGCACGGTCGAGAACTATCTGCGCGACATCAACGAGCAGATCTGCGTGCTGATCCAGATCGAGAGCCGAAATGGCCTCGACGCGGCTGCCGCGATCGCAGCCGTCGACGGCATCGACGGCGTCTTCGTCGGCCCTGCCGATCTCTCCGCGGGCCTCGGCCACCTCGGCAACCAGAACCATCCGGAGGCGCAAGCGGCGATCGCCCAAGTGTTCGACGCAGCGCGCCAGGCCGGCAAGCCCGCCGGCATCCTCGCGCCGGTCGACGCCGATGCGCGGCGCTACATCGAGATGGGCGCGCGCTTCGTCGCCGTCGGCAGCGACCTCGGCGTCTTCAGGAGCGCGACGCAGGCGCTGCGCGACCGCTACACCGCGCGCTGAGCCACCTCGGGGCGCGCGATGATCAGTGCGCCCGGCCCTCGAACAGGTCGCGGCCCTGGGCGAGGGCGCGGATCTTGGCGTCGGCGATCGGCCGCTTCAGCATCCAGAAGCCGCAGTCGGGGTGGATGTAGCGCACCCGGCCGGCGCCGAGCACGCGCTCGGCACGCTCGATCGCCCGCGCCACGGCGTCGGCCGACTCGACCTCGGTGGCCTTGATGTCGACGACGCCGAGACCGAAGCCGATCTCCGGCCGGAGCTCCTTGAAGACCTCGATCTCCTCGGGCGGCCGGTGCGCGCATTCGAGCACCACGTGGTCGGCATGAAGCGAATTCAGGTAGCGCATGAGCTGCTCCCAGGTGCCGCTCTGCACGCTCTGCCCGCCGTAGTTGCCGAAGCACAGGTGCACCGCCGGCGTCGTCTTCACGGCGTCGAGAACGCGGTTGATCGCCGAAGCCGCCCACTCCCATTCCTCGGGATGGCCCGGGAGGTTCGCTTCGTCGATCTGCACGATGTCGGCGTCGAGAAGGCGCACCTGCTCGGCGAGCACGTCGGCGAGCGCATGCGCGAGCTCGGGGGTGTCGCCGTAGTGGCGGTCGAGCAGGGTCTTGGCCAGCATGTGCGGGCCGGTGATGGTGAATTTGAAGGTATGCGTGGCGAGCGCCGCGGCCCGCTGGCAGGCCAGCGGCAGGTCGAGCGTTCCGCTCGAGAGCGGGCCGCCGACGACGCCGGGCGGGCGGGTCCGAAAGCGCATGCCGGGCAGTTGCCGGTAGGCCAGGACCTCGTCGAAGCTCATGGCGTAGCGCACGCCCTGCATCGGCCGCACGAAGTACTCGATCATCCCGTTCGTCTCGGGGTGGTTAAGGTCGAACCGGTACAGCTCGCCGTCGCAGACGACGTCGACGCCAGCCGCTTCCTGGGTGGCGATGACGACCCGCGTCGCGTCGATCAGGCCCTGCTCCGACGGGGCCGCCAGCAGCCACTCGGGCACCGGGTAGGAGCCGACAACGGTGGTGCGGATGCGCGGCGCCGTGCCGGCGGCCGGAGTCGTCTGGCTGCCTGTCACCGCCGTCTCACTTCGGCATCTTGATCGAGCGGTCGAGGAACTCGTTGGTGTAGGCCGTCTTCACGTCGAAGGGCTTTTCCAGGCCGCCGTAGGTCTTGGCGAGTTCGTAGTCGGCCGCCATGCGGGTCGGGTCGAGGTAGCCGAGGGCGACGGTGGTCGAGAACTTGTCGGTCATGAGCACCTCGACCAGCTCCCAGTTCTGCAGCTCGTTGTCGAACTTGAGGGCGCCGTTGGCCTCGACCAGCGCATCGACGCACGGCTTGGCCGTCGCGGCGCAGGCGGCGAAGGCCTTCTGCGTCACCTTCACGAACGCCGCGATCGTCGTCTTGTGCTTGGCCAGGTAGTCGGCATTGACGATCACCGTGTTGCCGTAGGTGTTGAGGCCGGCGTCCTTCCAGGCGAGGAAGCCCATGTCGTCGCCGAGCTCGCGCTTGAAGATGTGGTGAATGTTGTAGAACGAGGTCGTGGCGTCGATCGACTTCGACTTCAGCGCCGCCAGCTTCGAGTTGGCGTCGATGTTGACCCAGGTGACCGAGTTGGGGTCGATGCCGTTGGCCTTGGCGAGCGCCGGCCAGGTGGTGCGCGCGCCGTCGCCCGCGGGGTTACCGATCTTCTTGCCGACGAGGTCCTTCACCGACTTGATGCCCGAACTCTTCAGCCAGTACAGGCCCTGCGGCGAATTGGCGTAGACGTTGAAGACGCCGACGGTGTCGGCGCCCTTGCCGCGCAGCACCAGGGCGTTGTACATGTCGGCCAGGCCGATCGGATTCGCGCCGGCGCCGACCTTCTGCACCGCCAGCGCCGAGCCCTTGCCCGGCTCGAGGTTCAGGTCGATCCCGGCCTCCTTGTACCACCCCATCTTCTTGGCGTAGTAGTACGGCGCGTGGTCGCCGCCGGGCACCCAGTTGAGGATGAAGTCGAGCTTTTCCTCGGCGCGCGCCGGGCCGGCGGCGATGCCGGCGAATGCAAGCGCGACGAGCGCGAGGCGACGGGTGATCTGCATGGTGATTTCCTTGACGTCCGGCACCGCGACGGCGGCCTCCACGAACTCGAAACAGTCTATCGGCCTCGACGCGGCCAGGGGATAGCATTGACCCCGATGCGCAGCAGACCCGACCGCTGGACCCGGATATCGATGGCGGTGGCGTCGCACCTGGCTCTTCTTCTCGTCTGGTACCTGTTCGTCAAGTTCGGCGACGTGCCGAAGTTCGTGATGCCGTCGCCGGTCGACACGGTGCGCACGCTCGGCGTCGCGAACTACGACTGGGTCGGCAACGCGCTGGTCACCGCGACCGAGATCTTCGGCGGCTACGCTGCCGCGCTCATCACGGGCGTTCTGCTCGCGTTGGCATTCACCTGGTCGAAGCCGCTCGAGGCGCTGGTGATGCCGCTCTTCGTGAGCCTGAACATGATCCCGAAGGTCGCGCTCGGCCCGCTCTTCATCGTCTGGTTCAAGTACGGCGTCATCCCGAACATGGCGATCGCCTTCTCGATCTGCGTCTTCCCGATCCTGCTCACCACTGTGCGCGGCCTGCGCGAGGTCGAGCCCGACCTGCTCGACCTGGTGCGCTCGCTGCGCGGCTCGCGCTGGCAGATCTTCACCAAGATCCAGCTGCCGAGCGCGCTGCCGTACATCTTCTCGGGCATGAAGGTCGGCGCCATCCTCGCCGTCGCCGGCGCCATCGTCGGCGAGTTCCTCAGCTCCGACAAGGGCCTCGGCTACCTGATGCTGCAGGTGCAGGTGACGCTCGACACCGCCGCCATGTTCATGGCGGTGCTGCTCATCACGATGATCGGCATGCTTCTCTACGGCGCCGTCATCCTCCTCGAACGCGCGCTCGTCGTGCCCGATGCGAGGGTCGGGTGATGTGGGCTGTCCGCCTTCACTCTTCTTCAAGGGACTGCCGAGCGTCGGGTGGGCTCGAGATCAGGGGGTTGGGGCGCTCTGCTGCGTTCATGTCCCCCGCCGACGGCCTGCGACCGTCGTCTCCTCCTTTACTTCACTCCGCAGAGCGCCCCACCCCCCTGAGCGCTTCTTTCCCGATGTCGGTGGAC
>JBBRFB010000105.1:0-11940 GCA_038225015.1 Burkholderiales bacterium
CCGGGGCCGATGGAGAACATCCCGAGCTTTTGCGCGCGCAAGCACGGCCGCGAGCCGGTGAGCTACCCGCACCCGTTGCTCGAGACGGTGCTCGGCGAGACCTACGGGATCATGGTCTACCAGGAGCAGGTGATGCAGGCCGCTCAGGTTCTGGGAGGCTACTCGCTGGGCAGCGCCGACCTGCTCAGGCGGGCGATGGGCAAGAAGAAGGCCGAGGAGATGGCCACCCATCGCGCCATCTTCCGCGAGGGTGCGGCGAAGAAGGAGATCGCCGCAGCGGTCGCCGACGAAGTGTTCGACCTGATGGAGAAGTTCGCGGGCTACGGCTTCAACAAGTCGCATGCCGCCGCCTACTCGCTGCTCGCCTATCACACGGCCTGGATCAAGGTTCACTATCCGGCCGAGTTCTTCGCCGCCAACATGACGGTCGAGATCGACAACAGCGACAAGTTGAAGTCGCTGCTCGCCGATGCCAAGGGCTTCGACATCACCGTCGAGCCGCCCGACGTCAACGCCGGCACGCACTCTTTCGAGCCTCTCTCGCCGCGCTCGGTGCGCTTCGGCCTCGGCGCGATCAAGGGCACCGGCCAGGGTGCCATCGAGGCGATCGTCGCCGCGCGCCAGGCCGGGGGCGCATTCCGCAGCCTGTTCGACTTCTGCGCCCGCGTCGATCGCGGCCGGATCAACCGGCGGGTCGTCGAGGCGCTGGTCAAGGCGGGCGCCTTCGACGCCCTCGGGGTCGAGCGCTCGAGCCTGGTCGCGAGCGCCGGGCTTGCGCTCGACTGGGCCGACACGCAGGCGGCGCACGCCGACCAGGGTGGCCTGTTCGACTTCGGCCCGCGCGACGAGCTGGCGCACGGCGCCAGCATGCAGGAGCCGGCACTGGTCGCGGCGGCGCCCTGGAGCATCAAGGAGCGGCTGACGCTCGAGAAGGCGGCTCTCGGCTTCTATCTTTCCGGCCACCTTTTCGATCAGAGTGCGGCCGAGGTCCGGCGCTTCGTGCGGCTGCGCGTCGCCGACGTGATCGACTCGCGCGAACCGGTGCTGCTCGCCGGCATCGTCGCCGATCTGCGCGTCGTGAACGGCCAGCGCGGCCGCGTCGCGATCTTCAAGCTCGACGACACCAGCGAGGCGATGGAGGCGGTTGCCCACGAGGAGCTGCTCAACACCCATCGCGACCTGCTGAAGGACGACGAGCTCGTCATCGTCCAGGGCCGCGTGCAGCCCGACCGTTTCTCGGGTGGCGTGCGCCTGAACGTGCAGAGCGTCTGGGATCTCGCCGGCGCGCGCTGCCGCTTCGGCAAGTACCTGCGGGTCGAGGTCAACGGCAGCGTACCGCCGGTGGCCGAGGTATTGCGCGACTTCCCGTCGCGTCGCATCGCCAGCGAGCAGGGTGACGCACCGCTGGGGCTGGGCGTTCGCCTCGCGCTCCTGCGCGATCACGCCGTCGGCGAACTCGACCTCGGCGAGTCGGCGCGTTTCTATCCGACCGACGCCGCACTCGCGCGCTGGAGCGCGGCCGCGGCGCACGGCCGGGCCGCCGTCGTCTACGACTGAGGCCTGCCGGCGGCGATGACGACGCCCACCGCGCTCACCGGCCTCGTGCTGACGGGCGGCGGCGCCCGGGCGGCCTATCAGATCGGCGTGCTGAAGGCGATCGCCCAGATCCGCCGCGAGGCGGACGCGAGCGGCAACCCGTTTCCGGTCATCGCCGGCACCTCCGCCGGGGCGATCAACGCCGCCGCGCTGGCCTGCCAATGCGACGACTTCGACGCCTCGGTGGCCGGCCTCGTCGCCGTTTGGGAAAACTTTCGCGCCGAGCAGGTGTACCGCACCGACTCGTTCGGCGTCATCCGCACCGGCGCGCGCTGGCTGACGATGATGTCGATCGGCTGGGCGATCGCGCGCTGGCGGCGGGCGCGGCCGCGCTCGCTGCTCGACAACGAGCCGCTCGAAGCGCTGCTGAAGAAGCTGGTCAGCACGACGCGGCTGCACCGCATGATGGCCGAGGGCCATCTGCACGCCCTGGCGGTCACGGCATCGAGCTACGGGTCCGGCCTGCACGTGACCTTCTACGACGCTCTCGTCGACATCGTCCCGTGGACGCGCTCGCAGCGCCTCGCGGTGCGCCAGCCGATCGCGGTGCCGCACCTGCTCGCGTCTTCGGCGATCCCGTTCGTCTTTCCGGCGGTCGCGCTCGACATCGCCGGCCAGACCGAATACTGCGGCGACGGCTCGATGCGCCAGGCGGCGCCGATCTCGCCCGCGGTCCATCTCGGCGCCGAGCGCATCCTCGTCGTCGGCGCCGGGCGGATGCACGAGCCCCCGGGCGAACGGGCGGCCAGCCACGACTACCCGAATCTGGCGCAGATCGCCGGCCATGCGCTCTCGAACATCTTCCTCGACGCGCTTGCCGTCGACGTGGAACGGCTGCGCCGAATCAATGCGACCTTGGCGCTGCTGCCGCCCGAAGGCCGCGCCGCCACCAGCCTGAAGCCGCTCCAGGTACTCGTCATCGCACCGAGCGAGCGGCTCGACGACATCGCCGCCAAGCACCTCGGCAGCCTGCCGCTCTCGATTCGCACCATGCTGCGCGGGATCGGCGTCTCCGGCCGCGGCGACGACGCCCGCGGCGCGGCGCTGGCGAGCTACCTGCTTTTCGAGGCGCCATACACGTGCGAACTCATCGCCCTTGGCGCCCGCGACACCTTCGAGCGCCGGGACGAGGTGCTCGCCTTCTTCGGCTGGACGGCGAAGGCGACGGCGCCCGCGCCGCCGTCAACGCACGTCGGCTAGCGCCGCGCGGGGCTCGCCGCGGCGGCGGCCGCCGATGCCGATGCGTCTGCCGCCGGCTCGTTGGCGCCGAACCGCGGCGCCGAGGCGGCGTCGTCGATCGTCAGGCCGGCCCTTGCGAGACGTCGGCCGTTGCCGACACCCTTGACGCGGCGGGCGAGATCTTCCCAGCCCGTGAAGCGGCCGCGCTGCCGCGCTTCGAGGATCCGCGTCGACAGGCTCGGGCCGATGCCCTCGACCGACTCCAGATCGGCCTGGCTCGCGGTGTTGACGTCGACCGCGGCGACCGCGCCGGCGCCGAGCCAGACGGCCAGCGCGACCAGGCCGCGCTTCACCCCGGCCCCTGGCCCTGCAGCCACT
Source organism: Burkholderiales bacterium (assembly GCA_038225015.1). GTDB lineage: Bacteria > Pseudomonadota > Gammaproteobacteria > Burkholderiales > Burkholderiaceae_C > Schlegelella_A. The sequence goes on from JBBRFB010000105.1 coordinate 3,154, forward strand.
CGACGTAGCGCGCGACGCCGGCGCCGACATCGGCGAAGGCATGGTCGCAGCCGATGCCGCGCAATCGGCCCAGATCGGCCTCGGTGAAGCACTGGTACCTGCCGACCAGGGCCTCGGGAAACTCGATGTACTCGATCAGCCCGGCCGCCACCAGCCCGGCGAGGCCGAGGGGCGCTTCGCCGTCGGCTGCGCGGGTGCCGTTGACGACGGCCACCGCGATGTCGTTGAAAGGCTGGGCGCAGCCGGTGCCGAGATTGAAGATGCCGCTCGCCTCGGGGTGGTCGAGGAACCAGAGATTGACCGCGACGACATCGTCGACGAAGACGAAATCGCGCCGCTGCTCGCCGGCCTCGTAGCCGTTGTAGGGACCGAACAGCCGGACCCGGCCGTCGGCCTGCAGCTGGTTGAAGTGATGAAACGCCACCGACGCCATCCGGCCCTTGTGCTGCTCGCGAGGACCGTAGACGTTGAAGTAGCGAAAGCCCGCGATCTGCGTTCGCGCCGTCGGCAGGGTACGCCGCACGACGTTGTCGAACAGCAGCTTCGACCAGCCGTAGACGTTGAGCGGCTGCTCGAACTCGGGCTCCTCGCGAAACGAGGCCGAGCCGCCGTAGGTGGCTGCCGACGACGCGTAGAGCAGCCGCACGCGCTGCGCCTGGCAGGCGTCGAGGAGCTGCTTCGAGGCGCGGTAGTTGAGGTCGAGCATCAGCCGGCCGTCGTGCTCCATGGTGTCGGAGCAGGCGCCTTCGTGGAAGACGGCGTCCACGGCGCCGAGCTCGCCGCGCTCGAAGCGGTCGTAGAAGTCACGCCGATCGAAGTAGTCGCTGATCTTCGCGTCGACGAGGTTGCGGTATTTCGAGCCGTCGCTGAGGTCGTCGACGGCGATCACGTCGTCGATGCCGCGGGCGTTCAGGCCGCGAACGATGTTGGCGCCGATCATTCCGGCGGCGCCGGTCACCACGACCTTCATGGCGTGTCCTCCGTTGCGAACAGCTCGTCGTAGGTGACGCTGGCGGTGCCGAACTTGCCGACCACGATGCCGCCGGCGCGGTTGGCCACCGGCATCGCCTGGCGCAGGGTCAACCCGGCGGCGAGCATCGACGCGAGCGCGGCGATCACGGTGTCGCCGGCGCCGGTGACGTCGAAGACCTCGCGGGCCTGGGCGGGCACTTGGGCATGGCCGCCGGCGTCGAAGAGCGACATCCCCTCCTCGGCGCGGGTGAGGACCACGGCGTCTAGCCGATGCGTGCGGCGCAGCGCCTGCACCCGCTCGGCCAGTTGATCGGCGCCGGCCCACGCGCCGATCACCAGCGCCAGCTCGGCGCGGTTGGGCGTGATGACGGTCGCGCCGGCATAGCGCGACCAGTCGCTGCCCTTCGGATCGACGAGCACCGGCTTGCCCAGCGCGCGGGCCCGCTCGATCATGGTCTGGATATGGGCGAGGCCGCCCTTGCCGTAGTCGGAGAAGAGCACGGCGTCGTGTTCGGGCAGCACGCGATCGAAATCGACGAGCATGCTGGACAGCACCTCGTGGTCGGGCTGGCTCTCGAAGTCGACGCGGATGAGCTGCTGGGCGCGCCCGATGACGCGCAGCTTGACGATGGTGTAGAGCTTGGCGTCGGTACCGAGCAGGGCGGTGACGCCGCGCTCGGCGAGCAGCTCGCGCACCCGCCGGGCCGGTTCGTCGTCGCCGACGACGGTGATGAGCGTCGTCGCGGCACCGACGGTCTTGACGTTGAGCGCGACGTTGGCGGCACCGCCGAGGCGCTCCTCCTCGCGCTCGACGCGAACGACCGGCACCGGCGCCTCCGGGGAGATGCGGTCGACGGCGCCGAACCAGTATCGGTCGAGCATGGCGTCGCCGACCACCAGGACGCGTGCCTGCGCCAGCCGCTCGCGGCTCGGCACGGCGCTGCTCACGGTGCGTCCTCGAGCCGATGCGGCGGGTAGGTGTCCCAGCCGAGGCAGCCGGGACACTGCCAGAAATAGTGCTCGGTCTCGAAGCCGCAGGCGGCGCACCGGTAACGGTGCAGTGGCCGAGCGGCGCGGCGGACTGCTTCGCGCACCGCGCCGGCCTCGCCGAGCTCGAGGGGCGTTTGCGACGCGCTTGCCGGCGCCGCGGGCGAGAGCACGGCGAGCGCGGCGGCGAGCGTCGGGTGCAGGCGCAGATGCTCGAGCAGGCGCTCCCGCGTCGCCGCATCGTCGGGTTGCAGCGCCGCGATCGCCTCGAGCAGGTCCATCGTCGGCGCCTGCACGTAGACGGCCTGCAGGCGCTCGAGCGCTGCGGCACCCTTGCCGGCGGCAGCGGCCGCTGCCGCGTAGCGCTGCGCCACCAGGTTGAAGGCGGCCGGCTGCGACGTCATCAGCGTGCCCCAGGCGCGCATCGCCTCGTCGGTGTCGTTGCGCGCCAGCGCCCGCTCGCCGGCGAGAACCAGGGGCCGGGCGTCGTGCGGCGCCGCCTGGCGGGCATCGGCCAGGGCCTTGTCTGCCGCTTCCCCGCGCTGCTGGGCATCGGCTTCGAGCGCGAGCTCGCAGCCGTAGTGGGCGATGCGCGACGCGAACGAGCCGGTGCCGCTGCGTTCGAGCTGCCGGGCGACGTCGATGGCCGCGTTCCAGTTGCGCGAGCGCTCGTGCAGGTCGAGCAGGGCCAGGCGCGACTCGGTGTCGAACGCCGTCCCGGCGAGGGCCTTGAAGGCGTCCTCGGCGCGATCGAACAGGCCCGCCTTCATGTAGTCCTGGGCGAGTGCGTGCTGGGCACGGTCTCGCTCGCCCTTGGGCAGGTCGGCGCGGCCGAGCAGGTGCTGATGAACTCGCACGGCACGCTCGTACTCGCCGCGGCGGCGGAACAGGTTTCCGAGGGCGAAGTGCAGGTCGGAGGTGTCCGGATCCTGCTGGACGGCCTCGATGAAGGCGTCGATCGCCTTGTCGTGCTGCTCGTTGAGGAGCAGGTTCAGGCCGTTGTAGTAGACCTTCGGCGAGCTCGTCAGCTCGCGGCGCCACTGGCGCACGTCCCAGCGCGAGGCGAGCCAGCCGAGCGCGAACGCCAGCGGCATCGCCCACAGCAGCCACTGCAGGTCAAAGTCCATCGCGGGGCGGGTGCAGCAGCGCCGGCTCGCTCGGCATCGAGGTGGTGCTGGCGGCAGCCGGGAAGGGAGCAGGCGCGCGCGCCGCCTCGCGGGCGACACGGCGTTGCCGCCACCAGCTCGGCACCATCGCGAAGATGCCGAAGGCACAGCCGAAGCCGAATGCCGCGAGCACGATGATGACCATGGGTGCCCGCCACTCCTGGCCGAAGAAGCCGCGCACGCTCGCATCCTGCTGGTTGTTCAGCGCGAACGCGAACAGGACGAAGAAGACCGCGGCGCGGGCAAGCCAGACAAGAAGGCGCATCGTCGCGCGCGCTTAGCGCTCCGGCGGATTGACCGGTGGTGCGGCGGCGGCGTCATCGCTGGCGCGCAGGGCGCCGACCTGGACGTCGACCGCTTCGCGCAAGGCCTTGCCCGGCTTGAAATGGGGCACGAGCTTTTCGGAGATGACGACCTGCTCGCCCGATCGCGGATTGCGGCCGACGCGCGGCGGCCGGCGATTGATGGAGAAGCTGCCGAAACCGCGGATCTCGATGCGATGGCCACGCGCCAGGGCCGAGGCCATGGCGTCGAGGATGGTCTTCACCGCGAACTCGGTGTCCCGATGGGTGAGCTGGCCGAACCGCTCGGCCAGCTGCACCACGAGGTCGGAGCGCGTCAAGGAAGGCTCCGCTCTGCTCGCCCAGACCGGTCAGCTGTCCTGGTTCTGGTTGTCGAGTTTGGCGCGCAGCAACGCCCCGAGGCTCGTCGTGCCCGCATTCTCGCGCTCGCTGGTCTGCGAGAGGCGCTGCATGGCCTCCTGCTGGTCGGCGTTGTCCTTGGCCTTGATCGACAGCTGGATCGAGCGCGCCTTGCGGTCGACGTTGATGATCATGGTCGAGACCTCGTCACCCTCCTTCAGCACGTTGCGCGCGTCCTCGACGCGGTCGCGGCTGATCTCGGAGGCGCGCAGGTAGCCGGTGACGTCGGCGTTGAGCTCGATCTCGGCGCCGCGCGCGTCGACCGTCTTCACCTTGCCGTTGACGAGCGCGCCGCGGTCGTTGATGGAGGTGAAGCTCGTGAACGGATCGGAGTCGAGCTGCTTGATGCCGAGCGAGATGCGCTCACGATCGACGTCGATCGCCAGCACCAGTGCCTCGACCTCCTGGCCCTTCTTGTAGTTGCGCACCGCCGCCTCGCCCGGCTCGTTCCAGGACAGGTCGGAGAGGTGCACCAGGCCGTCGATGCCCGCCGCCAGGCCGACGAAGACGCCGAAGTCGGTGATCGACTTGACCGGGCCGGAAACGCGGTCGCCGCGCTGCACGGTGGCCGAGAATTCTTCCCACGGGTTCGCCTTGCACTGCTTCATGCCCAGGCTGATGCGGCGCTTCTCCTCGTCGATCTCGAGGACCATCACTTCGACTTCTTCGCCGAGCGAGACCGTCTTCGACGGGGCGACGTTCTTGTTCGTCCAGTCCATTTCCGAGACGTGGACCAGGCCCTCGATGCCCGGCTCGATCTCGACGAAGGCGCCGTAGTCGGCGATGTTGGTGACCTTGCCGAACAGGCGCGTGCCTTGCGGGTAGCGCCGCGAGACGCCGTGCCACGGGTCGTCGCCGAGTTGCTTGATGCCGAGCGAGACGCGGTTCTTCTCGGCGTCGAACTTGAGCACCTTGGCGTCGAGCTCCTGGCCGACCTGCACCACCTCGCTCGGATGGCGGACACGGCGCCAGGCCATGTCGGTGATGTGGAGCAGGCCGTCGATGCCGCCGAGGTCGACGAAGGCGCCGTACTCGGTGATGTTCTTGACCACGCCGTGGACGATCGCGCCTTCGCGCAGCGTCTCCATCAGCTTGGCGCGCTCTTCGCCCATCGAGGCCTCGACCACGGCACGGCGCGACAGCACGACGTTGTTGCGCTTGCGGTCGAGCTTGATGACCTTGAACTCCATCGTCTTGCCCTCGAACGGGCTCATGTCCTTCACCGGACGCGTGTCCAGCAGGGAGCCCGGGAGGAAGGCGCGGATGCCGTTGACGAGGACGGTGAGGCCGCCCTTGACCTTGCCGTTGACGGTGCCGGTGACGAACTCGCCCGACTCGAGCGAATTCTCGAGCGACAGCCACGACGCGAGGCGCTTGGCCTTGTCGCGCGACAGGATGGTGTCGCCGTAGCCGTTCTCGACCGCGTCGATGGCGACCGAGACGAAATCGCCGGGCTGGACTTCGAGCTCGCCGATGTCGTTCTTGAACTCTTCGATCGGGACGTAGGCTTCCGACTTCAGGCCGGCGTTGACGACGACGAAGTTGTGCTCGACCCGGACGACTTCGGCGGTGATGACCTCGCCGCTGCGCATCTCGGCCTTCTTGAGCGAATCCTCGAACATGGCCGCGAAGGAATCGGGCGGGAAGGCTTCGGACGCACGCGGCGTGGCTACTTGGGTTTGGGACATGGGTCTGGTATTTCGGTGCGGCCGCTGACGTGGCCGCGGGGGTTGAGTTGTCGAAACCGGCGCTTCGGTGTGCCATGCGGCACGAGGCGGGAAAGCGCCGGACCTAGCCCTTCGCCGGCGATCGGTCGAAAGGCTGACGCTCCTGCCAGGCTTCGAGCACCCGTTCGACCGACGCATCGATCGAGAGTGCGGAGTTGTCCAGCAACAGCGCCCCTTCGGCCGCCACGAGGGGCGAGGCGCTGCGATTTTTGTCGCGAGCGTCGCGCGCCTCCAAGTCGGCACGAAGACTGTCGATATTAGCGGAAATTCCCTTTGAAATCAACTGCTTGTGCCGCCTTTCGGCGCGTTCGGCGGCACCGGCAGTGAGGAAGACCTTCAGCTTCGCGTCGGTGAAGACGACGCTGCCCATGTCGCGGCCGTCGGCGACCAGCCCCGGCAGCCGGCGAAAGCCAAGCTGCAGGTCGAGCAGGGCGGTGCGGACCCGGGGCCAGGCAGAAATGCGCGAGGCCAACGCACCGGCCGCCTCGAGCCGCAGCGACTCCGTGACATCGCGGCCGCGCAGGAGGAGGCGTCCGGGCTCGAAATGCAGATCGAGCGTCGACGCCAGCGCCGCGAGCGCGGCTTCGTCGCCGGCGTCGGTGCCGGATTCGAGGGCGGCCAGCGCGGCGGCGCGGTAGAGCGCCCCGGAGTCGAGGAGGTGGTAGCCGAGCGCGCCGGCCAGCGCGCTCGCGAGGGTGCCCTTGCCGGACGCTGTCGGCCCGTCGACGGTGAGCACGGGAATGGCCTGGCGCGGCGTCGAGGCGACCGAGAACAGCGCCTCGAAATAGTCGGGCCAGGTCTTGCCGACGGTGCGCGGGTCGAGGATGCGCAGCGGCACGCCGGCGCCGTGGCCGGCGAGCGGGTTGAAGGCGGCCAGCGACAGGCTCATGGCGACCCGGTGATCGTCGTAGGTGGCGATCGACGCCGCGCGCCAGGCCACAGGCGGCGTGATCTCGATCGAATCGTCGCCTTCAACCACGGACGCGCCGACCTTGCGCAGCTCGCAGGCCATGGCCGCCAGGCGATCGGTTTCCTTGACTCGCCAGCTGGCGATGTTGCAGAGCCGCGACGGCCCGTCGGCGAACAGCGCCAGCGCCGCCAGGGTCATGGCAGCGTCGGGCATGTGGTTGCAGTCGAGGTCGATCGGTGCGAGTGGCCAGCGGCCGCGGCGAACGACCAGCCGGCCGGGTTCGGCGTCGATTCGCGCCCCCATCGCGCGCACCGCGTCGACGAACGCGATGTCGCCCTGGATCGAGTCGCTGCCGACGCCGTCGATCGTCAGGGCCTCGCCGGTGGCGGCGATCGCGCCGGCGGCGATGAAATAGCTCGCCGACGAGGCATCGCCCTCGACCGTCAGCATGGGCGGCGCGCTCAGGCGGCTGCCGGCGGGGACGACGAAGCGGCGCCAGCCGTCGTGGCGCACCTGGACGCCGAACCGCCGCAGCAGCTCGATGGTGATGGCGACATAGGGCTTCGATATCAGCTCGCCTTCGACGTCGATGGCGACCTCGCGGTCGGCCGCGACCAGCACCATGGCCTGCAACAGGCCGGTGAGGAACTGGCTGGAGACGTCGCCGCGAACCCGCAGCGGCACCGTGAGCGCCAGGGCGTGCGGCATGCCGTCGCCGAGCAGGAGCGGCGGAAAGCCCGCCCGGCCGAGGTAGTCGATCGGGCAGCCCAGTGGCCGCAGCGCCTCGACGAGGTCACCGATCGGGCGTTCGTGCATGCGGGCCGAGCCGGTGACCGTGAACCGCGCACCCTGCATCGCGCCGATCACGGCGAGTGCAGCGGTCAGGGTGCGCACCGAGGTGCCCGAGTTGCCGAGGTGAAAGCTCGCCTCGGCTGGCGCCCGGCGTTCGCCCAGGCCGCTCACCAGGGTGGCGCTTCCGGCAGGCTCGACGGTGCAGCCGAGACCACGCAGGGCCTCGCGCATGACGGCGGTGTCGTCGGACTCGAGCAGGCCCTCGATGAGGGTCGTTCCGCCGGCCAGCCCGGCGAGCAGGAGGAGGCGGTTCGAGATGCTCTTCGAGCCCGGCACGCGCACCGTGCCACCGATCGCCTCGAGGGGCGGCAGGTCGAGGAACCGTGTGCTGTACATGCCCCGCCCGTACGCCCGCTCAGCGATGCGTGGCGGCGGTCGCGGAGTTCATCTGCCAGCCCGCACGGGCCTCGCTGGCACTTCGGATCAGCGCCTCGAGCGCCTCGGCGTTGCCGGTCTTGACGACGTGCTCCATGGCGTCGAGGGCATGCCGGAAGCGTTGCGTCTGCTTCAGGATCTCTTCCCGGTTCGCCATCAGGATGTCGCGCCAGATCTCGGGGTTGCTCGCCGCGATGCGCGTGAAGTCGCGAAAGCCCGGGCCGCCGAGCGAGAGGAAGTCGCGTCCCGCGGGCTGGCGCGCCACCGAGTTGAAAAAAGCGAAGGCCAGGATGTGCGGCAGGTGGCTGACCGCGGCGAAGGCGGCGTCGTGGTTCTCCGGCGTCATCCGCAGCACGTGCGAGCCGATCGCCGCCCACGTGTCGGTCGCCTTCTGCACCAGATCGGGCGAGGTGGTCGGCAGCGGCGTCAGGATGACCTGGCGGCCGTGGTACAGCGACGCGTCGGCGTGGGCGATTCCCGCGACTTCCTTGCCGGCGATCGGATGCGCGGGCACGAACGACGAGATGCGGTCCTTCAGCACGCGGCGGGCGGCATCGACGACGTCGCGCTTAGTCGAGCCGACGTCCATCATGAGCGCGCCGGGCTCGATCAGGTGGCGGATGGCCTTGAACGTGGCTTCGGTGGCCGAGACCGGCACGGCGATGAGGACCAGGTCGGAGCCGGAGACGGCGAGCAGCGCCGACTCGGCAGCCTGGTCGATCACGCCGAGCCGCTTCGCATGCTCGGTGGTCGACGGCGACTTGCTGTAGCCGATCACCCGCTTGACGAGTCCGGCGCGCTTCATCGCGAGCGCGAACGAGCCGCCCATGAGGCCGCAACCGATGACACCGAGCTGCTGGAACATCAGTGCGGGAACGAAGGAAGAGCGGTCGCAGGGGAAGTCATCACGTCAGTGGGAATCGACGGGGTAGGTGCCCAGCAGCTTGAAGAACGCGCACGCGTCGCGCAGCTCCGCCAGCGCCAGGGCGACGTTCGGCTGCTCCGGGTGGCCCTCGATGTCGACGTAGAAGTAGTACTCCCACTGGCCCGAGCGTGCCGGCCGCGATTCGAAGCGCGTCATCGACACGCCGTGCGCC
>JBBRFB010000106.1:0-11856 GCA_038225015.1 Burkholderiales bacterium
TCACCTGGCCGGTCGGCATGGGCAAGCGCTTCCACGGCGTGATGGACCTGCGCGAGAAGCAGATGCGCGTGTTCAAGGCCGGCCAGGACCGCGACCGCGAAAGCGGCAGCGGCGACGAGATCCTCGCCGGGCTCGACAACCCCGAGTACGCGGGCCGCTTCGGCGCCGAGTACGCCCAGGCGCAGGGCGAGATCGAGCTGCTCACCGACGCCGCGCCGCCGTTCGACCGCAGCGCCTTCCTGGCGGGCCGGCAGACACCGATGTTTTTCGGCTCGGCGGTCAACAACTTCGGCGTGCGCGAGGTGCTCGACGCGCTGGTCGACCTGGCACCGCCGCCGGGCCCGCGCGCGTCGATGCAGCGGCTGGTGCAGCCCGACGAGAAGAAGTTCAGCGGCGTCGTGTTCAAGATCCAGGCCAACATGGACCCGTCGCACCGCGACCGCATCGCCTTCGTGCGCGTCGCCTCCGGACACTTCGAGCGCGGTATGCGGCTGAAGGTCGTGCGCTCGGGCAAGGAGTTGCGGCCGAACACGGTCGTCAGCTTCCTGAGCCAGCGCCGCGAGCTGCTCGAGGAGGCCTTTGCCGGCGACATCATCGGCATTCCGAACCACGGCGTGCTGCAGCTCGCCGACACGCTGACCGAGGGCGAGTCGCTGCAATACACGGGTCTGCCGTTCTTCGCGCCCGAGATGTTCCGCTCGGTCGAGGTGGCCGATCCGCTGCGTACGAAGCAGCTCCGCGCCGGCCTGACGCAGCTCGGCGAGGAAGGCGCGATCCAGGTCTTCCGGCCGCTGCTCGGCTCGGTGCTGCTGCTCGGCGCCGTCGGCCAGCTGCAGTTCGAGGTGGTCGCGCATCGGCTCGAGCACGAGTACGGCGTCAAGGCGCGCGTCCTGCCGAGCCGCTTCCAGGTCGCACGCTGGGTCACCTGCGCGCCGGAAGACGGCGGCGCCCGCGAGCTGCAGCGCTTCATCGACGGCAACTCGCACCGCGTGGCCTACGACGCCGTCGACGCGCCGACCGTGCTGGTCGAATACGCGCCCGAGCTGCGCGCCATCGAGGCCAACTGGCCGAAGATCCGCTTCCATGCCCTGCGCGAGCACGCCGGTCTGGTTTTCCAGAAGCAGCTAGAGGGCTAGGCTCGCAAGAACGCCGGAGCGAGCCCCTCGCCTCGCTGGCATGCGCGGCGCACGGGAAGCCGGCGAGGGACGCGCTTCGCGCGCCCGGGCGGCCCAGAGGGGCCTAGCGCTTGTCCTTGTGGCCCTTGCCGTGGCCGTTGTCGTGGTGCTTGTCGTGCTTGTCCCAGCCACGGTGGCGCCCGTTGTTCCAGCCGGGGTGCTCGTGCTCGTAGCGTTCGCGAACCCAGTCGTCGCGGACGAAGTACACGGGCTGGCCACAGGCGGCGTAGCGTCCGCAGTAGCGACCCCACTGCGCCTGGTGCGCGGCTGGTACGTAGAGGTAGATCGGCCGGCGCTCCACGACCACCCGCGGCGGGGCGATCAGCACCGGCCGGGCGCTGAAGAGAGCCGGCGCCGGCAGGTTGCTGATATTGACGCGGCCGTACACGCCCGGCTGGTTGATGCCGATCGAGACGGCGACGTTCGGCTGGGCGAACGTCGGGGCAGCGGCGAGGACGAGCGCCAGGGCAGGGATGATCTTCATTTCCAGGTACCGGAAGTGGTGTCTTCCATTAACTCATCTGCCGACCCCGGCGCCGACAGGGATCGTGGCGGCCGGCGTGCCGGATGCACGATCTCGACGACCGTGACCGGGTGACGACAATCCACGCATGCCTGTCCTGCCCGCGCGCCAGCGTCTCGCGCTTTACCTCGACCTGATCCGCTGGGACCGTCCCGCCGGCACCTATCTGCTGCTCTGGCCGACGCTGTCGGCGCTCTGGATCGCCGCGGGCGGCTTTCCGGGCTGGTATCTCCTGCTCGTGTTCGCGCTTGGGACCTTCCTCACGCGCAGCGCCGGCTGCGCCTTCAACGACGTCGCCGACCGCGAGTTCGATCGCCACGTGAAGCGGACCGCGGCGCGGCCGGTGACGAGTGGCGCGGTGTCGCCGCGCGAGGCCATCGCCGTCGGGGGGGTGCTCGCTGTCGCCGCTTTCGGGCTCGTGCTGACGACCAACCGCATCGCGATCGCCTGGAGCTTCGCGGCCGTCGCGGTGACGCTGGCCTACCCCTTCAGCAAGCGGTTCTTCGCCATGCCGCAGGCGGTCCTCGGCGTCGCCTTCAGCTTCGGCATCCCGATGGCGTTCGCGGCCGTCCGGGGCACCGTACCCGCGCTCGCCTGGTGGCTCCTCGTCGGCAACCTGTTCTGGGTGCTCGCCTACGACACCGAGTACGCGATGGTCGACCGCGACGACGACCTGAAGATCGGCATCCAGACCTCCGCGATCACCCTCGGCCACTTCGACGTCGCCGCGGTCATGGCCTTCTACGCCGCCTACCTGGCGCTGTGGGCGTGGCTCGGAGCAGGTCTCGGCTTCGGACCGCCGTACTTCCTCGGACTGGCCGCCGCAGCGCTGGTCGCGCTCTGGCACTACACGCTCATTCGCGAGCGTAGCCGCGACGGCTGCTTTCGGGCGTTTCGCGTGAACCACTGGGTCGGCTTCGCCGTCTTCGCCGGCGTCGCCGCCGATCACGCGCTGCGCTGAGCGGCGACGGCCGGTGCGGACGGCTCCAGGACCCTGCGCGACCCCATCGGCCGCCGTGCCGCTCAGGCCGCGACGGCCTCGGCCGCCGGCACGGCGACCCGCTCGAGCGCCCGGCCGAGGGCGGCGACGGCGAGGTCGATCTGCGCCGGCTCGATCGTCAGCGGCGGCGCCATTCGCACCACGGTACCGTGGGTGTCCTTCGTCAGCACGCCTTCGTCGACCAGGGCGTCGCAGACCTGACGTGCGCTGGCCGCACGGCGGTCGATCTCGACGCCGACGAGCAGGCCCTTGCCGCGAATCTCGACGATCGCGGGGTGGCCGAGGCGCGACAGTTGCGTCAACAGGTACTCGCCCTGGACGCGCGCCGTCGCGCAGAACGGGCCGTGCTCGAGCAGCTCGAGCGCCGCCTCGCCGACGGCCGCGCCTAGCGGGTTGCCGCCGAAGGTGCTGCCGTGGTCGCCGGGCCTGAACACCGCCATCACGTCCTCGCGGGCGCAGAAGGCGCTCACCGGGAGGAGCCCGCCGCCGAGCGCCTTGCCGAGCGTCAGGCCGTCGGGCCGCACCCCTTCGTGGTCGCAGGCGAGGACGCGGCCGGTGCGGCCGAGACCGGTCTGCACCTCGTCGGCGATCATGAGAACGTTGTGGCGGGTGCAGATCTCGCGCACCGCCTTCAGGTAGCCGACCGGCGGCACGATGATGCCGGCTTCGCCCTGGACGGGCTCGACGATGAAGGCCGCCGTGTCCGGGCCGATCGCGGCCTCGAGCGCGGCGGCGTCGCCGAAGGGAACGCTGCGAAACCCCGGCGTGAACGGGCCGAAGCCGTCGCGGTACTGCGCTTCGCTGGAAAAACCGACGATCGTCGTCGTCCGGCCGGCGAAGTTGCCAGCGGCGACGATGATCTCGGCCCGACCATCGGCGACGCCCTTGACCTTGTAGGCCCACTTGCGGGCCGCCTTGATCGCCGTCTCGACGGCCTCGGCGCCGGTGTTCATCGGCAGCGCCCGCGCCATGCCGGTGACGCGGCAGAGCGCCGCCAGGTAGGGCCCGAGCCGGGCCGTGTGAAAGGCGCGGCTCGTCACTGCGAGGCGCTCGGCCTGGCGGGTCAGCGCGGCGACCAGTGCCGGGTGGCCATGGCCAAAGCTGACGGCGGAATAGGCCGACATCATGTCGAGGTAGCGGCGGCCGGCGGTGTCGAACAGCCAGACGCCCTCGCCGCGCTCGAGCGTGACGGCCAGGGGGTCGTAGTTGCACGCGCCATGGCGGCGCTCGAGTTCGACGGAGGTGGCGGACGGGTTCATGGCAAGGTCTCCAGGCGGACGGACAGCGAGCCTCAGTCTAGGCCGCAGAGGCCGAAATGTGCTTTCCACTTGATGCGCAAGAAGCCGATAATCCGAACGCTTCTTGCGCCTTCGCCAATTTCAACGCCATGACCCCTACTCTCGACGCTATTGATCGAAAGATTCTTCGGGAGCTGCAGTCGGCGGGGCGGGCTACCAACGTCGAGCTGTCAGCGACCGTTCATCTGTCGGCGCCCCAGGTCTTTCGCCGCATCCGCTCGCTCGAGGAACGCGCCGTCATCCGCGGCTACGCGGCGCGCGTCGATGCCGAGGCGCTCGGCCTCGGCGTCACCGCCTATGTCAACGTCAGCATCGCCGGCAACCAGTTCGGCCAGGTCCGCGACATCGAGGCGCGGGTTCGTGCCTTTCCGCAGATTCTCGAGTGCTACGCCGTCTCCGGCGACTACGACTACCTGCTGAAGGTCGTCGCCCGCGACCTGAAGAGCCTGAGCCAGTTCCTCACCGACGAGCTCATGCAGGTGCCGGGCGTCGACGACGTGCGCTCGATGATCTGCCTGGAGGAAGTCAAGCCTTCCGCCCCGCTCCCTGTCGACCTGTGAAAGCGGCCCTGGAGGGGCCGACCCCTCCCTCGCGGAGGGAGGGGCGCGAAGCGGGGAGGGAGCCCCACACGCGTCCGCAGGCTTGTATCCCGGACGCGAATGCGTCAGGGATACAAGCCGCGCTCCTCGCGGGCGGTGAGGATGCGCTCGCAGGCGACCGCGAACGTGGCGGTGCGCAAGCTGATCTTGTAGCGATCGGCCGTGTCCCAGATCTTCTTCAATGCGTCGACCATGATCTTGTCGAGGCGCACGTTGATCTCGTCTTCGCTCCAGAAAAAGCTCGAGAAGTCCTGAACCCATTCGAAGTAGCTGACCGTCACGCCGCCGGCGTTGCAGATGACGTCGGGAACGACGAGGACGTTGCGCTCGGCGAGCACGTCGTCGCCTTCGGGAAGGGTCGGTCCGTTGGCGCCCTCGAGGACCATCTTTGCCTTGATGCGCCCGGCCCGTTCCGGCGTGATCTGGCCCTCGAGCGCAGCCGGGATGAGGACGTCGCAATCGACATCCCAGAACGCCTCTTCGGAGATGGGCTCGGCCCCCTCGACCCGGACGATGCCGCCGTCGCGCTTCAGCACCGCCATCACGGTGGCCAGGTCGAACCCGGCGGGATTCACCAGCGTGCCCGTGTGATCCTGCATGGCGACGATGGTGGCGCCGGCCTGCACGAAGAGCTCCGCCGCCGAGCTGCCGACGTTGCCCATGCCCTGGATCGCGACGCGCGCACCATTCAGGTCGAGGCCGATCCGGCGCGCTGCCTCGCGGCCGGTGACGAAGACGCCGCGTCCGGTCGCCTTCACACGACCGAGCGAGCCGCCCAGATGCAAGGGCTTGCCGGTGACGACGCCGGTCGCCGTGCCGCCGATGTTCTGCGAGTAGGTGTCCATCATCCAGGCCATGATCTGGCCGTTGGTGTTGACGTCGGGCGCCGGGATGTCTCGATGCGGGCCGATGATGATGCCGATCTCGCTCGTGTAGCGCCGCGTCATGCGTTCGAGTTCCTTCTTCGAAAGCTTCGACGGATCGCAGCGGATGCCGCCCTTGGCGCCCCCGTACGGCAGGTTCACGGCGGCGCATTTGACCGTCATCCAGGCCGCCAGGGCCATCACCTCCTCGAGCGTCACGTCGGGGTGGTAGCGGACGCCGCCCTTGCCCGGGCCGCGCGACAGGTTGTGCTGGACCCGGAAGCCCTCGAAGTGAGCGACCCGGCCGTCGTCCATCTCGATCGGCACGTCGACGATGAGGGCTCGCTTCGGATGCTTCAGCGTCTCCGACCAGCGCGCCAGCGGGCCGAGGTAGGGCAGGACGCGGTCGACCTGCGACAGGTAGGTGTGCCACGGGCTCGTCGGCGTCGGCGACAGGTAGGAAAGCTCGCTCATGGTCGTTGTCTCCGCGATTTGTCGTAGGGGAAGGAAGCGTCAGCGGTCGAGGTCGTCGCCGAGCTCGCGGGCGCGCTCGTTCGCTGCCGCGATCGCCTCGACGAAGGCGGCGCGGACCGCGCGGCTCTCGAGCCGCTCGATCGCGGCGTGCGTCGTGCCGCCCCGGGAAGTGACGCGCTGGCGCAGCGCCGCCGGCGTCTCGCTGGCGGCCGCGGCGAGCGCGGCGCTGCCGCGCACCGTCTGCACCGCGAGCTGCCGGGCCTGCTCGGCAGGAAGGCCGAGCGCCGTGCCGGCCTCGATCATCGCCTCGAGCAGGTAGAACACGTAGGCTGGACCGGACCCCGACAGCGCGGTGACGGCGTCGAGCGCTTCTTCGCGCTCGACCCAGAGCGTCTGTCCAGTGGGTGCCAGCAAGGCCTCGCAGCGCATCCGGTCGGCGGCGCCCACCGCGGGCCTCGCGAAGAGGGCGGCGATCCCCTCGCCGACCAGCGCCGGCATGTTCGGCATGGCGCGGACGACGCGCTCGCTGCCGCTCGCCCGGGCGACGGCCGCGCTGCGAATGCCCGCCATGATGCTCAGCTGCAGGGCGGCGGCGACCTGCGGGGCGCAGCCGGCCGCGGCGTCGGCGAAGACCTGCGGCTTGACCGCCCAGACGACCAGCGTCGCCTCGGCGAGGGAGCGGTCGGGCGCCGCCAGCACGGCGACGCCGTGCGCGGCCTGCAGCCGCTCGCGCTGGGCGGCGTCGGGCTCGACGACGAGAACGTCGGCGGCACGGCCGCCACCGCGAACGATGCCGCCGATCAGCGCCGTCGCCATGTTGCCGCCGCCGATGAAGACCGTGGTGCCCATGAAGGCAGTGTACGGAGGTCGCAGCCGACATCATCGGCCACTGCCGACCGGTCGTCGGGGAGGAAATCCGCATGCGTCTCGAGGGTTCGTGCCATTGCCGCGCCGTCTGCTTCAGCCTCGAGGCGGGCAGCGTCGCGCCGTTCATGCACTGCCACTGCTCGATCTGTCGCAAGACGGCGGGCAGCGGCGGCTACGCGATCAACCTGGGCGGCGATGCCGCGACGCTGCGCGTCCGCGGCGAGAAGCACCTCGGCCGCTACCACGCGATCATCCGCGAGCCCGGCAAGCGGGCGCGTCGGTCGAAGGCCGAGCGGCGCTTCTGCCGCGAATGCGGCAGCCCGCTCTGGCTCTGGGACCCGCGCTGGCCGGAGCTCGTGCACCCGCACGCCTCGGCGATCGACACGCCGCTGCCGAAGCCGCGCGAGGTGGTCGAGGCGGCGCTCGACTTCGTCCCGGACTGGGTCGACGTGCCGGCCGGCAAGGGCCACGTGCATTGCGGCCGCTGGCCCGAAGAGTCACTCGAGCAGTGGCACCGGCGCCACCATCTCTGGAAAGGCTAGGTCAGCCCGGCCCGGCGAGCAGCGCGGCGTTGCCGCCGGCGGCTGCGGTGTTGATGGTGACGACCTGCTCGACGCAGAAGCGCGGCAGGTAGTGAGGGCCGCCGGCCTTCGGGCCGGTGCCCGAGAGGCCTTCGCCGCCGAACGGCTGCACGCCGACGACCGCCCCGATCATGTTTCGGTTGACGTAGACGTTGCCGATCCGCGCCGCCGCCGCCAGGCGCAGGGCGCGGCTGTCGATGCGCGTCTGCACGCCGAGCGTCAGGCCGTAGCCGAGGGCGTTGAGGCGCTCGACGACGGCACCGGCCTCGCCCCGCCAGCGCACGACGTGCAGCACCGGCCCGAAGATCTCGCCGGCAACGTCCTCGATGCGCGCGAGCTCGAAGGCGATCGGGGCGACATGCCGGTCGCTTGCCATCGGACCGACGGGTAGCGGCGCTTCGCCGACGAGGCGGGCCTCGACGCGCAGGCGTTCGATGGCGGCCCGCACGGCGGCGACCGCGGCATCGTCGATGAGCGGCCCGACGTCGGTTTCGTAGCGAGCCGGATCGCCGACCACGAGCTCGGCCAGGGCGCCCCGGATCATCTCGATCACGGCGTCGGCGATGCCCTCGTGAACGCAGAGCAGGCGCAGCGCCGAGCAGCGCTGCCCGGCGGAGCGGAAGGCGCTCTGGACGACGGCGTCGACCACCTGCTCCGGCAGTGCCGTCGAGTCGACGATCATGGCGTTGACGCCGCCGGTCTCGGCGATCAGCGGCACGATGGCGCCGCTGCGCGCCGCGAGCGCCCGGTTGATCGACTGAGCCACCGGCAGCGAGCCGGTGAAGCAGACGCCGCCGAGGCGCGGATCGGCGACCAGTGCGGCGCCGACCGTCTCGCCGAGCCCGTGCACCAGCACCAGCGCCTCTCGCGGCACACCGGCCTCGTGCAGCAGCGCCACCATCCGCGCGGCAATGGCCGGGGTCTGCTCGGCCGGCTTGGCGACGACGCCGTTGCCGGCGACCAGCGCGGCGGCGACCTGGCCGCCGAAGATTGCGAGCGGGAAGTTCCACGGGCTGATGCAGGCGAAGACACCGCGGCCGCGCAGGCGCAGCTCGTTGCTCTCGCCGGTCGGCCCCGGCAACTGGGCGGGGGCGAGGCGGTGCTCGGCCTCGTCGGCGTAGTAGCGGCAGAAGTCGACCGCCTCGCGCACCTCGGAAATCGCGTCGGCCATCGTCTTGCCGGCCTCGCGCACCAGCAGGGCACAGAACTCGTCGCGGCGCGCCTCGAGCGCATCGGCCGCGCGCCGAAGCACGGCCGCGCGCGCCACGACACCGAGCGCGTCCCAGGCCACGAAGGCGGCAGCGGCGCGGCCGACGGCAGCAGCGACGTCGGCGACCGACGCCTCCGCCACGGTCTCGACGCGGCAGGCGGCCACCGCCCGCTCGATCGGCGCCCGCTGCGCGATGCTGGCCAGGTCGACGCCGAGCGAGTTCGCCCGTGCAGCGCCCGCCGCGCGATACAGGTCGACTGGCAGCGGCAGGTGAAGCGCGGCCGCCGGTGCATCGAGCGGCGAGGCGAGCAGCGCGTCGACGCCGACCGCGGCGTCGGACAGCTGGTGCACGAACGACGAGTTGGCCCCGTTCTCGAGCAGCCGGCGGACGAGATAGGCGAGCAGGTCGCGGTGCTCGCCGACCGGCGCGTAGACGCGCACCGCCAGCCCCGGCGACGACGCCTCCCGGTAGATGCCTTCGCCCATGCCGTGCAGCCGCTGCATCTCGAAGCCTGCGCCGCGCGCTTGCGCCATCGTCACGATGGCCGCGATCGTGCCGGCGTTGTGGGTCGCGAACTGCGGGTAGATCACGTCGGCGTGGTCGAGCAGGGCAGCAGCGCAGGCGAGGTAGGAGGCGTCGGTGTGGGCCTTCTCGGTGAACACCGGATACGCCGCGAGACCCAGCTCCTGCGCCCGCTTGACCTCGCCGTCCCAGTAGGCACCCTTGACGAGCCGGACCATGACGCGAAGCCCGGTCGATCGGGCGATGCGCGCCACCTCGCCGACGACCGCGAGCGCGCGCGTCTGGTAGGCCTGGATCGCCAGGCCGAAGCCCTGCCACCCGGGCCAGTCGGCCGTGATCTGACGCGCCAGCGCCTCGAACACGTCGAGCGAGAGCTCGAGCCGGTCGCTCTCCTCGGCGTCGATCGTCAGGTTGAGGTCGGCCGCCGCGGCGTGATCGACCAGCGTGCGCACACGCGGCACCAGCTCGGCGGCGACGCGGTGGCGCGCGGCTTCCTCGTAGCGCGAGAACAGGGCGCTCAGCTTGATCGAGATGCCGTCGGCCTGCTCCGGCGGGCCGGTTTCGCGCCGCGCCGCGATGGCGGCGATCGCCGCCGCGTACGAGGCCAGGTAGCGGCGGGCGTCGTCTTCGGTGCGGGCGCCTTCGCCGAGCATGTCGAAGCTGTAGCGCAGGCCGGGCTGGCGGTGGCGGGCGGCGGCGGCCTCGTCGAGCGCTTCGTCTATCGAGCGCCCGAGCACGAACTGGCGCCCGAGCAGCTGGATGGCGCGCACCGTGGCCGCAACGACCGTCTGCGCGCCGAGGCGGCGCAGCAGTCCCGGCTCGGCGTCGGCGTCGGGCAGGAACCGCTTCGACAGGGCGATGGCGCTCGCCGACAGCGCGGCCATCACGCGGTGCGGCGAGTGCAGCGGGTCCTCGCCGGCCTCGGCGCTGAAGTCGGCCCGGCCGAGCTGGTCGGCGGTCAGGGCGATGGCGGTCTCGGCGTCGGGAACGCGCAGCAGGGCCTCGGCGAGGCGCATCAGCGCCAAGCCTTCGGGACTCGATATCGGGTACTCGCGCAGCAGCGACTCAAGGGCCCAGAACGGGGCCGGCCGATCGCGGACGGCCTCGACCCAGGGCCGCGCCAAGGCGACGGCGGCCGGCCAGTCGACGGCCGTCTCGGCAGCCCGGCGCACCTCCGCCAGCGCCACCGCCTCGGCACGGTCGGGGGGCGGCAGACGCAGTCGCGGCGCAAAGGCTTCGGGCATGGCTTCCTCGCCCGTTGATTGTGGCCATGGCGGGGCGGCGGCGGGCCTGGCCGCGCCCGGTGCGGATCAGGCCGCCTGCGGCCGCTCGCCGAAGATCGCGGTACCGACGCGCACGATCGTCGCGCCCTCGGCGATGGCCGCCTCGAGATCGTCGCTCATGCCCATCGACAGCGTGTCGAGCGCGAGCCCTTGCTGGCGGATCGATTCGAGCAGCTCGCGCAGGGCCCGATGCGGCCGGCGCTGCGCCTCGAAGCCGACCTCGGGCTCGGGTATCGACATCAGGCCGCGCAAGGCCAGGCGCGGCAAGGCGGCGACCGCGCGGGCCGCCGCCGCCGCGTCGGCCGGTGCGAAGCCGCTCTTCGACGCCTCCCCGCTGATGTTGACCTGCAGGCAGACCGACAGGGGCGGCAGGCCGGCCGGCCGCTGCGCGCTCAGTCGTTCGGCGACCTTGAGGCGGTCGATCGTGTGCACCCAGTCGAAGCGCTCGGCGACGCCGCGTGTCTTGTTGCCCTGCAACGGCCCGATCAGGTGCCATTCGAGCAAGGCGCGCTGGTCGGCCAGGGCGTCGATCTTGTCGCTGCCCTCCTGGACGTAGTTCTCGCCGAAGCGGCGGACCCCCGCCGCGACGGCCTCGCGCACGGCTTCGGCAGGAAACAACTTGCTCACCACGAGCAACGTGACGCTTTGCACGGGGCGGCCGGCCGAGGCACAAGCGCTTGCAATGCGCCCCTGCACCTGGGCAAGCTTGTCTGCGATCATTGCCATAGTTCGTCGCGTGAATCCGTGGCCGGCACCCCTCGCCGCCTCACATCGGCGTCCAACTCCTGAAGACCCATGGACATCACCCAACTGCTGGCGTTTTCGGTCAAGAACAAGGCCTCGGACCTGCATCTTTCGGCGGGCCTGCCGCCGATGATCCGCGTTCACGGCGACGTTCGCCGCATCAATGTCGACCCGCTCGAGCACAAGCAGGTTCACGACATGGTGTACGACATCATGAACGACTCGCAGCGCAAGGCCTACGAGGAAACGCTGGAGTGCGACTTCTCCTTCGAGATCCAGGGACTGGCGCGCTTTCGGGTCAACGCCTTCAACCAGAACCGCGGCGCCGGCGCCGTCTTCCGCACGAATCCCACGAAGATCCACACGCTCGAACAGCTCAACTGCCCGGCCGTCTTCGCCGAGCTCTCGGTCAAGCCGCGTGGCATGGTGCTGTGCACCGGCCCGACGGGCTCGGGCAAGTCGACGACGCTGGCGGCGATGGTCAACCACCTGAACGAGACCGAATTCGGCCACGTGCTGACGGTGGAAGACCCGATCGAGTTCGTGCACGAGTCGAAGAAGTGCCTGATCAACCAGCGCGAGGTCGGGCCGCACACACTCAGCTTCTCGAACGCCCTCCGCTCGGCGCTGCGCGAGGACCCGGACTGCATCCTGGTCGGCGAGATGCGCGACCTCGAGACGATCCGCCTCGCCCTCACGGCGGCGGAAACGGGCCA
>JBBRFB010000107.1:0-11557 GCA_038225015.1 Burkholderiales bacterium
CGTGACGTCGACCGGCATCTACTGCCGGCCGATCTGCCGCGTCCGCACGCCGTCGCGGCGCAACTGCCGCTTCTTCGGTACGCCGGCGCAGGCCGAGGCGGCAGCGTTCCGCCCCTGCCTGAAGTGCCGGCCGGAGATCGCCCCGGGCCCGGGCTTGCCCTGGACGGTGATGGACGCGTCGCGCACCCTGGCGCGCCAGGCCGCCGCCGCGCTCGACAAAGGCGGGGCGAGCGGCGAGACGCCGAGCGTCGCCGACCTCGCTGGCCGGCTCGGCATCAGCGATCGCCACCTGCGCCGCATCTTCCTCGCCGAACACGGCGTGACGCCGTTGCAGTACCTGCAGACCCGCCGGCTGCTGCTCGCCAAGCAGCTGCTCACCGACACCGGGATGCCGATCGCCCAGATCGCGCTGACAAGCGGCTTTCGCAGCCTGCGCCGCTTCAACGCGGCGTTTTCCGGGGGCTACCGCATGAACCCGACGCGGCTGCGCCGGAACTCACCGGACGCCGGCCGCCCGGGCCCGGCGCGCGACGCGGCCGGGCCGCTCACGGCCATCACCGTGCGCCTCGGCTATCGGCCGCCGCACGACCAAGCGGCACTCCTCGCCTTCGTGGCGCTGCGCGCGATACCCGGCGTCGAGACCGTCGACGGCCTGGCGATCCGACGCACGGTGCGCGCCGGCGCGATCGCCGCGCCGGCGGGCTGGCTCGAGGCCCGCTTCGTCCCGGCGGCATCGCGCGTGCAGCTCTCGTTCGCTCCCGCGCTCGGCACGGCCAGCGGCGCCGTGATCGCCGCCGTCCGGCGCTGGCTCGACCTCGACGCGGCGCCCGAAGCGATCGACGCGGCGCTGGCCGACCTGCCGGGCGCCCCCGGCCTGCGCCTGCCGGGCAGCGTCGACGCCTTCGAGCTCGCCGTCCGCGCCGTCCTCGGCCAGCAGGTCACGGTAGCGGGCGCGCGCACGCTCGCGGCTCGGCTCGTCGAGCGCTTCGGCAGCGAGATCGCCACGCCCTGGCCCGACGTGCGGCGCGCCTTCGCCACGCCCGACGTGCTGGCCCGCGCGAAGGTCGAGCGCATCGCCGAGCTGGGCATCATCCGTACCCGTGCCGAGGCGATCATCGCCCTCGGCCGCGAATGGCCGCAGCTGGCTCCGCTGGTGGCCCCGGGCGCGGCACCCGACGTTCTCGTCGAGCGACTGTGCGCGCTGCGCGGCATCGGCCCGTGGACGGCCCACTACATCGCGATGCGCGCCCTCGGCTGGCCCGATGCCTTCCCGCCTGGCGACGTCGCGGCGCTGAAGGCGATGCGCCAGCTCCACGGCACGGCCACGCCGCGAGACGCCGATCGCCACGCCGAAGCCTGGCGGCCCTGGCGCTCGTACGCCCTTCTTCGACTCTGGAACTCCCTCGGAGGACAGCCATGACCTACGCCACGAACTCGATCCTCGTCACCTGCACCGCGCAAACGCGCATCGACACGCCGCTCGGCCCGCTCCTGCTCGCGCGCACAGCGAAGGGGCTCGCCGGCGCGTGGTTCGACCGCCAGAAGCACCACCCCGAGCCGCTCGAGGCGCCCGAACGCGCCGACGACCTCCTGCTGATGCGTGCGGCCATGCAGCTGGGCAGCTATTTTGCCGGCGAACCGACCACCTTCGATGTGCCGCTCGACCTGCAAGGCACGGCGTTCCAGCAACGCGTCTGGCAGCAGCTGCTGGCGATCGCTCCGGGATCGACCTGCACCTACGGCGACATCGCCGGCCGCCTCGGCACGCCTTCGGCGTCGCGTGCGGTCGGCACCGCGGTCGGCCGCAACCCGGTCTCGATCATCGTGCCGTGCCACCGCGTCATCGGCAGCGACGGCACGCTCACCGGCTACGCCGGCGGCCTCGACCGCAAGACCGCGCTGCTCGCCCTCGAGACCCGCCATCGGCGTCAAACGCCATCGGGCCAGCTGGAACTGCATTGAAGCGGCGCGACCTGATCGAGCTGTTCGCCCTGGCCGCGATCTGGGGTGCATCGTTTCTCTTCATGCGCGTGGCCGCCCCGGCGTTCGGGCCGCTGCCGCTGGCCTGGGTGCGCGTCGCCGGCGCCGCGCTGCTGCTGCTGCCACTGCTCGCAGCGCACGGCCGGCTCGGCGCGCTGGCCCGGCACTGGCGGCCGATCGCCGTCGTCGGCCTGGTCAACTCGGCGTTGCCGTTCACCCTCCTCAGCTACGGCGCGCTCTCGATCAGCGCCGGGCTGGCAGCGATCTTCAACTCGGCCTCGCCGCTCTTCGCCGCAGTGATCGCCTGGCTCTGGCTTGCCGACCGGCTAACGCCTTGGCGGATCGTCGGGCTCGGGATCGGCTTCGCCGGCGTCGTCTCGGTCGCGTGGGCGCGCTCGGGATTCGCCGATGGTGGCTCGCTAATCGCGGTCGCGGCGTTGCTGGCCGCGACCGTCAGCTACGGCGTCGCACCGAGCCTCGTCAAGCGCCATCTGGGCACCGCGCCACCCCTGGCCATCGCCGCCGGAAGCCAGGTCGCGGCGGCGCTCATGCTCGCGGTGCCGGCGGCGCTGGCCTGGCCTGCCGCGGCCCCCTCGGCGCACGAATGGCTCGTCGCCGGTGGCCTCGCCCTGCTCTGCACCGGCGTCGCCTTCATCCTCTACTTCCGACTCATCGCCAGCGCCGGGCCGACGAACGCGATCGCAGTCACCTTCCTCGTGCCGGTCTTCGCGGTCGCCTGGGGCTGGATCTTCCTCGGCGAGACCCTGACGGCCCCCATCGTCGTCGGCTGCGCGGTCCTGTTCGCGGGCACGGCGCTCACGACCGGGCTCGTCGATCCGCGCCGATGGCGCCGCATGGTCGCGAAGCCGACCCCCCGTCGCGCCGATGGCTAACGCCCGTTACCCCCTCCGGCAAGGCGATGCGATAGATTCGTCAGCGATGCGGCCGCCAACCGGCCGGGAGCCGCCGATGCGCCACGCCGCCTACACCCGCCAGCGCCAAAAGCGCGTCCACGTCATCGACGCGAACGCCATGCCCTGGGAGAACACGCCGCGCGCCGGCCTGCGCCTGAAGTCGGTCCGCCTCGACGACAGCCGCGGCGAATTCCTCGGCCTGATCGGCTTCGACGCCTTCACGCGCAGCGGCCTGCACCAGCACCAGGGAATCGCCACCAGCTTCATCCTCGAGGGCGGCCTCACCGACTACCACGGGCCGGTGAACCAGCACGAGGTCGGCATCAACTACCGTGGCTCGACGCACGATGCCGTCGCCTGGGTGCCGACGGTGCTCGTCTCCAAGCTCGAGGGGCCGGTCACCTACCCGATGGGTGCCGGCGTGCTGAGCGGTATCCATGCCGGCTCGCGCCACGAGAACTTCCGCAACCCCGACCCGGCCGTGCCGCCCGAGGTCAACGTCGCCATCGACGCCTTGCCGCGCCGGCCGACAGGGGTGGCCGGCCTGATGCGCCAGGACATCTACGACTACGCGCACAGCGACGACGTTCGCCGCATGGCGCAGTGGCACATCGCGCCCGAGACCGAGGCGACGGCGTGGCAGGCGAGCGACTGGGTCGAGCTCTGGGTGCGCGGCGGCGAGATCGCGGTGAACGACCAGGATGCATCGGCGAACTGCTTCGTCATCGTCGAGCCGGGGGCGACGGTGCGCATCGCCTCGGCCTACGGCGCGCTCGTGCTGGCCTGGGCGGAAGGGCGGGAACGCTGGCCCGGCAACGCGGCCGGGGACGACGCCCCGAACCTGTTCGGCTTCTGATCAAGCCTCGGCCAATGAACCCGCGTCAGCCCGAGTGGCCGAAGTCCTGCGGCTGCAATTCGACCGGGCGTCCATGGGGCGTGCGCTCAGCCGCGTGGTCCCAGGCGCCGCGGTAGCGCTCGAGTTCGGTTTTGGAGCTGGCGCCCTTGGCCGCGACGATCACCTCCAGCGCGTTCAGCCAATGCCGGTAGTAGGTGTCGCCGAGATCCTGGTCTCCACGGGCCTGGGCGTCCGCGATCTGGGCGGCGAGCGTATCGGCCCATTCGGGCCAGCTGAAGAGCCCGCGTTCATGCAGCCGCACCACCATCGCGAACGCATGCGCCTCCCAAGGTTCGCGAAAGGCCGGGGCATCGCTGCTGCCGGGCAATGCGGCCGCTGGATGGGTGGCGGTCGTCATGCGGCCTCCAGGTAGGGCTCCCAGGCGTCGACCGATACCGTGAGGCCGAGCGCCGCATCGGGCCACAAGTCGATGGCCTGGAAGACCACGGTGTAGAGCCACTGCGGCTGCTCGCCCAGGCCCTGGGCGTGGGCATCGGCGAACACATGCATGCCGTGGGCACGTTCGATGACTCCGCACTTGCCGCGCACGTAGGCAGGCAGCCGCGTGTGGTGATTCATCGCAGCGGACGAGGCTCGGGCCCGATCGCCCACCTGCCAGCGCGGCGGCGCGGTGGTGGGACGCGCGGTCGGCGCACCCCTGGCCAGTGCCGCGTCGACATCGGCAGCGGCCAGCACCCGCGCGACCGCCACCGGCGGCCGCAGGGATCGAACGGCGGCGGTCTCGGCGTCGTCGAGCATGCCACGCTGCCGCAGCAGCTTGCGAAGTCCGGCGAGCCAGATCTCGTAGTAGCTCAGGGTCGCGTAGGCGGGCAGGGTCTCGCGTGCGGCGCGGCTCATGTCGATGTTCCATGCGCCGGTGGCTCCCATCGCCAGGGTCAGGGCCAGGGCCCGTGGCTCCCATGCGGCGTGGAAGAGCTCGTCTTCGGGCTCGGCAACGACGGTTCCGTGGCCGAGCTGGCCACCGAGATCGGCGTGGGTGACGTAGGTCATGGCGCGGGCGGCAAGGCCAGGCCGGTGCCGATCATCGAGTCGCGCGTGACCAACGATGCAAGAGCGTCCTCGTCCATCGATTCGGTGCCGGCCGGCCGTTCCGGCAGGACCAGGTAGCGCAGTTCGGCCGTCGAGTCCCAGACGCGAATCTCGGCGCTGTCGGGCAGCACCACGCCGAAGTCGGCAAGCACGCCGCGCGGGTCGCGAACCGCACGCGACCGGTAGGGTGCGCTCTTGTACCAGGTGGGCGGCAGACCCAGCACCGGCCAGGGGTAGCAACTGCACAAGGTGCAGACGACCAGGTTGTGCCGAGTCGGCGTGTTGGCCACCGCCAGCATGTGCTCACCCTGGCGGCCCGCGTAGCCGAGCGATGCGATGGCGGCAGTGGCGTCGCGCAACAGCCAGGCACGGAACTTTGGCGCGACCCAGGCGCGGGCGACTACGCGAGCGCCGTTGCGCGGACCGATGCGGGTCTGGTAGGTATCGATCAGCCTGTCCAGCGCGGCCGGGTCGATGTAGCCCTTTTCCGTGAGCACGCTTTCGAGCGCGCGCACCCGCAACTCCATCTCGCCCAGTTCGCTGTGGTCGTGACCGTGGTCGCGGTCATGCTCGCTCATGCGTCGATGATATGACTTGCAGACTCCCTCCGACCCGCGCAATCCGATACCGCACATGCTGCAACGGATTGCATCGTCAAGCCGACAGTGGCAACCGGAGGCTCACGCGAGCGCTCCGGCGACGATCACTGCACGCTTGTGGGCTATGGCAAGCCTGCCTTCTTCCACTCTGGCAAAAGACGATCGTGGTAATACTTCAGGAAGGCGGCCGGACTCTCCGGTGACGGAGCATTGCTTTCGATCCCCTTCAAGTCTTGCGCAGTCGCCCGTTTCCGGTACTCGGCAACGTAGCGTGACGCGCTTTGCCTGTCTCCCTTGTTGGAGTACGCCATGGCGAGCCCGGAATAGACCTCCGAGATCTCCGTGTTCAAGTCGACCGCCTTGAGCAGCCATTCGATCGCGGCATCGTTGCTTCCCAACGCCAGGTACGCACGGCCGAGGTTGTCAAAGGTGAACTCGTTGCCCTTGGGGTACACGGACAAGGACTGCTTGAGCAGCGGGATGGCACGCTCCGGCTCGCCCATGTTCCGATAGAAGAGTGCGAAGTTGCCGTAGACCGATGGGGATTTCGGGTCCTTGGCCAGATCTGCCTCGAGGGCGCGGCGCGCACCATCGAAATCGTTGTGTGCCATGGCGTAGATGAAAAGCGGAAGGTCGATCCCTCGAAAACCCGGGGCGATCGCCTTGACTTTGAGCGCCAGGTCTCTTGCATCCGTGAGTTGCCTGTCGGTGGCGAGGTCGGAGCTGTCCATCCATTGGGAGTGAATCGCGAGCGCGGCCGCCAAACCGGCCATCGCGTTGACATTGTTCGGCTCCTGCGACAGCGCTTCGCGATACAGCCGCTCCCGTTCTCGAAGGTTCTCGATCGAGAGCGTCCGGAAGTTCAAGGCACGGGCGCGCAGCATCAGATCGACGACCTGAGGTGCACTTTTTCGTGTCTCGCTCTCTCGCGCGGCGACGATCACCATGCGCTCGCCGATGCTGTTGCCGACGAGAGTGGTCACCTTGTCCTGAAGTGCAAAGAGGTTCGACAGATCGCCCGTAAAAGTCTCGTTCCATAGCTGTGCACCGGTCTTCGAATCCACCAGTTGGGCCGTGACCCGCACATCCTGTCCGCTCGCTAGCACGCTTCCATCGAGCACGAATCTCACCGCGGCATCCTTTGCGACTTGCCGCACCGTCAGCCCTTTCGCCCTGTACGTGAAGGCGGTGGTCGCCGGCACGACGAAGGCATCTCGAATTCGCGACAGGTCGGCGGTGATGCTCACGGTCAAGGCGTCGGCGATGTAGGCCTTCTTCTCGTCGCCGGTCTGATTGACGAACGGCAGGACCAGGATGGAAAGCGTCGGTGGCGAATCCGCGCCGGTCGCCTCGTTGGATGACGGGGGCCGCCCGTTGAGGACGAAATACGCGGCGAGCGCCAACGCCGACGCCACCCCAGCCGCCGACATGAGGATGACGTTGCGTCGCTCGAATGGCCATTGCCACCATCGCCGGCTCGATGGCACTGCAGCAGCAGGAGCTCGCTGAATGTCCTGGTCAGGTCCAGCCGCCACCAGGCGGTGCGCGCGAACCGGCTCCGCAATGTGCTTCAGCGAGTGATCTCCGAGGTCCTCGAAATACGCCGCCACCTTGCCACGGACCGCAAGCCGAATCGACTCCGATGCGACGATTCCGCCCGCGGGGGCAGTGCTCTGAAGCCTGGCAGCCACATTGACGCCGTCGCCGTACACGGAGCCGTCGGCCTTCTGCACCACGTCGCCCAGATGCAGCCCAAGGCGAAAGCGGAGACGGCGGTCTTCTGCAATGGCATCCGCGCGCGTCTCCAGCTCGTGCTGAATGGCAAGCGCGGCTGCAGTCGCGCCAGCGGCGGTCTTGAAGATCGCCAGCACCGAATCGCCCGCGGTGTCGACGACTCGGCCACCATTGGCGATGCTGATCGTCTGGAAGGTTCTCCGTGCGGTCTCGAGCGCTTCGATCGTCCCGGGAGCGTCGACAGACATCAGTCGCGAGTACGCGACGGCATCCGCGGCGAGGATGGCGGCGAGTCGAAGACGAAGCTCTTGGGACCTCACGGTCCGATTTTGAACGAGTCCACCCTCCTAGCCAAACTTCGCCAATCGATTGCCAGCGACGCTGGCGCAGCGTCTGCGGCAAGGATGTGCGGTTCCCACAAGGGCCGGCCCTCGGCGACCACTCCTGGCCGATTCCTCTCCTCTTCGGCCGCCTACGCTCCCGCGTCCGCGTCGCGCAGAGTTCGTCGTTCACCGGGGCGGTTTCCGGCCGGCCATGGTGTTCGTTCTTCCTTCCAGACCTCACTACCCAC
The DNA here is from genome assembly GCA_038225015.1 of Burkholderiales bacterium. GTDB lineage: Bacteria > Pseudomonadota > Gammaproteobacteria > Burkholderiales > Burkholderiaceae_C > Schlegelella_A. The sequence goes on from JBBRFB010000107.1 coordinate 7,744, forward strand.
ATGGGCTATCGGACATCACCCATTGCGGGAATAGACGATTGGTTGCCGTTCCCGCGCTAATCAGTCACTGCAGCCAGGTGATGACCGTGCCCGCGCGACCTCCGCCAGGGGTCGTCTCTCTGGACGGAGCGATCGGCCATCCAGCAGCGCCGCATTGGAGACACGCATGACCTACGACAAAGAATTCGACGCCTCGGGACTGGCGTGTCCGATGCCGATCGTGAAGACGAAGAAGTCGCTCGCCGACATGGCCCCAGGCCAGGTGCTGCGCGTCATCGCCACCGATCCGGGCTCGGTGGCCGACATGCAGGCCTTCGCCGAAGCGACCGGCAACACGCTGCTGTCTTCGGGAACCGAGGCCAGCAAGTTCGTCTTCCTGCTGAAAAAGGCCTGAGGCGCGACGCCCCCACATGACCAACGGAGTCTTCATGCCGACAAAGAAGATGGCGATCATCGCCACCAAGGGTGCGCTCGACATGGCCTACCCGCCCCTGATCCTGGCTTCAACCGCGGCGGCGCTCGGCTGGGAGGTGCAGGTTTTCTTCACCTTCTACGGGCTGCAGCTGCTGCGCAAGAACCTCGACGGCATCAAGATCAGCCCGCTGGCCAACCCGGCCATGCCGATGCCGGTGCCGATGCCGGTGATCGTGCAAATGCTGCCCGGCATGGAATCGATGGCGACGATGATGATGAAGGGCAAGATGAAGAAGAAGGGCGTGGCCTCCCTTATCGAGCTTCGCACGGTGTGCCTCGAGTCCGACGTCAAGTTCATCGCCTGCCAGATGACGGTGGACCTCTTCGACTTCGAGAAGAGCGACTTCATCGATGGCATTGAGTTCGGCGGCGCAGCAACCTTCCTGAAGTTCGCCGGCGAAACCGACGTCTGCCTCTTCATCTGAGGCGAGACGCCCGGCGGCGACTGTGCACGCGCGCGCGAGCAGCCCAACGCTGAGGCACCTGGCCGGTACCACCACGGACAGCCGCTGGTCAACAGCGCGCCGCGTCGTCAGTCAGGCACTCCGCGAGCGGCGCGCGACAGTCCTCGCCGAGCTGGCGATGCAGCGCGACGGCGTGCTCGCCGAGTTGCTGCCAATGCCGGCGGCCGACGTCCAGCGCGCAGTAGAGCGCGCGGCCTCGATCACCGGCACGCCAGCCGACATAGGCCGATTGCAGGCGCGGAAACATCTCGAGCCGCACGCCCTCGAAGTGGGCGAACCAGAAGTGGATGGCAGCCGCGTCCGCGCGTTCCAGCAGCGTCGGCAGCGTCACCAGGCAATCGGCCAGATGATCGCGTAGCGCGCCGAGCCTGGGCTCGATCCGACGGTCGCCGCCCGTGGCCAACCTTAGGGGGCCCCAATCCGCTCCCAGGCACCGGCCGGCCCGGAACTCGCCCAGTTCGTGCAGCAACATCGTCTCGAGCTCGCTGTCGGCGAGGCGATCGAGAGCGGCCGGTGTATCGCCGTTGTCGTGGCCGCAGGTCGCGAGCGCATCGGCGAATCCTCCGGGGATGCGCCTGACACTCCAGGCTTCGAACAGCTCCCAGAGCCAGCGCAGGAGCGACTCGCGCCGCAGAAGAATCACATCGCCGCTCAGTGCGCCCGGCGGTGCGGCCAGGCCGCGCGCCAGTTCGCGCGCCGCCACCAGCACCTGCAGGCTCTCGCGCCGCTCGGCGCGCTGCAGTTCGCCGAGAAAGAACACCGGGCGCCCACTGGCGAGCAGGCCGGCGCCGTACACCAGCCCCTGCGGACAGAGGCGCTCGTTGACCGCAGCCGCATCGAAAGGGTCGAAGCGCTCGGCGCCGATCGCGAGCGCTGCATAGGACGCGTCGGCGAGTCCGTCCCACAGCAGCTCGCGCCGGCCCAGCCAGTCGCCGACCTCGCGATGGCGCAGGACGGCTCCCAGCGGCAGGCCCTCCTCCCAGCGGTAGAACTCGCGCATCTGCAGCAGGTAGGTGCACAGCGTCAGCTCGGTGGCATGGCGCGCATCAGCCACGTGGCAGTTGCGCTGCACAGTTTCGACGAGCGCGGCCAAGGCCGAGGGCTTCATGGCGACGTCCGGCCTGGGCACGCGGCGCGTCGCGTTTGTGTCCCTCTCAATCATCCCCCAAGGGACCGGGGTCGCGAATCTGGCAAAGCAGGTCCTCGGCCAGTTGCTGGTCGTCGGCGAACATCACCTTGACCTTGTCCTCTGGACTCGCGCCACCTGCCCCACGCAAGGCCTTGGCATGGGCCGAGGCGTCCTTGAAGGCAGCGAACTCGGCCAGCTTCTCAAACCGGGCGAACGGCTTCACGCGGAACACGAAATAGGGCATGAGACTGGCTTTCGGCGAGAGTCATACATAGCGGCGCGAGGCTCGACGGTGCCCGGGAATGGCCTTCTGGATCACGACGCCGCGCACGTCGTCAAGGGTGTCCAGGGTGGTATCCGGGTGCGCGGGATTGAGCGCGTGCAGCCGCCACTGCGTGCCGTCGCGCAGCAACTGGCGGAAGATCCATTCATCGTTGTGCCACGCCAGCACGAAGGATCCGTCGCTCGCCAGGCCCTCGGGCTCGATCACGATGATCTCGCCGTCATTGAACTCGGGCGACATGCTGTCGCCGAGGACCTGCAGCACGAAGGATTCGCTGCCGCTGCAGGCATCCGAAGCCTGATCGGACGGCGTGCTGGGCGAACACCCGCAGGCGTCGCCCTGACCGCATGCCGAGCCGGCCATCACACGATCTCCATCAGGATCTGGTCGGCGGCCACACCCGCCGCACGCAGATCGTCATGGAGGACCTGCACGAACGCCTGCGGACCGGCGAGATAGAAGTCGCAGACGATGTCGAACAGGTCGGCGCGCATCGCCTGAGCCATCTGGCGTGCCCCGGCGGCCGGATCGCTGTGGTACGTCAGCTGGTGCTCGAAGCCGTCGAGCGCGGCCGACCAGGCCCGGCACTGGTTGGCCATGAAGTGACCGTCCGGGCGGGTGGCCAGCCAGAACAGCGACAGCGAAGGTGCCTCGTCGCGCGAGAGCGCATGCTCGATCAGACTCTTTATCGGGCCGAAGCCACCGTCGCAGGCGGCGAACACGAGCGGCCGCTCGCCCTCGGTCAGAACGAACTCGCCGAGCGGTCCCCACACATCGACCGCAGTTCCGGGCTTCAGGGCGCCGCCGAATACCCGGCAGGCGAACGGGTCATCCGCATCGCGTGCCACGAAGAAGTGCAGGTTGCGGTCGTCGCAGGGGCAGCTTGCGATGGGCAGCGTCCGGTGCAGGTCGTCGCCCTCCGCGTTGCCGCTCCCGCTCAATCCGAGGGTGGCCGACTGTCCGGCCAGGAAGCGCAAGCGGTGACTGCGCGGAGTCTGCAGATGCACGAGCCGGGTGTCCGGCGCAAGCTCGCGCACCGCGCGCAGCGTGGTGACGATCTGTTGCGGCGCGATGTCCTGCGGCCCCTGCGCTTCCAGCGTCTCGAGCGTCAGCTCGCTGCTGGCCGCCGTGTGCGCGCACAGCAGGGTATAGCCCTGCGCCTTTTCGGCTTCCGACAGCACGTAGTCGACGTGCTGGACGCGTGCCACCTCGCCGTCGATCACGCGCACCTTGCACATGCCGCAGCTGCCGTTGCCGCAGCCGTAGTTGAGCTTGAGTCCGGCGTGCAACCCTGCCTGCAGCAGCGTGTCGTGGCCTTCGACGCTGAACTGGTGGCCGCTCGGGCGCACCGTGACCTGTGCAAACATTACCTTGAGCATGTCGTCCATCACATCCAGCACGTCGACCGATTCGGTGGCCAGCACCCGCGCCAGGCCCCGGGTCGCCTGCTCGACCAGCCGTCGC
>JBBRFB010000108.1:0-11554 GCA_038225015.1 Burkholderiales bacterium
CGACGGGCCGGTCGACCAGGAGGACGTCGGCGCCCATGTCGGCGAGCATCATCCCGGCGAACGGGCCGGGGCCGATCGCCTCGAATTCGAGCACACGCACGCCGGCAAGAGGGCCCATCGGCTGATGATACGAGTCGCCTCCTATGCCCCGTTCACGCCACGGGCGCGCGCGCTGGATCGGACCCGTCGGCGCGGCGGCTGCCGCGCCAGCTACATGCTGCGCCGGTACTGCCCGCCGACCTCGAACAGCGCCTCGGTGATCTGGCCGAGCGAGCAGACGCGCACGGCCTCCACCAGCACCTCGAAGACGTTGCCGTTGGCGATCACCGTGTCCTGCAGACGGCGCAGCATCGCCGGCGACTCGTCGGCGTGGCGGGCGTGGAAATCGGCGAGCCGCCGCAGCTGGCCCTGCTTCTCGTCTTCCGTCGAGCGCTGCAGCTCGACCGGCTTCGCGGCGGCTTCGCCGTGCGGGCTGCGGAAGGTGTTGACGCCCACGATCGGGTACTCGCCCGTGTGCTTCTGCATCTCGTAGTGCATCGACTCTTCCTGGATCTTGCCGCGCTGGTAGCCGGTTTCCATGGCGCCGAGGACGCCGCCGCGCTCGGCGATCTTCTCGAATTCGTCCAGCACCGCTTCTTCCACCAGTTCGGTCAGCTCGTCGATGATGAAGGCGCCCTGGTTCGGGTTCTCGTTCTTCGCCAGGCCCCATTCGCGGTTGATGATGAGCTGGATCGCCATCGCCCGGCGCACCGAGTCCTCGGTTGGCGTCGTGATCGCCTCGTCGAACGCGTTCGTGTGCAGGCTGTTGCAGTTGTCGTAGATCGCGATCAGGGCCTGCAGCGTGGTGCGGATGTCGTTGAACTGCACTTCCTGCGCATGCAGCGACCGGCCGCTGGTCTGCACGTGGTACTTGAGCTTCTGGCTCCGCTCGTTGGCGCCGTAGCGATCACGCATCGCCACCGCCCAGATGCGCCGCGCCACGCGGCCCATCACGGTGTACTCCGGGTCCATGCCGTTGGAGAAGAAGAACGACAGGTTCGGCGCGAAGTCGTCGACCTTCATGCCGCGCGCCAGGTAGGCCTCGACGAAAGTGAAGCCGTTCGAGAGCGTGAATGCGAGCTGGCTGATCGGGTTCGCGCCCGCCTCGGCAATGTGATAGCCCGAGATGCTCACCGAGTAGAAATTGCGCACCCGGTGCTGCACGAAGTATTCGGCGATGTCGCCCATGACCTTCAACGAGAACTCGGTCGAGAAGATGCAGGTGTTCTGGCCCTGGTCTTCCTTCAGGATGTCGGCCTGCACGGTGCCGCGAACGTTTTCCTTCACCCAGGCGGCGATGCCCGCCGACTCGTCGGCATCCGGCTCGCGGCCATGCTCGTCGCGGAACGCGGCGAGCTTCTGGTCGACCGCGGTGTTCATGAACATCGCCAGGATCGTCGGCGCCGGGCCGTTGATCGTCATGCTGACGCTGGTCGAGGGGTCGGTCAGATCGAACCCCGAATAGAGCACCTCCATGTCGTCGAGGGTGGCGATCGACACGCCCGAGTTGCCGACCTTGCCGTAGATGTCGGGGCGGATCGCCGGGTCGTTGCCGTAGAGCGTGACCGAATCGAACGCGGTCGAGAGCCGCTTGGCCGGCATGCCCGCCGAGAGCAGCTTGAAGCGCCGGTTTGTCTTGAAGGCATCGCCCTCGCCGGCGAACATGCGGGTCGGATCCTCGTTCTCGCGCTTGAACTGGAAGGTGCCGGCGGCGTACGGGAAGGCGCCGGGCACGTTGTCGAGCAGCAGCCACTTCACGATCTCGCCGTGGTCCTCGAAGCGCGGCAGCACCACCTTCCTGATCTTCGAACCGGAAAGCGTCGTGTGCACCAGTGCGGTCCGGATCTCGCGGTCGCGCACCGTGACGACGAATTCGTCGCCGGCGTAGGCGCGCTGCAGCGCCGGCCAGCCGGCCAGCAGCTCGCGGGCGCGGCCGTCGAGGCGGGCCTCGCGGGCATCGGCCAGCGCGTTGACGGCGCCGAAGGCATTGGTCTTGTCCGGGTTGGCCTCGGCGAGCATGCGGCCGCTCTCGCGCAGCTGCTGGATCTCGCGCGCCAGCTTTGCCTGCGCGAGCGCCGCGGCCTTGTAGCCGCGCATGATCTCGGCGATATCGGCGAGGTAGCGCATGCGCGCGCCGGGAACGATCGGGACCTCGTGCGTCGTGTGCCGGGTCGCGACCGCGGGCAGCGCGCCGGGCCGGGCCGCGAGGCCGAGCTCGGCCAGGCGTGGCAGCAGCGCCTGGTAGAGCGCGGTCACGCCGTCGTCGTTGAAGCGGCTGGCCATGGTGCCGAACACTGGCATGGCGACGGGGCGCTGGCCGAAGGCATTGCGATTGCGCTGCACCTGCTTGGCGACGTCGCGCAGGGCATCGGCGGCGCCCTTGCGGTCGAACTTGTTGATGACCACGAACTCGGCGAAGTCGAGCATGTCGATCTTCTCGAGCTGGCTGGCGGCGCCGAATTCCGGCGTCATCACGTACATCGGCACGTCGACCAGCGGCACGATGGCGGCATCGCCCTGGCCGATGCCGGAGGTCTCGACAACGACGAGGTCGAAGCCGGCGACCTTGCAGGCAGCGATCACGTCGGGCAGGGCGCGGCTGATCTCGGCGCCGAAGTCGCGCGTCGCCAGGCTGCGCATGAATACGCGCGGTCCGTCGCGCCAGGGCCCGATCGCGTTCATGCGGATGCGGTCGCCGAGCAGTGCGCCGCCGCTCTTGCGGCGCGACGGGTCGATCGAGACGACGGCGATCCGAAAGGCATCGCCCTGGTCGAGGCGAAGCCGGCGGATCAGCTCGTCGGTCAGGCTCGACTTGCCGGCGCCGCCGGTGCCCGTGATGCCGACGACCGGCACCCGCAGCGACTTCGCCTCGGCGTGCAGCTGGGCCAGCGGCGCGGCGGGCAGTGTGCTGCTTTCGAGCGCGGTGATCAGCCGTGCCAGGGCGCGCCAGGTTTCGGTGCCGCCCGGCCGGATCGGGTCGATCGTCGGCGGCACGTCGGCCGCGAGGTCGCGGTCGCAGCGCATCATCATCTCGCCGATCATTCCGCCGAGGCCCATGCGCTGGCCGTCCTCGGGGCTGTAGATCCGCTCGACGCCGTAGGCCTCGAGCTCGGCGATCTCGGCCGGCACGATGACGCCGCCGCCGCCGCCGAAGACGCGGATCGCGGCGCCGCCACGCTCCTTCAGCAGATCGATCATGTACCTGAAGTACTCGACGTGGCCGCCCTGGTAGGAGCTGATGGCGATGCCCTGCACGTCTTCCTGCAGCGCCGCCGTGACGACCTCGTCGACCGAGCGGTTGTGCCCGAGGTGGATCACCTCGGCGCCCATGCCCTGCAGGATGCGCCGCATGATGTTGATCGCGGCGTCGTGGCCGTCGAACAGGGCGGCGGCGGTGACGAAGCGAACCTTGTTCGTCGGCCGGTAGTCGGCCAGCGCCCGGTAGTCGGCCTGGAGGTCGGTCATGGCATCGGCGCTTCTCGGATGACGCGGTCAGATGACGCGGATCGCGGCCAGCGCCGGATCGCCCGGCGGATAGCGCAGCTTGAGGCCGAGGAGAGCTTCCTTCACCGCCGTCGCGATCATCAGGTTGCGGTGCGTCTTCGAATCGGCAGGAACGATCGTCCACGGTGCCCATGAGGTGCCGGTCGCCGCGATGGCGGCGCCGTAGGCAGCCTGGAAGACGTCCCACATCTTGCGGTCTTCCAGGTCGCCGAGCGCGAACTTCCAGTGCTTGGTCGGGTCGTCGAGCCGGTCCTGCAGGCGCTGGCGCTGCTCTTCCTTCGAGATGTGGAGCATGAACTTGAGGACCAACGTGCCGGTCTCGGTCAGCATGCGCTCGAAGTCGTTGATCTGCGCGTACCGGCGGGCCGTTTCCTCCTTGTCGATCCAGCCCCTGGCCACCGGCACGAGCACGTCCTCGTAGTGGCTGCGGTTGAAGATCATCACCTCGCCGTTGGCGGGCACCTGCTGGTGGATGCGCCAGAGGTAGTCGTGCGCCCGCTCCGGCTCCGAAGGCGCCTTCCAGGCCACGGTGTGCACGCCGAGCGCGCTGGTCTTGCCGAAGACGCCGCGGATCGTGCCGTCCTTGCCGCTGGTGTCGGTGCCCTGCAGGACGATGAGCAGCCGAAAACGCCGGTCGGCATAGAACAGGTCCTGCAGGCGGTCGATCTCGTTGGCGAGGGAATCGACGGCGGCCTTGTCGTCGCCCTTGTCTCCACTGGAGAGCGGCTTGTCGGCCGGATCGAAGCGGTCGAGGTCGAATGCCAGCCGCTTCGCGACCGGCGCGCCGCTCGCCCGGGCGCCGGCATACCGGTAGTCGGCAAGCCGTACAGATGCTTTTGCTCGACGGGCCACGCGCTGGTCTCCTCGCTACGCTGTGCGGTGGCCCGAGTGCCGCCGATTGACGTATACGTCAATTGGAAGTGTAGCGCCGGGCCTGGCGTCTGCCGGATGCAGCGGGCTCGACTCCGCACCCGCCAGTCGTGTCGGACCGGCGCATTGCGATAACCTCCGGCCAGCCGGTGCCTCGGGGGTCGGCCGCCAGGGGTCGCCGACCCCTTCGAGGAGCCTCGTCATGAACCATTCCCGCCGCGCCGCCTGTGTCCGTTTCGTCGCGTTGACGGGCATGTTCGCCGGCGCGCTCGCCGCCGGGCCGGCGCGGGCCGAGAGCGTCTCCGCCGCCGACGCCCGCGCGATCCGCGAGATCGTCGAGGCGCAGCTGGCCGCGTTCGCCGCCGACGACGCCGGGCGCGCCTACTCGTACGCGGCGCCGGAGATCCGCGAGATGTTCGGCACGGCCGAGCAGTTCATGCGGATGGTGCGAACGAACTATCCCGTGGTGTATCGCCCGGCCGCGGTGGTCTTTCTGGCGCCGGTGCGGGCCGAAGGGCAGGTCGTCCAGAGCGTGCACATGACCGACGACCGCGGCAAGCTGTGGCTGGCGGTCTACCGGCTCGATCGCCAGGCCGACCTTTCCTGGCGCATCGCCGGCTGCGTCGTCCAGCCGAGCGCCGGGCGACTCACCTGAGCCGGCGCGGCGCCGCCCTGCCATGACGTTTCTCGCCATCGATGTCGGCAACACGCGCCTGAAGTGGGCGCTTTATTCGGCGCCGCGCACGGGCGCGCCGCTGCTCCAGCACGGCGCCGTCTTCCTCGAAGCCATCGACGAGCTCGCCGAGAAGACGTGGGCCGGGCTGCCGACCCCGGCGAGCATGCTCGGCAGCAACGTGGCTGGCGAGGGCGTGCGTCGGCGTGTCGAGGAGCAGCTCGAACTCTGGGACGTCGAGGCGCGCTGGGTGCATGCCTCGGCCGAAGCCGGCGGCGTCATCAATGGCTACGACCACCCGATTCGCCTCGGCGTCGACCGCTGGGTCGCCCTCGTCGGCGCGCGCCAGCGCGTGCTGGCGTCAGGGCCGGCACGGCCGGCGCTGGTCGTGATGGTCGGCACCGCGGTGACGGTCGATGCCCTCGACGCCGACGGCCGCTTTCTCGGCGGCCTGATCCTGCCGGGCTTCGGTCTCATGCTGCGCGCCCTCGAGATGGGCACCGCCGGCCTGAAGGCACCGACCGGCGAATCGGTCGACTTCCCGACCAACACGAGCGACGCGCTCATGAGCGGCGGCACCGACGCCATCGCCGGCGCCGTCGAGCGCATGCACAGGAAGCTGCTCGCCCGCACCGGCCAGAAGCCGGCGCTGCTCATGAGCGGTGGTGCCGCGGTGAAGCTGGCCGACACCAGCGATCTGCCGTTCGAGACGGTCGAGACGCTGATCTTCGAGGGTCTGCTGCACCTTCAGTCGCACCGCCTGGCGCTCTGACCGACCCGCCCCCGGGTCTCGCCTATCCGGCGCTTCGGCACTAGAGGATGTAGCGGGAGAGGTCCTCGTTGCGGGCCAGGTCGGCGAGCTTGGCGTCGACGGCGGCAGCGTCGATGGTCACGGTCTGGCCGCTCCGGTTCGGGGCGTCGAAGCTCACTTCGTCGAGCAGCCGCTCCATGACCGTGGCCAGCCGCCGGGCGCCGATGTTCTCGGTGCGCTCGTTGACGTCGTAGGCGAGCTGCGCGATGCGGCGGATCGCGTCAGGCGCCAGCGCCAGGGTGACGCCTTCGGTGGCGAGCAGCAGCGTGTACTGCTTGACCAGGCTGGCGTGGGTCTGGGTCAGGATCGCCTCGAAGTCGTCGACGGAGAGCGAACCGAGTTCGACGCGGATCGGAAAGCGCCCCTGCAGCTCGGGGATCAGGTCGCTCGGCTTGGCGAGGTGAAAGGCGCCGGAGGCGATGAAGAGGATGTGGTCGGTCTTGACCATCCCGTCCTTGGTGTTGACCGTTGTTCCCTCGACCAGCGGCAGCAGGTCGCGCTGCACGCCCTGGCGCGAGACGTCGGCGCCCTGCGTCTCCGAGCGCGACGCCACCTTGTCGATCTCGTCGATGAAGACGATGCCGTTCTGTTCGGCGTTGGCGAGCGCGCCGCTCCGTACCTCGTCCTCGTTGACGAGCTTGGCGGCTTCCTCGTCGACGAGGACCTTCTGCGCGTCGGCGATGCGCATCTTGCGCGCCTTCTTCCTCGCCGGCCCGAGGTTGGCGAACATGCCGCGCAGCTGCTCGGTCATCTCCTCCATGCCCGGAGGCCCCATGATCTCCATCGACGGCTTGGCGTCGGCGACCTCGATCTCGATCTCCTTGTCGGCGAACAGGCCTTCGCGCAGCCGCTTCCTGATCACCTGGCGGGCGGTGTTGTCGGCCGAGGGCGAGGGCGCCAGGCCCAGCTCGGTGCGCGCCCCTGGAACGAGGATGTCGAGGATGCGGTCTTCGGCAGCATCCTCGGCGCGCGCGCGCTGGCGCCGCATGGCGGCGTCGCGCTCCTGCTTGACGGCCATGTCCACGAGGTCGCGGATGATCGAGTCGACGTCCTTGCCGACGTAGCCGACCTCGGTGAACTTGGTCGCCTCGACCTTGATGAAGGGCGCGTCGGCAAGCTGCGCCAGGCGGCGCGCGATTTCGGTCTTGCCGACCCCGGTCGGGCCGATCATGAGGATGTTCTTCGGCGTGATCTCGCCGCGCATCGATTCTTCGACCTGCTGGCGGCGCCAGCGGTTGCGCAGGGCGATGGCGACGGCACGCTTGGCGCCGACCTGGCCGACGATGTGGCGGTTGAGCTCGGAGACGATCTCCTGTGGCGTCATGCTCGATCTCATGCTCAATCCAGGACCTCGAGGATGTGGTTCTGGTTGGTGTAGATGCACAGGTCGCCGGCGATTTCGAGCGAACGCTTGACCACGTCCTTCGGTGCCATGTCGGTGTGCTGCAGCAGCGCCCGTGCGGCGGCGCCGGCGTAAGCTCCGCCGGAGCCGATGGCGACGATGCCGTACTCCGGCTCGAGGACGTCGCCGTTGCCGCTGATGATGAGCGAGGTCTCGCGGTCGGCGACGGCGAGCATCGCCTCGAGGCGGCGCAAGACCCGGTCGGTGCGCCAGTCCTTGGTCAGCTCGATGGCGGCACGGGCCAGCTGTCCCTGATGTTTCTCGAGCTTGGCCTCGAAGCGCTCGAAGAGCGTGAAGGCATCGGCGGTGGCGCCGGCAAACCCGGCAAGCACGTGCTCGTGATGGAGTTTCCTCACCTTGCGGGCGGTGGCCTTGACGACCAGGTTGCCGAGCGTGACCTGGCCGTCGCCTCCCATGGCGACCTGGCTTCCGCGCCGCGCGCTGACGATCGTCGTCCCGTGATAGCTGTCCATCGGGAGCAGATTGTGACCTGCGGAGCCGGATTCAAGGCGCAGGACGATGGCCGGAACGCGCGACTGTCGGCCGCGGCGCCCGGCGGCTCGGGCTAGACGGTACGCACCTTCACGGTGGCATGCTCGTTGATGCCCATGGCACCGAAGAAAAGCGCGACCATGCGATGCGCATCGATGAAGTTGACGGTGCGGTTTTCGCTGCGTCGTGCCAGCACCCAGTTCAGCAGGTCGCCCGCGGCGATGAAGTCGACCCGGATCAGCTTCGCGCAAGAGACGTTGACGATGGTCGCCGCGCCGAGCTCGGAATCCATCTTCTTCAGCGTCTCGGCGATGTCGCCGACGAGCTGGCCGGAAAGCTCGACCGAGCTGACCTGGACGACCTGCGGCTCGTCGGTGAGCTGCGACTCCTGGAAGCTGGTGGAGACGTCACTCACCACCGAAAGCGGCGGCACCGTCGTGCTGTGACTCGAGCCGCTGATGCGGACCTGGCACCTGGCGGGTTCCCACGAAGGCGGCGAGACTTCGTAGGTCACGCAGTAATCGATCGCCGCTTCGTCGAACTGGTCGGGCCGGTTGGTCATCCGCAGCGCGTCGAGGAGCAACTGCCAGTAGGCCGGATCGGCGTCGCGCACGCCGGTGGGCGCTGCCTCGTGCAAGACGGTGAAGAGCCGGTCGCCCGACAGCCAGCGCATGTCGAGGTCCTGCGGGATCCAGCTACGGAACAGCTCCGAGAGCCGGCCGCAGGCCTCGGTGTCGATCGTCTGCAGGGCGCCCCAGTCGAAGACCCAGGGCAGCGGCATCTGCAAGGCGAGCGAGGCGAGCCGGGCGACGCCCTCAGGTTCCAGGTAGTTGGGGCAGACCCAGCCGACCTGGCCCTCGATCCGCGAGCTCGACGGCCGGTCTTCGGCGGTCGCTGCATCGGCCACCAGCTTGGGCATCGAGAACCATTGCGGCGCCGACCAGCCGAACTGTTGCGCATAGTCGAGCGCCAGGCTCTCGAACTTGTGCTGTTGGCCGGTGGCGCGGTACAGGTCGAAGAGCACGAGCCAGGTCTCGGCATGCTGCGCTCGCGTGCCGCCCGGGCCGGTCAGGGCGGCGAGCGCCTGCTCGCACTGCTCGAAGTCTGCGTTGGCGAACGCGATGACGGCTTCGTCGAGGTCAGGGTCGTGGGTGACCTCGGCGTTCACGGTGGCAAAGGCCTTGCCGAAATCCTCGGCGGCCGGCATGTCGAGGCGGATCGGCGCCAGCGACGACGCGCGCGGCGGCGGTGCCGCGCTCGCCGCCGGTGCGGGCGGCGTTGCGGCAGGCACGACGAAGTCCTCGACGCGGCCGCCGTGAGCGACCGGCGGCGCGGCAGCGGGAATGGCGGCAGGGGGCCGCCGCACCGCCCGGGCGTCGATGGGCGCCGGCTGGGTCGGCGCGTTGTAGAACTCCGGGCCTCGCCGATGGGTGCTCGCGTAACCGTCGCCGACCATCTGCTGCTCGATCTCGTCGATCTTCGCCTTGACGCCGGCGTCCTGGCGGGCCGGCGTTTCGGCGGTGCGCGGCTCGGAGTCGTCGATGCGCGACGAGCCGCCGAGCGCCGCCAGCTGTTCGCCGCTCAGGCCTTCGCGGCGCACCTTGCGCAGCATGTCGAACTCGCGCTTGCGGACGAAATCGTTGCGGCGCTTGCGCTCGATCATCGCCTTGAGCTCACCCTTGGCGTAGTCGTCCTCGCGCGTGTCTTCGCTGGGTGCGTCGAGCTCGGTCCAGTCCGTGGCCGGATTCGCGACGAACTTGACGACCTTGCGAAAGAAACTCGTCGTGTCTTTGGGGTCCGCCATGGAAACGGTCAGTCAGGGGTGCTCGTGACGGGCGGCCATTCGATTCGAAACCTACCGCGAACCAGGGACATCTCAACGCACCGGCGCTCAGTCTCCGAACATCTTCTGCTTCAACTCGCGCCGCTGCTGAGCTTCCAGCGACAGTGTAGCGGTCGGTCTGGCGATCAAGCGCCCGAGGCCGATGGGTTCGCCGGTTTCGTCACAGAAACCATACTCGCCCGATTCGAGGCGCGCGAGCGACTGCGAGATCTTCTTCAGGAGCTTGCGTTCGCGGTCGCGCGTGCGCAGTTCCAGAGCGTGCTCTTCCTCGATCGTTGCCCGGTCGGCCGGATCGGGCACGATCGAGGTGTCCTCGCGCAGGTGCTCGGTGGTTTCGCCCGCGTTGCTGAGGAGGTCGTCCTTGAGCGCCTGCAGCCGGGTCCGGAAGAACTCGAGCTGCTTCTCGTTCATGTATTCGGAGTCGGGCATCGCCTGCAGCTCGGCGTCGGTGAGGTCGCGGCCAGCCTTCGCCTTCCAGGCGTTGGCCAGCTTGGGATCGGGCTTGTGCTGCTGTCGCGGCAGATCGTTTTCCGGTTTCGTCATGTGTCGGGTCGGCGGCCGGGGCGGCGCGAAGCGGTCGGCGAACCGCGAAGTCGGGGCTGGCAAGGGAGCCTGCACGGGGGCAACGTAGTACTTGGAGGTGCCGCGGCCCTTGCGGGGAACGACGCCGGGAGGCACAGCAAGAGGCGCGCCCGGCGCGCGGGTCGGCACCGGCACCGCGACCTTGGCCATCTCGCTGACTTTTGCCGGCGCCGCCTTGGCGGGCGCTGCTTCCGGTTTCGGCGCGCGGGCGGCTACTGCCTTCTTGGCGGGCGCTGCCTTCGCAGGCGCCTTGGCCGGCTTGGCCGCGGCCGGCGCCGGGCGCTTGACGCCCGAGGCCTTGACGCCCGAGGCCCTGCTGGCCGTCGCCTTGCCGGTCGTCGTCGGCCGCTGCGCCGATGCCGCCTTCTTGGCCGCCGGCGGAGGGATCGCGGCCTTGCGGGAGGCCGGTCGGGCAGGCGCGCTCTTGCTCGCCGGCTTGGCGCCGGAAGGCTTGGCACGGGCGGGCTTGGCGGAAGGCCGGGCCGGGCTGGCCTTGTGGGCCGGAGCGGGCCGCCTGGCGGCTGCCTTGGGGGCGGTCTTCTTCGGGGCTGGTTTGCTCACGATCTCTCCTCGCGACTGTCGCTGCGGGCCCCGGCGCGCAAGCCGCTCGGCGAGGTGCTGCCGTTTTGGCCGCCGCGGATTGTAGTCACCACCCGGCGTACCGCGACGGGTCTTCGACGGCGGAGGCAGGCCCGGCGTGTCGGGGCAGGAGCGGACGCTTGCTCAGACGAGGCATTGCTTCAGGCCCTGCTCCAGAATGTCGCGCGGCAGGTCGATCCCGATGAAGACGAGGCGGCTCGACTTTTTCTCGCCGGCGGACCATTTCGGCCCCAGGTCGCTGCCCATCAGCTGGTGCACGCCCTGAAAGATCACCTTGCGATCGGCGCCCTTCATGTGCAGGACGCCCTTGTAGCGCAGCATCTTCGGCCCGTAGACCTGGACGATGGCGCCGAGGAAATCTTCCAGCTTGGCCGGATCGAAGGCCTTGTCGGCCCGGAACACGAACGACTTGACGTCGTCGTCGTGGGCGTGGTGGTGCGGGTGATCGCAGTGCTCGCCGTGCTCATGGTCGTGGTCGCCGTGCCCGTGGTCATGATCGTCGGCCTTCAGGAATTCAGGGTCGATGTCGAGCTTGGCGTTCAGGTTGTAGCCCTTCAGGTCGAAGACTTCGCTGAGCGGCACGCTGCCGAAATTCACCCGGGTCTGCGGCGCGCGCGGGTTCATGTGCTTGATCCGGTGGATCAGCGCCTCGACGGTCTTGCCGTCGACGAGGTCGGTCTTGCTGATGAAGATCTGGTCGGCGAAGCCGACCTGGCGGCGCGCTTCTTGGCGGTCGTC
>JBBRFB010000109.1:0-11542 GCA_038225015.1 Burkholderiales bacterium
GTCATGGGCGCGGATCACGAGGAAGAGGGCACCGGGCTCGTCGCGCCGATGCCCGGCAAGGTCATCGCGCTCGTCGCCCGGCCCGGGGCGGCGGTACAGAAGGGGGCGCCGCTGCTGGTGCTCGAGGCGATGAAGATGGAACACACCATCAACGCACCGCGCGACGGCACGGTGAAGCGCTTTCGCTTCGCCGCCGGCGATCAGGTGAGCGAAGGCGCCGAGCTCGTCGACTTCGAATAGGCGTCGGCCTCGGCGTCGGGGAACAGGGTCGCCACGGCGGCGGCGGCGTCGTCGCCACGGCGAAAGGCGACCATCACGATGGCACCCGACGGTGCGGCCGCAGCGACGGTGAACGCCTTCTTCGGGCAGGCGCCCATGCAGGTCGTGAGGACGACGCGGGCGCGCGGCACCTTGCGGTCTCGGCAGGCACGCGCCAGCCGCTTGGCGACGTCGCGCGCGGCAGTCTTCTTCGGCCCCTTGCCGCGCTTCTCGCAGGCTCTGCAGACGAGGACGACGCTCTTCCAGCCGGCCCGCAGGGGCGCCGGCGCGCGGGCGCCCTCAGGCAGGTGGACAACGGGGACCGATGACTCCTTCATCGCCCCAGTATCGCGGCGATTCAATAGCCCCGTGCCTTGTCGACCACGTTGAGGAGCGCCTGGCCGCCGTCGAAGCGGCGCAGGTTGTCGAGCAGCAAGGCCTCGTAGCGTTCGTACGAACGCGGCGTCAGGCCCGACGAGTGAGCCGTGACGATGACGCCGGGCTCGCCCCACAGCGGCGACTCGGCAGGCAGCGGCTCGGGATCGGTGACGTCGAGCCCGGCGCCGGCAAGTTGGCCGGAGCGCAGCGCCTCGAGCAGGGCCGCCGTGTCGACGATGGCGCCGCGGCCGACGTTGTAGAGGTAGGCACCGCGCTTCATCGCCGCCAGCCGCTCGGCCGCGAAGAGATGGCGCGTCTCGGCCGTGAGCGGCAAGGTGATGACGACGTGGTCGGCGTCGCGCAGGGCGTCGTCGAGGGCGTCCATCGAGGTCATGGCCGAAAAGCCCGGGGGCGGCGGCAAGCCGGCCGCCGTGCGGCGAACGCCGTTTACCCGCATGCCGAATGCGCTGGCGCGCTCGCCGACGGCGCGGCCGAGCGCGCCGGCGCCGATCACGGCCAGGGTCTGCCCCGACAGCTCGAACAGCGACGCGGCTTCCGGCGGCTGCCAGCGACGTGCGCCCTGCGCACGAAGAAGCGCCGGCAGTTGCCGCGCGAAGGCCAGCATCAGCCCGATCACGTGCTCGGAGATGTTGATGGCGTGGTTGCCGCTGCCGTTGGTGACGACGACGTCGCTGGCGAGCAGGCTCGCGGTCGCGATGCGGTCGATGCCGGCGCCGCGCTGATGCAGCCAGCGAAGCCGGGGCGCTGCCGCCAGGACGTCGTCGATCGGCGGCCCGTTCCAGCTGAGCGCGGCGCCCTCCGCGCGCTCGAGCCCGGGCGGCAACCCGTTGTCCCGGGCGCCCACGAACTCGACGCCGGGAAGGGCGGCGCGGAAGACCTGGAGCTGCGCCGGCGAGAGCGGATGGAGGAAGGCGAAGGTCGACAGCGGCATGAATCGTTCCCGGCGGCGCGCCTCACGCGCCGCCCACCGGCCCCGGCGTCAGACCCAGGGCAGCGAATAGGTCTTGATGTTGGTGAAGCTCTTGACGGCTTCCTGCACGCCCTCCTTGTAACCCAGCCCGGAATCCTTGATGCCGCCGAAGGGTGTCAGCTCGAGCCGGTAGCCCGGCACTTCACGGATGTTGACCGAGCCGACCTCGAGCTCGGACACGAAGCGCGCGATCCAGTCGAGGCGGTTCGTGCAGACCGCCGACGACAGGCCGAAGGCGGTCGAGTTGGAGAGACGGATGGCGTCGTCGATGGTGTCGAAGCGGATCACCGGCGACACCGGGCCGAACGTTTCCTGCAGCACCAGCGGCATGTCCTGCGTGACGTGGTCGACCACGGTCGGCGAATAGAGTGCGCCGCGCCGCAGGTTGCCGACGAGCACCTTCGCGCCCTTCGAGACGGCTTCGTTCACCCGGTCTTCGCAGTAGCGCGCGGCGGCATCGTCGATCACCGTGCCCATCTCGACCTTGCCGTCCATCGGATCGCCGTACGACCAGGCCTTCGTCTTCGCCACCAGGAGCTCGGCGAAGCGGTCGGCGACCGACGCCTGAACGAGCATGCGCTTGACGGCGGTGCAGCGCTGGCCGGAGTTCTTGTACGAGCCGGCCGCCGCCAGCGTCGCCGCCTCTTCCAGGTCGGCGTCCTCCATGACGATGATCGGGTCGTTGCCGCCCAGCTCGAGCACCATGCGGCGGTAGCCGGCCTTCGAGGCGATGTACTTGCCGATCGCGACGCCGCCGGTGAAGGTGACGAGGTCGACGTTCTCGTTGGTGATGAGCTCGTCGGCGATCTCCTTCGGGTCGCCGGTGACGACCTGGACCATCTCGACCGGCAGGCCGGCCTCGTAGAGGATGTCGGCCAGAACGATGGCCGAGAACGGCACCTTCTCGGACGGCTTGAGGACCATCCGGTTGTTGGTGACGATGGACGGCACGACCTTGTGCGCGACCTGGTTCATCGGGTGGTTGAACGGCGTGATCGCGGAGATGGCGCCGAGCAGCGGGTCGCGCTGGGTGTAGACGCGCCGCTTCTTGCCGTGCGGCGTGAGGTCGCAGGAGAAGATCTGGCCGTCGTCCTTCAGGCACTCGGTCGCGCCGAACAGGAGCACGTCGCTGACCCGCCCGATCTCGTAGAGCGAGTCCTTCTTGCAGAGGCCGCTCTCCGCGGTGATGAGGTCGGAGAGCTCGGTGGTGCGGGCGCGAACGATGGCGGCTGCCTTGTTCAGTACCGCGGCGCGGTCGAAGCGCGTCAGCTTCGACCGGAATCCCTTGGCGATGGCGAAGGCGCGCTTGACGTCGTCCATCGTCGCCTTCGGCACAGTGCCTATCAGCTGCTCGGTATAGGGGTTGAAGACCTCGATGACGCGGTCGCGGTGGACGAGCTCCCCGCCGATCCGCATTGCCTCGCGGCGCAAGTCCCTGGCATTCATGCATGTGCTCCCATGGTCGCTGCGGCGTTCGCGACGCCGATGAAATTCCTGCCTCGCACGCCGTCCAGCGCGTCCGTGATCATGCGCGCCGATTCCGCTTGCGACACGCCGTAGCTTTCGAAACGCGTGCTGACGCCGAGGCCTTCGAGAAAGTCGCGCAGGACGTCGGGCGCCTGGGCCAGCGCGACGTCGAAGACGCGGGCGAGCACCGCGTCGCGTTCTGCGCTGGCGCCGATCGCCCGCCTGAGCACCATCGCCAGAGTGAACGAGCAGGCGATGCCGTGCGGCAGGCCGTGGTGGATGGTCATGTCGTAGGAAATCGAGTGGGCCAGCGCCGTGCGCGTGTTCGAGAACGCCAGGCCGGCGGTGAGCGCCGCCAGCGCCATGCGCCGTCGCAGCTCGACGTCACCCAGGTCCTTCATCAGCGCCGGCAGCGTCGCCAGGACGAGCCGGGCCGCCGCGACCGCGTGCTGATCCGAGACCGGATTGGCGTTGACGTTCCAGATCGACTCGAGCGCGTGCGAGAGCGCGTCGAGGCCGGCCGAGAGCGTCGGCCCGGCGGGCAACGAGAGCGTCAGCTCGGGGTCGACGAGCGCCGCCTCGGGCCAGGTCTCGGGGAGGTGAAGCGAATACTTCTTGCCGACGGCGCGATGCCACACCGTCGCCCAGCCGGTCACCTCGCTGCCGGTTCCCGAGGTGGTGGGCACCGCGATCAGCGTCTTGACGCGGTGCGGCCTGAATGGCTTGCCGGACGCCAGCAGCGCGACCAGCGCATCGAACTCGCCGCTTTCGGTGCCGACCATCAGCGCCTTGGCGGTGTCGAGGGCGCTGCCGCCGCCAACGGCGACGATGACGTCGCTGTCGGCCTGCTCGCGCCAGAAGACGCGGTAGAGGGCGTCGAGCCCGTCGACGTCGGGGTTGGGTTGCGTCAGATCGATGACGCCGACTAGCGACTCGCCGATCAGGCTGCGCAGGCGTGGCAGGAGGCCGAAGCCCTGGGCTTCGGGAAAGGTGACGATGCTCGCCTTCCTGCCGCGCAGGAGGGCCGGCAAGGTGTCGAGGACGCCGGCGCCGAAGTGGACGGCCACCGGGTTGTGGTACTGCCAACGCGCCATGGCGTGCTCCTGGTGCGGGCCGGTCATGAAGCGTGGTTGAGCGCGAGATCGAAGATGTCGAAGTTGCGCAGGCGCCGCTCCGGGTCGACGTCGACCAGGGGCCGGTTGAAAAGCAGCGGTACCAGCTGCTCGGAGGCGCCGCCGTGCGAGCGCAGCGGCGCGTCGAGACCCGAGAGATCGTGCCGCGACGGGCTGGTGCCGATGACGAACAGACGCTCGGAGACGACGACGACGTCGCCGATCCGGTCCGGCGGCAGCTCGAATTTCGCCGCCGCCTCGGCGCGCGTGAGCACGAGCTCGACGCCGCGCACCTTGCGCAGCTTCGCCGCCAGCCCGGCGAGGTCGGCGCCCGGCGGCAGGTAGGCGGTGGCGAACGAGCCGAGCGAGCCGTGGTGGGCGACGTACGGGTCGGTCACCGGCAGGATGACGCGTGCGACGCCGGCGCCGATCCGGGCGTCGTACCAATCCTGCAGGAAGATGATCTGTGG
The DNA here is from genome assembly GCA_038225015.1 of Burkholderiales bacterium. GTDB lineage: Bacteria > Pseudomonadota > Gammaproteobacteria > Burkholderiales > Burkholderiaceae_C > Schlegelella_A. Next base: position 4,677 of record JBBRFB010000109.1, read on the forward strand.
CTCGCCGGCGGCGTCGGTCTTGGCGTTCATGCCATGGTCGGCGGTGAGCGCGATCGTCACGCCCATGGCGTCGAGCTGCTCGAGGTAGCCGCTCATCATCCCGTAGAAGGCGTTCGCTGCCGGGGTGCCCGGCGCGTGCTTGTGCTGCACGTAGTCGGTGGTCGAGAGGTACATCACGTCGGGCCGGTCGCGGGCCATGATCTTCACACCCGCGGCGAACACGAATTCAGATAGGTCGGCGCTGTAGACCTTGGGCAGCGGCTTGCCGACGAGCTCGAGCACGCCGGTGATGCCATTGCCCTCGGGCGTCAGCTGGTCGGCCTTCTCGGCCGAGAAGCAGACTGCCTTCATGCCCTTGCCGAGCAACGTGCGCAGCTTGTCCTTGGCCGTGATGACGACGATCTTCGCGCCGGCGCTGGCGAAACCGGCGAGCAGCGTCTCGGCGCGAAGATACTTCGCGTCGTTCATCATCACTTCCTCGTCGGCCTCGCGGTCGTAGAAGTAGTTGCCGCAGATGCCGTGCACGGCGGGCGGCACGCCGGTGACGATCGAGATGTTGTTCGGGTTGGTGAAGCTCGGCACCACGCATTCGCCGAGCAGCGACGCGCCCTTCTTGCACATTGCCGCCAGGTACGGCGCCGCGCCCGACTGGATCGCCTGGTTGATGTAGTCTGCCTCGCAGCCGTCGACGCAGACGACGACGAGGGGGCGGTCCATCCATCGGTAGCTGCGCCCGTTGGCGGTGACCGAGCGGCCGGGACGGGTGTTCATTCAGTGTTCCTTGTGTGGTCGGGCGGCCGTCAGGCGACGGCCTTGGCGATGTGCGTGCGCAGCCAGGCCGAGAACAGCTCCGACAGCAGCACGACGACGATGATGCTCAGGAGGATCGCGGCGACGTCGTGCGAGGCGACACGCTGCACGCTCTCGCGCAGGTACCAGCCCATGCCGCCGGCGCCGAAGAAGCCGACCACGGTGGCGGCGCGGAAGACGACGTCCCAGGTGTAGATCGAAATCCCCGTCCAGGCGACGCGCACCTGAGGCAGAACGGCGTAGGCAAAGACCTGCATCTGGTTGGCGCCGGCCGAGCGGATCGCCTCGACCTGCCCCGGCCGGATCGCCTCAATGGCTTCGGAGAACAGCTTTCCGGCGAAGCCGATGCAGAAGAGCGTCAGCGCCAGCGCGCCGGGCAGCATGCCGAAGCCGAGCACCATCACCAGCAGGATGGTCCAGATCATCTCGTGCACCGAGCGGCACGCCATGATGACGAGGCGCGCCGGCTTGTAGAGGAAGCGCCGGCTGGGCGTGATGTTGTGGGCGGCGAACCAGGCGAGCGGCACCGCGGCGGCGAGCCCGAGCACGGTGGCGAAGTAGGTCATCTGCAGCGTCTCGACCACCGTGTGCCAGTAGTCGGCGTTCAGGATGTGGCCGAGGTTCGGCGGAAAGTAGCGGCGCCCCAGCGTCTCGGTCATGCGCCCGAGCAGGCCGGGCAGCCGCTCGAGGTCGATGTCGAGGTAGTCGACCGAGAAGGCGAGAAAGGCCAGCGAGGCGAGGAGGAAGGCGTACTTGTAGAGGCTTTGCGGATAGCGGAAGCGGCGCCAGGTCGCCGGCGTCGAATTGGCAGCGCGCAGCCCCGGCCCGACAGCGCCGAGCTCCGCCTGCAAGGCCCCGGCCGGCGACGCCGGCATCGCCGCGTGGCCCGCTCGCCCACGCAGGCCCAGCTCAGATGACGGCTCGGCGCGCATAGTGCGAGATGACTTCGCCGAGGACGATGAGCGCGAGCACCGCGAGAACGACAACGGCGATCCCGCCGTAGTTCGACATCGCCATCTGCCTGAAGAGGAGAAGGCCGAGGCCGCCGGCGCCGACCAGGCCCATGATGGTCGAGCGGCGGATGTTGATGTCCCACTCGAAGATGATGTTGCCGACGAACACCGGGATGATCTGCGGCAGGATCGCGAACCACAGGATCTGGAACCGGGTGCCGCCCGCGGCGCGGATCGCCTCGAGCGGCTTCGGGTCGACGTCCTCGATGGCCTCGGCGATCGTCTTCGAGATGAAGCCGATCGAGCGAACCGCCATCGCCAGCACGCCGGCGAGTGCACCGAGGCCGACCGCCGAGACGAAGATCAGGCCCCAGACGATCTCGTGCACCGAGCGCGACATCGTCATCAGGAAGCGGCCGAACACGTACGAGCTCTTGCCGAACGGCGTGATGTTGGCGGCGCCGAGCCACGCCACCGGTATCGACATCAGGAGGCCGACCAGGGTGGCCAGCGTCGCCATCACGACCGTTTCCAGCGCCGGCTTCCAGAGGTCCGGGATCACGGCCGCGTCCAGCTCGACGAAACGTCGTGCGGTCTCCAGCAGCGAAGCGAGGCTGATGCGGCTCCAGTCGGTGTCCTTGACGACGATGACCTGGATGCTCCAGGCCACGGCGATCAGGATCACGGTGTACGAGAGGTAACGGATCCGGCGCGTACGCTGCCGGCGTGCCGCGATGCTCTCGACGCGCAGCTCGATGGCGGCGGCGTTCACAGCACCTCCATCGCGTAGATGTCCTGCAGCGCCGCCTTGTCGAGCTCGGCGGGCGTGCCCTCGAACTTCTTCAGGCCGTCCTGCAGGCCGATCACGCGGGTGCAGAAGTCGCACGCCAGGTCGACGTCGTGGATGTTGCAGAGCACGGGGATGTGGAACTCGCGGGCGATCTCGCGGATGAGCGTCATCACTTCGCGCGAGATCTTCGGGTCGAGGCTCGAGGTCGGCTCGTCGACCAGCAGCAGCTTCGGGTTCTGGATCAGGGCGCGGGCGATGCCGACGCGCTGGCGTTGCCCGCCCGAAAGGCGGTCGGCGCGCTTGTCGACGTGATCGCTCAGGCCCACACGGTCGAGCAGGCGCAGCGCCTGGGCGATGTCGTCTTTCGTGTACATGCGCAGGACGCTGCGCAGCGTGCCGGTGTAGCCGAGGCGGCCCGTCAGCACGTTGTCCATGACCGAGAGCCGCTCGATCAGGTTGAACTCCTGGAAGATCATGCCGATGTTGCGGCGCTGCATCCGCATCTCCGGGTAGGAGAGCTTGAGCAGGTCGACGCCGTTGAAGAGCACCTCGCCGCCCTTGGGCTCCACCAGGCGGTTGACGCAGCGGATCAGCGTCGACTTGCCGGCGCCGCTCGGGCCGATGACGGCGAAGAAGTCATCGGGCCCGAGCGTGAAGCTCACCCCCTTGAGAATCTCGCGGTCGGCATAGCCGGCGCGAAGCCCCTTCACTTCCAGGACGGCGGGCATAGGCTTCCTCGATCTCGGTTCGAGCGGCGGACGACGGACGACGGGCGACGGGCCTACTTGATGCCGGCTTCGCGGATGACGTCGTAGTCGGAATCCTTCATCCCGACGAATTTCTCCGACTCGACGTTGTCCAGGTACTTCTTGCCGTCCGCGTTCTGGTCGAGCGTCAGGAACGTCTGCGCGATCTGGGCCTTCAGCTCCGGGCACAGCGTCGAGCGGTACACGAACGGGTCCTGCGGCAGCAGCGTCGAGCTCCAGAGGATGTTGAAGTCGTCGGTCTTCATCTTGCCCTTGCTCGACGTCACCGCGTTCATGAAGCGGTGCGACGCGACGAAGGCGGCATCGGCCTTGCCGTCGAAGACGGCGATCGTCGAGAGGTCATGACCGCCCGAGAAGGCGACGCGGCTGAAGTACTGCTTGACCGGCATCTTGACGACCTTGGCGCCGAACTGCGACTCTGGAATGAGGCCGCCGGAGGTGCTTGCCGGATCGACCAGCAGCATCACCGAGCCCTTCGTCGACTCGACGGTCGTGAACTTGGAGCCCTTCTTCGTGATGAGCATCGACTTGTAGCCGGGGCCGGCTTCCTGCAGGCCGTCCTTCTTCTTCGAATAGGTCGCAAAGACGTCGATGACGGCGCCCTGGTTTTTCGCGATGACGTACGACTCGGGCCCGAGCACGGCGATGTCGACCCACTTGCCGAGCAGCGCCTCGACCACCGACGAATACGACGTCGGCATGTAGAACTCGATCTTCTTGCCGGTGTTCTTGGACAGGATGTCGAGCACCGGCTTGTAGAGAGTGAGCTCGCGCACCGACTCCTGCGTCGGAATGATCGAGAAGCGCAGCACCTTCGGGTTCTCGCAGGCCTGGGCCTGGGCCAGGGCAGGCGCCAGCAGCAGCACGCCGGCGGCGAGCAGGGCGCCGGCGGCGCGCGACCAGAGGGGTGCCGAACGCTGCGGCCGTTGAAGCGAGGTCTCTTGCATGGTTGTCTCCGTTCGTGAAATGGCTGGACTACTGTGCCGATGCGATGTGACAGGGCGGCGTCTTCATCGCGTGGGCCGGGTTCGGCGGCTCGGCCCGAGGCCGGTCGCTCTCCTTGTGCGGAACCGTCTACTCGTTGCTCGCCCGCCGCGCCGGTGCCGGCGCTGTGCCCGTGGCCGCGAAGGTGTGCATGCGCGCCCGGCTGGCCATCGCATGCTCGTACAGCTTGTCGCCCGCGCCCGTGCCGTCGCCGTCGGCGATCAGGGAGAGGATCTTCTGGTGCTCGATCGTCGACTTGCGCAACCGCCGCGGCTCGGCCAGCGTGTGCCGGCGAAACAGGCTCAGCTCGTTGACCAGCCGGCGGTACATCTGCAGCAGCTTGGCGTTGCCTGCGAACTCGACCAGGGCGTCGTGAAAACGCAGGTTGGCCAGGTGGTAGCCCTCGCGGTCGTCGTGGATCGCGGCGTCCTGCATGCGCGAGACCACGGCGCGAAGCTCGGCCAGCTGCTCGGGCCGAATCGTCAGCGCCAGCTTCCTGCCCGCCATCTGGTCGAGCGTGGCGCGTACCTCGTAGATCTCGTCGGCCTCAGTCACCGAGATCTCGCGCACGAACACGCCGCGGTTCTTCTCGAGGCGGACCAGCCCGGTCTCCGCCAGCGCCCGCAGCGCCTCGCGGACCGGGCCTCTGGAAACTCCCAGGCGATCGGCCAGGGCGAGCTCGTTCAGCTTCTCGCCGGCCGCCAGCTCGCCGGCGAGGACCATTCGCTCCAGCTCGCGCTGCACGAGCATGGTGAGCGAGTGGTTCTGCAGGATGGCGATGTTGGCGGGGGCGTGGCTCACGCCGCGGATTCTGGGTTTTTAATGCCTATTGTCAACAATCTTTTTCCCGTAGTCGATTCACGCCGGCGCAAGACGCGGGCGCTCGCAACGCGTCCGGCGCAGCTCAGCCGCGCGGCTCTTCCCAGTCGAAGCGCCCGATCGCGATGGCGGCGAACAGCACGCTGAAGCCGAGCAGTGCGATGATCGGCGCGATGGCGGCCTCGACGCCGAGGCCGCGCCAGGTCATGGCATCGAGGCCGTCCACGGCCCAGCGCGTCGGCACGACGAGCGAGACGGTCTGCAGCCATTGCGGAAAGACGAACGACGGCACCCAGGCACCGCCGAGCATCACCATCACGAGCGTGGCGAAGATCGCCAGGCCACGGGTCGCCTCGGGCGTCTTGCCGATCGCCGCGATCAGCAGGCCGAAGCTCGAGGTGAGGAGGGCGAAGGCGACTGCGATGCCGATGAAGCCCGGCACGCTGCCGTCGATGCGGACGTGGAAGAAGCCGATCGCCGCCGCGTAGATGATCACGAGCAGGATCAGCGCGGTGAGTGCGCCGCTCAGGATGTGGCTGCCGAGCAGCACCGTGCGGCTGAGCGGCGCGGCGCGCAGCCGCTTCCACAGGCCGAGGCGGCGTGCCAGCAGCACGCCGACGCCGACCTCGATGCCCATGAAGAGGATGAACTGCACGCCCATGCCGGCGAACGCGTGGGCGTAGCCGTTGTAGGGCCGGCCCGCGCCCGAGGTGGTGGGCAGGGTCTTCGTCGCGTAGGGCATGCTGAAAGCCGGTCTCGCGGCGCCACCCGGCCCGGCGGGGCTACCCAGGCTGTCGCCGAGCGCTTTCATGACGTGCTGGCTGAGCAGCCCGTTCACCAGCGGCAGGGCGGTCGACTGCGACGGGTCGTAGTGGACGGCGATGGCGGGCTTGTCGCCGCTGCCCAGCAGCGCCCGCGGCAGCTTCTCGCCGAAGCCGGCCGGCAGCACGATGGCGGCACGCACCGATCCCCGTTGCGCCGCCGCGATGGCGGCCGGCTCGGCGAGCTCGCGCACGTCGAAGGTCGCGTCGCCCTTCATCGACGCCGCGACGGCGTGCGAGAGGGCGCTCCCATCGTTGTCGACGAAGGCGATCGGCACCTGGGTCGGCTTGTCGCTGCCGGAGCCGAACACCGAGCCGAAGAACGCGGCGATGACGATAGGCGCCACGATCGACATCACCAGCGCCCGCCGGTTCGAGAAGTAGAGGACGAGGTCTTTGCGAATGAGCGCGCGCAGCGCCGTCAGCGTGGTCGAGGTGGTCATGGTCAGTCCCGAAGTTGGCGGCCGGTGAGCGAGAGGAAGACGTCCTCGAGCCCGGCGCGCGTCGAGGCGATGCGGGTCACGCGCCGGCCGCTGGCAGCGATGGCGGCGAGGAGGGCCGGCGCGTCGCGCGCCAGCTCGGCGACGTGGGCGCGCAGCGTCGAGCCGTCTTGCGTTGGCAGCTCGATGCCGGGCAGGCGGGCGAGCGCGGCGACGTCGAGGTCGCCCGCGCCGTCGACCTCGATCTCGAGCGACTGGGTCGTCGGCAGCATGCGCTCGATGCCGGCCAGCGTGTCGCTCGCCACCACTTTGCCGTGGTCGACGATCACGATCCGGTCGCACAGCCGCTCGGCCTCTTCCATGTAGTGCGTCGTGTAGAGGAGCGCCTTGCCGCGGCTGCGCAGCTCCTCGAGGTTGTCGAAGATGGCGTTGCGGCTCTGCGGGTCGACGCCGACAGTCGGCTCGTCGAAGATCAGCACGTC
>JBBRFB010000110.1:0-11470 GCA_038225015.1 Burkholderiales bacterium
CGTCGCTTCGCCGTCGCCGTACGGCGGTCGCGCGCCGACATGCACGCGCACTCCTCTTCTCCACTGCGGCGGCGCCGCGGTGCTGATCGGATTCCCTGCCGAGGAGAGCGAACACATGGCCGACGACAAGATGCTGCGCGAGATGACCAGCGACCCCAAGTTCCGGAAGATCCTCGTCACGGACGGCAAGACCGAGGTCGGCCAGGCGATCGTCAAGGCGCTCGTGAAAGCTGGCGCCGAGATCGTCTGGGTCGGCCACGCCGAGCCGTGGAAACAGTTCGGCGGCCTCGACGAGATCACCGGCCTGCCGCAGGTGGCCCTGGTTCCGCTCGACCTCACGAACGGCCGCTCGGTGGCCGAGCTCGCCGGCGAAATCGGCGGCAAGGTCGACATCGTCGTCAACAACGCCGAGGTGCACCGCGCCTTCGGCATCGCGGCGCGGCACGGCACCGACGCGGCCCGCGCCGAGATGGACATCAACTACTTCGGCCTTCTGCGCCTGGCGCAGGAATTCGGCCCGGCGCTGAAGGGCCGCTCGGCCGATGGCACGACGCACGCCGCCGCCTGGGTCAACCTGCTCTCGGTGTACGCGCTCTCCAACTACCCGCCGCACGGCACCTTCTCGGCGTCGAAGGCGGCGGCCCACTCACTGGCGCAGTGCCTGCGCGCCGAGATGCGGCCGAGCGGCATCCGCGTCGTCAACGTGTTCCCGGGGCCGATCGACGACGAGTGGAACCAGAACCTGCCGCCGCCGAAGGTGGCGCCGGCGGCGCTGGCGAGCGCCATCGTCAAGGCGCTGAAGGAAGGCATCGAGGACGTGTACCCCGGCGACGTCGCCGAGGAGTGGGTCGAGCGCTGGCGCGAGAACCCGAAGGTGCTGGAAAGGGAGTTGGCGGCGGGGGGGTGAAGCTCACCGGCCTCGAGCCAAACACTGACGCACAGACCGCCACTTCCGCCGCCAGGTGGAAGAACGCGGACCGGATTGACGAGTCAGCAGGGCGTGTTGCACGAACGATGAGCGCAGGACTCTCGACGTTCACCGTCAGCGTGCATCGGCTGCTCGCGGCCTGTGCCGACCTTGCGATCGCGACGTCGAGCGGCAGGTCATGGCCAGGGACTGTGCGTTCGCCGCCGCGCCAGGAAGCCGTCATTGCGCCCGGTCCGCAAAGTCCGGACGGCAACTGCTGGCACATCCCTGGAAGGCTCGGTTTCGACCAGGAACTGCCTTCGCCACGACCGGAAACCGATAGCGTTGGGCCAGCGCGCAACAATGCCCACCGGAACTCTCCGCTGTTCTGTGGATCGCGCGGTCGAGTTCGGCGGAAACAGAGATAAGGGTCGGTAACCGTGCGGCTGCCGTAGCCCCGGCCATCACCCTTCGAGTATTCCCAACCAAGCCTTGGTTGCGACCTCGTGGGCGTCTCGCTCGATCAAATCGCCATGCGACAGCACGATGCGGTGAAAGTCCCACGCCAGGATGCGTCGAAGGGATGCTGCAGCTGCCTTCCGGTCGCTCCAGCCCATCCGGTATTCCGGCGCGGGTCGGGGGTTGTTCCACATGCGGAATACGTACTTGAACAGGAATTTCAGGGCCCCTCCTGTATGCAACGTGAGGTCGGTGAAATTCTCGATGAGGTCGACAAGGATCAACGTGCGGCTGGCAACGTGAAACATCGCGACCTCGCGCATGATGCGAGTGCCTTGCACGAGCGCCTGGTCCATCTCTGCGGCCCATTCCGCAGGCGCGACGTCGCCCAGGACGCCGTCGTATTTCAGGCCGGGGCGCCTGCGCTCGATTCCAGGGCAAATCCATGTCTTCGCCGCTGGAAACGCGGCTTGAGCGGTGGCTGCGTACATGTGGTGGAAATTTCCGGGGGCGACGATATGGCCGACAGGACCGAGCGCCGAGATCTCCTTGCCCATCGCTGCCGTGATGTTGCAGGGCGAGTGCAGCATCAGTTCGCCAGAGGCAAGGCGGATCACCGTCATTCGTGCCTCGAACCGCGTACCCGCCAATCGCATGGGATAGGCGCAAAGCCATATCTGATCTTCGACATACGGCGTGAGTGGCATCGCGGTCATTCGGCGGCCCTCTGCAGGTAGTCGGGTTGAATCGAATTCGATCTATCAGCGCAAGCCAGACACCACATCAGGTGAATTCGACGACGAAGCGCGCCACGGCTGCAGGGCGGGTGCGGCAACCCGCCCCTGCGTTAGGTAGATCACGTCATCATCTCGATCGCGTGCCATCTCGCGCAGCTCACACGCGTCGAGACGACCACGGCGAAGCCCAGCGAGCCCGACCCTGCCCGGTCATCGGCCGTCTCCTTCGCGCGCTGACCGACCGCACTACCGCTCGCACTCGAGCAGCCTACCCTCTTCCGCACCGCAGACAATCGCCTGCCAGACGTCGTTGTTGCGGAAGTAGCCGTTGTGCGCCGGCAGCGGCGATTCGGCGATGAGCCACGGGGTGGCGTTGCGCACGAACACGTTGGTGAGCGCCAGCGGGGCCAGGCAGTCCGTGTCGCCGATCGCGTACCACTTCGGGATGTGCCAGGTGAGCAGGTCGTTCGTGTCGTTGAAAGCAATGACGCGCAGTTTCAGCGTGTCGTCGGCAGCGGCCGCGGCGGGGCCTTTCCGGGCGACCAGCGCCCGCGCCCGCAGCTGCGCGAACGCGGCCATCGCGTTCGGGCAGGCGCGGGCGGCCAGCCGCTCGGCCGCAATCTGCTGCGCCAGCGGTGCGGGCACGGCGGCCAGCGCCGTCATCGTGCCGGGCCCGATCAGCAGCGGCCGGGGCTTTTCGTCGGCGCGCGCCAGGGGCGACACGTTCGCCAGGCCCAGCAGCGCGAGCTGGTTGGCCATCATCAGCACCGCCGGCGTGTCGACGATCAGTTGCCGAACGGGCGTGCGCGACTGCATCCACTCGCTTTGCTGGAACGGGTTCGCGCGTCCGGGCGATTCGGCCGCGGCGAGGTCGAGCAGGCCGTCGTAGACGATGCGGCTGCCCAGGCTGTGCGTGATGAAGACGGTGCGCCACGGTGCCTGCGCCACGGGGTCGACGGCCTGCCATTCGCACGCCTGGGTGACGGGCGTCTTCACGAGCGCCCGGCACAGGCCTTCGGCGAATGCCCGCTCCATCACCTCGCCGTACCGGCCGGTGTAGATGATGGCGTCGGCCAGGTTCCGGTCGAATACCTGCTCCTTGATGAGCCGGTCGAGCGGCAGCCGGGGCGGCGGGCGCTTGGTGTGCGGAACGGCCCTTTCGTTCTCCGCGTCCACGCAGCGGACGGTGTCGTTCGTTCCGCGCGGTGTCACCGACGGTGAGTCGTAGCCGAGGGTGTTCGACTTCAGCCATTGCGTCGTGTGCGACCACGTGATCTCGACGGCCTCGACGTCGATGGGCGCCGCCGCGCCGAGCCTGAGCGAGAACGGTCGCGTGCCGACCTCCAGCCACGAAAACGCGTTCTGGCTGCCGGGAACGAACACCGAGGCCGCCACCTTCTCGTAGGCCGGCGCCGTGCGGGGCGGGGCGGTCAGGCCGATCTTCGCCGACGCCTTGTCGGAGAGCCACCCGGTCTCCGGATCCAGGGCATAGCCGCGGCAGTGGTCGCCCACTCCGTGGACGAAGACGAGGCGCAGGCGCTGGCCGCCCGCCCGGCTGAGCACCGTCGCGAGCGGCGTGATCCTCCCGGTTGGGAAGTCGCCTTCGAGGTCGTCCGGGCCGTAGACCGTCGGCGTCGTCGTGCACGCGGCGGTGCAGGCCGCCAAGACCAGTAGCGCAAGTCTTCCGAGCATGTCCGGGTCTCCCGCGAGAGTGCCGACTACTTCATCGTCTTCAGCGCCTTCATGATGGCGCTGACTTCCTTGTCGGCCACGGCGCCGACGGTGTCGTCGAGGTTGCCCTGCGTGATCTTGTCGGGCGTGACGCTGCCGCGCGCCGTCGAGCCCTTCGTCTGCTTGAGGCGCGCGAACAGCGTCGAGCCGCCGCCCGAGTAGATCTGCCAGGTGCAGGTGGCGATGATCTCGCGTGCCTTCTCGTCGAGCTTGAGCGTCGGGATCAGCTTGATGACGTACTTCTCCTCGAACTTCTCCGTGGCCGCCGCCTCGCCCGCGCTCTTGGCCGCCTTCTTGACGTTCGCCTCGAGCTTCGGATCGAAGACGACCGCCTTGTCGACCTTGATTTCCGCCTTTTGCGCCATGACCCGGCTCCGCGTGGTGAAGGAAGCGACACCCTAGCGCAAACTGCCGACGGAAGGAACCGCGCGGACGGGCGATGCGCGTCCGGCGCGGTCAGTCGAACAGCGAAGCGGCGCCCTCGAGGTCGAGTACCCGGAACGCGAAGCACGAGGCCAGCCCGTCGATGCTCGTCAGCGACGAGAGCCGCTGCCGCAGCAGGTCGGCCGCGGCCGGCCGCACGAACCCCTGTCGGTCGATGAGCTGGCCCCAGAGCGGCATGCCGTTGAATCGCGGCGCGGCCACCGCCGCGCTGGCGAGGTAGGAAGACGGAAAGAGACGCCGGTAGGCCGGCAGGTTGTAGAGCCACGACCTGCCGATGACGAGCGCCTCCTCGCCCTCGTCGCGCCGGATCTGCCGCGCGAGCCGGCGAAGCTCGTCGCGCCGCACCGCCTGTCGATGCGCCGCCAGCGGCGACACGGCCGCCGCCTCGCTGTCGTGGAAGTGCAGCCGGACGCGGCCCTCGCCCAGGCGCGCATAGGAAAAGCAGCCGACGCTGGCGACGGTGCCGGGGGCGCCGGGGTCGGGAAGTCGCGACCGGTAGAACGCGTAGACCCACTCGCGCGGCGCCGCCGATCGGCGCAAGCCGTCGAGGAAGTCGAGCCATGGCGGCGCGGCCCGGTCGAAGTCGCGCCCGAGGCCGAAGCGCGCGTAGAGATTCGTGTAGTCCATCAGCGCGTCGGCCAGCGGCACGCCGGCCAGGGCCGCGGCGCGGGTCGCCACGTGCCACTGCAGGTCGAAGAATTCCGGGCGATGGATCACGACGGACCCTCGGCTTCACGACGCTTCGGGGTCAGGCGAACGACGACAGGCTCACGTTGGCGCCGCAGATCACCAGCAGCACCGTCTCGCCTTTTCGCGGCACGACCGCGCCGCTGGTCAGCGCGGCCAGGGGAAGCGCCGCCGCCGGCTCGACGGCGAGGCGAAGCGTCGCCCAGAGGGCCGATTGCGCCGCCACGATCGCTGCGTCGGGCAGCAGATGCGCTGCATTCACGTGCCGCTGCGTCACCTCCCACGCGATGGCGCCGATCCGCCTGGCGCCGAGCGAATCCGCCGCGATCCCGCTCACCTCCACGTCGACCGGCTCGCCGGCCTCGCGCGCCCGGTACAGCGTCGGCGCGAGCGCGGGCTCGAGCGCTTCGATCCGCGAGCGGCCCTCGAACCACGACGCGATGCCGGCGATCAGTCCGCCGCCGCCCACGCTCACCAGCACGCGGTCGGGCACGCCGGCTTCTTCTTCCACCTCGGCGGCCAGCGTGCCGGCGCCGATCACGATCTCGCGCTGGTCGTAGGCGTGCATGAGCAGCGCCCCGGTCTCGGCCTGGCGTGCCAGGCTGGCCGCCAGGGCATCGGCGTAGCCGGCGCCGGTCACGGTGACGACGGCGCCGAGCTCGGCGAGCCGGGCCCGCTTGGCCGCACTCGAGGTCTCGGGCAGGAACACCTCGGCGCGCACGCCCATGGCCTCGGCCGCCACCGCCACCGCGATGCCGGCGTTGCCGCCCGAAGCGATGACGACGCCGGCCGCGGGCACGGGATTGGCGCGCATGCGGTTGAACATGCCGCGGGCCTTGAAGCTGCCGCCGATCTGCAGGTGCTCGAGCTTCAGCCAGAGCTCGACGCCATCGATGCCGAGGTGGCGGCCCGGCAGGCGAAGCAGCGGTGTGCGGCGCACGTCGCCGGCGATGCGTTGCCGGGCGACGTCGATGTCGGCGCGGGTGATGGAGTCGGTCATGAGCGAAGGCCGTGGCGCGAGTAGCCTGCAAGCGTAGCCCAGCCGCTATATTGCGCCGATGGACATGCCCGCCACCCCTTCCGCGCGCGCGCTCGACCTGGCCCGCACGCTGGTGCGCATGAACACGGTCAGCCGCGAATCGAACCTCGAGCTCATCCACTTCGTCCGCGACGAGCTGGCGACGCACGGCGTGTCCGCCACGCTCACCTTCGACGACGAGCGGAAGAAGGCGAACCTCTTCGCCACCATCGGCGAGGGCAAGCCCGCCGGCGTGATCGTCTCCGGCCACACCGACACGGTGCCGTGGGACGGGCAGGCGTGGACACTCGACCCGCTCGGTGCCGAGGTGAAGGAAGGCCGCCTCTACGGCCGCGGCAGCGCCGACATGAAAGGCTTCATCGGCCTGGCGGTGGCGCAGGTGCCAGCATGGCTCGCCGCCGAGCTGCCGTTCGCCGTCCACCTCGCTTTCAGCTACGACGAGGAGACCGGCGGTTTCGGCGCGCGCCGGCTGATCGCCGACATGCGCGGGCGCAACGTATTGCCGCTCGCCTGCATCGTCGGCGAGCCGACCGGCATGGTGCCGGCGCTGGCGCACAAGGGCGTGTACCGCTGGCGCTGCTGTGTCCGTGGCAAGGCGGCGCACTCGTCGCTCACGCCGCAGTCGGTGAACGCGATCGAGGTCGGCGCCCGCGTCGTCGGCAAGCTCACCGACATGGCCGAGCGCTGGCGCGACGGCCCGGCGCGCTACGACGGCTTCGACGTGCCGTACACGACCGGCTCGGTCGGCGTCATCGAGGGTGGCATTGCCGACAACGTCGTACCCGAAGACTGCCGCTTCCACTACGAGTTCCGCAACCTCCCCGGCACCGACGCGCTCGAGATGCAGGGCGAGGTGCTGGCCTTCGCGGCGGCGCTCGAGCCGGCGATGCGCGCGGTCGCGCCCGAGGCCGGCATCCGCTTCGAGGAGATCTGCGCCATGCCGTCGTTCCTGGCCCGTGCCGACGACGTCGCGGTGCTGCTGGCGCAGCGACTCGCCGCGTCGGAAGCGACGACGCTGGTGGCCTTCGGCACCGAGGCGGGCCTCTTCCAGCGTGCCGGCGTTCCCACGGTGGTGTGCGGGCCCGGCCACATCGCCCAGGCGCACCAGGCCGACGAGTACGTGTCGCTCGCCCAGCTGGCGGCAGCCGAGGCGTTCCTGCAGTCGCTTGCGACGATCGATGCCGATGCACTCCGCGCCCGGCGCGAGCTCGACAGCGCCAGCGTCGGCCAGGAGGGCTAGGCATTGGACGTCACTCAGCTCATCCTCGACGACCACCATGAGCAACGCCGGCTGTTCGCCGTGCTCGAGCAGATCGAGCGGACCGAACCGCAGGCGCTCGGCGCCGTCTGGCAGCGGCTGTCGACCTTCCTCGAGGTGCACGCCGAGGCCGAGGAGCGCCACTTCTATCCGGCGCTGCTGAAGGTGGGCCGGGGCGCCGGCGGCAAGGACAGTGCCGCCGCCGAGACCGAGGACGCGATCAAGGACCACAACGAGATCCGCGACGCCGTCGCCAAGGTCGCCGGTCACGAGGTGGCGAGCGACGGCTGGTTCGCCGCGATCGCCGCCGCCAACAAGGCGAACAGCGAGCACATGGGCGAGGAAGAGCGCGAGGGGCTCGCCGACTTCCGGCGTCACGCCGACCTCCCGACGAGGCACGAGCTCGCGGTCGCCTTCGCGGCTTTCGAGGCGGTGCACTACCAGGGCGTCTGGCCGGTCGACAAGGACCCGAAAGACTACGTCCAGGCGCATCGGTGAAGCCAGCCGGCGTGCGACGATCCGCCCCATGACCTCCGTCAAGGCCCGCGCCGCGACAGCGGCTCCCAAGCGCCCGAGGGCCGCCGCGAAAGCGGCCCCTGCCGCCGCCCCGTCGCTGCTCGCCGCGCTGGCCGCCGCCCTGGCCAGCCGACGCATCCGCGTCGTCGACCTGACGCAGACGCTGACGCCCGACTTTCCGCAGATCGCGTTGCCGCCCGAGATGGGGCAGTGCTGGCCGTTCCGGATCGAGGAGGTGTCGGCCTACGACGCGCGCGGGCCGGGCTGGTACTGGAACAACTTCTCGTGCGGCGAGCACACGGGCACGCACTTCGACGCGCCGATCCACTGGATCTCCGGCAAGGACCTCGCCAACAATTCGGTCGACACGATCCCGGCGCAGCACTTCGTCGCGGCGGCGTGCGTGATCGACTGTTCGGCCGAGGCGAAAAGCGACCCCGACTACCTGCTGACGGTCGCCGACATCGAGCGCTTCGAGACGGCGCACGGCCGGATTCCGGAAGGCGTGTGGTTCCTGATGCGCACCGACTGGTCGAAGCGGACCGACCCCGAGGCGTACCAGAACTTCGACGAGACCGGCCAGCACACGCCGGGGCCTTCGGTCGAGGCGGTGCGTTTTCTGGTCGAGGAGCGCGGCGTGCTCGGCTTCGGCTCGGAAGCGATCGGCACCGACGCCGGCCAGGGCGTCCATCTGCGCCCGCCGTATCCGTGCCACTACTACATGCACGGGGCGGGGCGCTACGGCCTGCAATGCCTCGCCAACCTCGACCTGCTGCCGCCGACCGGCGCGCTCCTGATCTGCCCGCCCCTCAAGATCGAGAAGGGCAGCGGCAGCCCGCTGCGCGTCCTCGCCCTGGTCGAGGACTGAGCGCAGGAATCCGCTTGCCAAACGGGGTGGATCCGCCTAGACTTGCTTTACCAGTCAACTATTCAGGCCTGATGTGAAGATCGTCTGCATCGGCGGCGGCCCGTCGGGGCTCTATTTCGCGCTGCTGATGAAGGCGCACGACCCGCGCAACGAAGTCACGGTCGTCGAGCGCAACAAGCCCTACGACACCTTCGGCTGGGGCGTCGTCTTCTCCGACCAGACGCTCGGCAACCTGCAGGCGGCCGACGCCAAGAGCGCGGCGCAGATCCTCGACGCCTTCAACCACTGGGACGACATCGAGGTCAACATCCGCGGCGCGAGGTTCGTCTCGGGCGGCCATGGCTTCTGCGGCATCGGCAGGAAGCGCCTGCTCAACATCCTGCAGGCGCGCTGCGAGGAAGTCGGCGTCGAGCTGGTGTTCGAGACCGACGTCAAGTCGGCCGCCGACTACGCCGACGCCGATCTGGTCATCGCCAGCGACGGCCTCAGCAGCCGCGTCCGCGGCGAGTACGCCGACACCTCCCGGCCCGACATCGACCTGCGCCGCAACCGCTTCGTCTGGCTCGGCACGACGCGGCTGTTCGAGGCCTTCACCTTCGATTTCCAGGAAACGCCGCACGGCTGGTTCCAGGCGCACGCCTATCGCTTCGACGCGACCCACTCGACCTTCATCGTCGAGTCCCCGGAGGAGGTCTGGAAGCGGGCCGGGCTCGACCGGATGGAGAAGGAAGAGGCGATCGCCTTCTGCGAGAAGCTCTTCGTCGAGGCGCTGCACGGCCATCCGCTGCTCTCGAACGCGGCCCACTTGCGCGGCTCGACACAGTGGATCAGGTTCCCGCGCGTCGTTTGCGAGCGCTGGGTGCACTGGCTCGACCAGCGCGGCGGCCACGCGCCTGGCTCGGGCACGCCCGTGGTCCTGATGGGCGACGCCGCGCACACGGCGCATTTCTCGATCGGCTCGGGCACCAAGCTCGCGCTCGAGGACGCGATCGAGCTCGCGCGCTCGATCGGCGCTCACCCGCACGACATGCCGGCCGCTCTGCTGCACTACGAGTCGCTGCGCAGCGTCGAGGTGCTGAAGATCCAGAACGCGGCGCGCAACTCGACCGAGTGGTTCGAGCACGTCGACCGCTACGTCGCGCTGCCGCCCGAGCAGTTCGCGTATTCGCTGCTGACGCGCAGCCAGCGGATCAGCCACGAGAACCTGCGCCTGCGCGACCGCGAGTACGTCGAGGACTACGAAGACTGGATCGCCGTCCAGGCCGGCGTAGCGCGCGAGCCGATGCGGCACTCGATTCCGCCGATGCTGACGCCGTTCACCGTGCGCGGCGTGACGCTGCCGAATCGCGTCGTCGTCTCGCCGATGGCGCAGTACTCGTGCACGGACGGCGTGCCGGGCGACTTCCATCTCGTCCACCTCGGTGCGCGGGCGATGGGCGGCGCCGGGCTGGTCGTCGCCGAGATGACGTGCCCTTCGCCGGAGGCGCGCATCACGCCCGGCTGCCCGGGCCTGTGGAACGCCGAACAGCGCGACGGCTGGAAGCGGATCGTCGATTTCGTCCACGCCCACAGCGCGGCCAAGATCGCCATGCAGCTCGGCCATTCGGGCGCGAAGGGATCGACGCGCGTGCCGTGGGAGGGCGAGGACCAGCCGCTCGAGAGCGGCAACTGGCCGTTGCTCTCGGCCTCGCCGCAGCAGTATCTCGACGGCGTCAGCGACTGGTCGCACGCAATGACGCGCGCCGACATGGACGGGATCCGCGACGAGTTCGTCCATTCGACGCGTCTCGCCGCCGAGGCCGGCTTCGACTGGCTCGAGCTGCATTGCGCGCACGGCTATCTGCTGTCGTCGTTCATCTCGCCGCTCACCAACCAGCGCACCGACGATTACGGTGGCTCGCTCGCCAACCGGCTGCGCTATCCGCTCGAGGTCTTCGCCGCGGTGCGCGAGGTCTGGCCGAAGCAGTTGCCGATCTCGGTACGGATCTCGGCGCACGACTGGGTCGAAGGCGGCATCACGCCCGACGACGCGGTCGAGATCGCGCGTGCCTTCAAGGCCGCCGGCGCCGACATGATCGACTGCTCGTCGGGCCAGGTCAGCAAGCGCCAGCAGCCGGTCTACGGGCGCATGTACCAGACGCCGTTCGCCGATCGCATCAGGAACGAAGCCGGCATCCCGACGATCGCCGTCGGCGCGATCTCGGAAGCCGACCACGTCAACAGCATCATCGCCGCAGGCCGCGCCGACTTGTGCGCGGTCGCACGGCCGCACCTCGCCAACCCGGCGTGGACGCTGCTCGAGACGGCCAAGATCGGCTACACCGACGTCGCCTGGCCGAAGCAGTACCGCGCCGCCAAGGTCCAGCTCGAGCGCAACCTCGAGCGCGAGAAGGCGATGGCCGCACAAGCCGCGGGCGCGTCGCCGCTCGAGCTGGCCGACCGCGCGCTGGGCGTGTAGTCAGAATGAAAAACGACCCTTCGCACGCCGTCCTGCGCGAAGCCGACGGCCTCGGCCACGAAGCGCGCGCCGGCCGCGGCGACCACGCCGTGCTGAGGCTGTGGCTGCGCCTGCTCGCCAGCACGACGCAGATCGAGACCGAGGTGCGGCGCCGCCTGCGCGAGCGCTTCGGCATCTCGCTCGCCCGCTTCGACTACCTGGCGCAGCTCGACCGCGCCCGGGGCGGCATGAAGATGAACGAGCTGTCGCGCCTCCTGATGGTGACCGGCGGCAACGTCACCGGCCTCACCGACGAGCTCGCGCGCGACGGGCTCGTCAGCCGCGAGGCGAGCCCGGCCGACCGGCGCGCCTGGATCGTCCGCCTGA
>JBBRFB010000111.1:0-11452 GCA_038225015.1 Burkholderiales bacterium
CACCCACCTGCGCTTCATCCGCCAGGATTTCTACCGCGATCCCTTCTGGACGGTGCAGCGCGCCTGCATCGTGACCCTGTTCCTTCTCTGTGCCGGTGCCGGGCAGGCGGTGGCGACCGCGCAGGGCCAGCCGGCGGCCAGGTTCTGGCGGCGCTGGGCCCAGGTCGCCGGCTGCGCCCTGCTCGTCACCGCGGGCTCGTGGTGGATGTTTCCGAAGAGCTACATCAGCTTCGGCGTCCTTCACGGCATCGCGGTGATGCTGGTCGTCGTCCGCTTCACCGCGTCGTGGGGCGCCTGGCGCTGGCCGCTCGGCCTGGTCGCGATCGCCCTGCCGCACCTGCTGCAGGATCCATTCTTCGACTCGCGATGGACCAACTGGGTCGGCCTCGTCACCCACCTGCCGGTGACCGAGGACTACGTGCCCTTGCTGCCCTGGCTCGGCGTGATGTGGTGGGGCGCGGCTGCGGCCGATGCCCTGCTGCGCCAGCGTCGCGTCGTGCTGGCCGGCCGGCTGCCGCGTGGGCTGTCGCCGCTCGCGGTGCTCGGGCGCTGGAGCCTCAGCTTCTACATGCTGCATCAGCCGGTGCTGATCGGCCTGCTGACGGCGGTGAGTCTCCTGCTCGGTCGGCCGTCCTGAGACGGGCGCCGGCTACGATCGGGCGATGGCGCGCCAGGTGCTCTTCGGTTTCCATGCGGTCGGCGTTCGCCTGCGCGTCGCGCCGAAGAGCGTGCTCGAGCTCCACGTCGACGCGAGCAGGCGCGACGCCCGCATGCGCCAGGTCGTCGAGCGCGCCACTGCCGCCGGCACGCGCATCGTCGAGAGCGACGACGGCCGGCTGCAGGCGCTGGCAGCGACGTCGCGCCATCAGGGCGTGGTCGCCCGCGTCGAGCCGCTGCCGCAGAGCCATTCGCTCGACGACACCCTCGACGCCGTCGCCGGCACACCGCTTCTCCTCGTCCTCGACGGCGTCACCGACCCGCACAACCTGGGCGCCTGCCTGCGCGTGGCCGACGGCGCCGGCGCCAGTGCCGTGGTGGCGCCCAAGGACCATGCGGTCGGCCTCAACGCGACGGTGGCCAAGGTGGCCAGCGGCGCCGCCGAGACGGTGCCGTACTTCATGGTCACCAACCTCGCCCGCACGCTCAACGAGCTGAAGGAGCGCGACATCCGCATCGTCGGCACGACCGAGGATGCGCCGCGATCGATCTACGACATCGACCTGCGCGGACCGGTCGCCTTCGTGCTCGGTGCCGAGGACCGTGGCCTGCGCCAGCTCACCGCGAAGACCTGCGACGAGCTGGCGCACCTGCCGATGCACGGTGCCGTCGAGAGCCTCAACGTCTCGGTCGCGGCCGGCATCTGCCTGTACGAGGCGATGCGCCAGCGCCGCTGATGCCGTGCCGGTCGACCCGCAGCGTGACATCCGGCGCGTCCCGAGGCCGGCACACCCCCGGATCCCGGGAGTCGAAGGCCGCGACCGGTAACGTAGACTGGTGGCTTGTCCAGGAGATCCAGATGAAGATTCGTTTGCTTGCCTTCGCCGCGCTGACCGCGCTGACCACCTCGGCGCTGGCTGCCCCGATCGACTGGAACACCTGGACGTCGTCTACCGCGGGCTCGATCAGCACCTCGGGTGGCCCGATCGCCGTCACCTTCGCGGGCCCGCCGGTGAATCTCGTTGCCGGCTACCCGTCGTACACGCCCGGCAGCACCTTCGCCGACGGCACCATCGTCGACAACGCGCCGCTGCCGTCGAACAACATCCTGCAGCTGGTCGGCGGCTCCACGGCGCTCAACACCGTCACCTTCGCCTCGGCGGTCGTCGACCCGGTGATGGCGATCTGGAGCCTGGGCCAGGGCGGCATCAATGCGCAGTTCGCCTTCACGAACGCGACCCCGGTCTTCGTCAGCGGCGGCCCGAGCGCCGAGTACGGCGGCCCGGCGATCACCGTCGTCGGCAACACGGTCTTCGGCTCGGAAGGCAACGGCACCGTGCAATTCCTCGGCACCTACACCAGCATCTCGTGGACGAATCCGGTCTACGAGAACTGGTACGGCTTCGACGTCGGCATCGCCGGCGTCGCCAACCCGGTGCCCGAGCCCGAGACGTACGCGCTGATGCTGGCCGGTCTCGGCGGCCTCGGCTTCGTGGCGCGGCGGCGCCGCCGCGCCTGAGCGGCCGACGAGCTCGCCGATCGAGGGCCCTGCGGGGCCCTTTTTGCTGCCGGGCGTGGCTTCCCTGCAGGGTCGGTCAGACCCAGCCGAGCCCGCCGACCACCGCGCCAGCGCCGACCAGCCACATCGGGCTGATCCGCGTCTTCAGGAGCACCAGGGCACTGAGCGCGACGACGGCGATCGCCTCGACCTGGTGGGCCCCCGCGACGACGTAGGGCTGCGCCAGCACCCAGCCGGTCGCGAGCAGGAGGCCGACGGTGATCGGTGTCAGGCCGATCGTGAAGGCGCGCACGCCGCGGGTCTCGCGCCGCCGTGCGCCCCAGCGATTGGCGTAGAGCGTGAGCACGGTCGAGGGCAGCAGCGTGCCGCTCATCGTCGCCAGGGCGCCGAGCGGGCCGGCGACGTTCCAGCCGATCACGGCGACGAAGAGCACGTTCGGGCCGGGAGCCGACTGGGCGATCGCGACCGAGGCGCTGAACTGGACGTCGGTGAGCCAGTGGTGCTCGAGGACGACGTAGCGGTTCATGCCGGGTGCCGTGGTGATGGCGCCGCCCACGGCGAGCAGGCTCAGCATGAGGAAGTGGCCGAACAGGCCGAGCAGGTCGGCGGCGCCGAGCGACGAGTGCAGCAGCGTCGTCACTCTAGGCGCCTCCAGGCGAGTGCGACGGCCACCGTGCCGAGGCCGAGAATGACGCCGACGAGCGGCCAGCGCAGCCAGGCGATGGTCACGAAGGTGAGGGCGACGAAGAGGGCGGCGAGCGGCCCCCCGAGCCGGTTCGTGCCGAGCGTCGCCATGAGCTTCACCGCGGTCGCGATGACCAGCCCGGCCGCCACCGCGCCCATGCCGCGCAAGGCCCCGGAGACGATGGCGATGCGGGCGAACTCGGCGTAGGCGGCAGCGAGCGCGAGGACGATCACCAGGGGCACGACGAGCATGCCGGCCAGCGCCGAGAGGGCGCCGCGCACGCCGAAGAAGCGGTCGCCGAACATCAGCGACAGGTTGACGACGTTCGGGCCCGGCAGCACCTGGCTCAGGGACAGCATCTCGACGAACTGCTCGCGGGTGAGCCAGCGCCTGTTTTCGACCAGATCGCGCTGGGCGACGGCGAGGACGCCGCCGAAGCCCTGAAGCGCCAGCCGGTTGAAGACCCAGAAAAGCTCGCGTTTGGACGCCGGCCCGCGGACCGCGCCGTCACCGGGGCTCGGGCCGGGGCCCTCGTCGGGGCCCGCGCCTGTCGCCGGCTCGCGGTCGGGATCCGCCGCTGCAGCGTCGCCGGAAGGGAGCACCGTCATGACGCTGCCCGCGCCCTGGTGGCCAGCGCGGCCCAGGCGCTGGTCGCGATCGCCGCGATCAGCCAGACCAGCCCGACTTGGCTGAGCACACCGTAGCCGCTGTGCGCGATCAGCCAGCCGCCGCTTGCCGCGCCTGCCGCCTGGCCGAGGTAGATGGCCGAGGTGTTGAGCGCCAGCAGCGCCGAGGCCAGGGCCGGTGCGGCCGCATTGAGCCGCGCCTGCTGCGCCGAGTTCGAGGCGAAGCAGCCGAGCGCCCACGGAACGATGACGAGCGCGGTGCCGATCGTGCCGGCCGCCGCCAGCGGCCAGAGGGCGAACGACAGCGCCATCAGGCCGATCAGGGCGGTGGCGGCGGCGTGCGCGCCGGTCCGGTCGATCAGTCGCGTGAGGGCGACGTTGCCGACCAGACCGAAGACGCCGAACCAGACGAGGAGCAGGCTCGTCGCCGTCGTCGAGGCCTGGAGCACGTCGCGAAAGTACGGCGTGAAGTAAGAAAACAGCGTGAACTGGCCCGCCCCCGAGAGAAACGTGACGGCGACGATGGCCATCAGCAGCGGGTTCGACAGCGCCTGCTTCCATGCCGCGAAGGAGAGTGCCGCCGGCCGAACGCCGTTCGGCACCACCGCGTGGACCCAGGCGGCGGCGCCGACGCTGAGCACGGCCATCGCGGCGAAGGCGAAGCGCCAGCCGAAGGTGTCGCCGATCCAGGCCGAGAGCGGCAGGCCGAGCACCGAGGCGAGCGACCAGCCGAGGAAGATGAAGGTGATGGCGCGGCCGCGCTCGGCCGGCGGCGACATGTGGCCGATCGCCGCCGCCGCCTGCGGCGTGAACACGGCGGCGCCGAGCATCGTCGCAGCGCGGATCGGCAGCAGCGCCGCGAAGCTCGGCATCAGCGCGCAAAGTGCATGGCCGACGGCGTACCAGACGAGGGCGAGGGCGAGCAGGCGCCGGCGATCGAAGCCGGCGACCCAGCCGGCCAGGAGCGGCGCACCGAAGCAGACAGCCGCCGCGCCGACGGTGATCAGCTGCCCGGCGACCGAGACCGACACCTGGAGTGAACGGACGACATCGTTGAGCACGCCCGGGGCGGCCATGAGGCCCGAGCCGATCACGAAGTTGCCGAACATGAGGGCCCAGCGAACCCGGCCGAGCCGGTCGTCGGCCTTGGCACCTGCCGACGCGGCCGCGCCGTCGCTCACCGGGGCGGCGCGGCCGCGTTCATCGATGCACCTTGAGCGCGTCGGGATTGACGAGGTTGGTCGGGTGGCCGTCGATGAAGTTGACGACGTTGTCGAAGGCGCCCTTGAAGAAGGTCTCGTAGCTGTCCTGCTCGACGTAGCCGATGTGCGGCGTGCAGACGGCGTTCTCGAGGCGCAGCAGCAACTGCCCCTGCAGGATCGGCTCGCTCTCGAAGACGTCGACCGCGGCCATGCCCGGCCGGCCGCGGTTGAGCGACGAGACGAGCGCGCCTTCCTCGAGCAGCTCGGCGCGCGAGGTGTTGACGAGGAGGGCGGTCGGCTTCATTCGCGACAGCGCCTCGAGCGTGACGATGCCGCGGGTGCCGGCGACGAGGCGCAGATGCAGCGACAGCACGTCGCTCGCCTCGAAGAAGTCCTCGCGGCTGGTCGCCGCCGCGTAGCCGGCGGCGATGGCGCGCTCGCGCGACGCCTCGCTGCCCCAGACCATGACCTGCATGCCGAAGGCCCGGCCGTAGCCGGCGACCATCTCGCCGATGCGGCCGAAGCCCCAGATGCCCAGCGTCTTGCCCTTGAGCACCATGCCGAGGCCGAAGTTCGGCGGCATCGACGAGGCCTTCAGCCCCGACTGCTGCCAGGCACCGTGCTTGAGGTTGCCGATGTACTGCGGCAGCCGGCGCATCGCCGCCATGATCAGGGCCCAGGTGAGCTCGGCAGGCGCCACCGGCGAGCCGGCGCTTTCGGCGATGGCGATGCCCAGCCGCGTGCAGGCCTCGACGTCGATATGCGCTCCGGCGCGCCCCGTCTGCGAGATGAGTTTGAGCTTCGGCAGCTTCTCGAGGAGCTGGCGCGGGAAGTGGGTGCGTTCGCGGATGAGGACGAGGACGTCGGCGTCGCGCAGGCGAACCGACAGCTGGCCGATGCCTTTCACCGTGTTGGTGAAGACCTTCGCGTTCAGCGACTCGAGGACGCTCGCGCACCGGAGCTTGCGCACGGCATCCTGGTAGTCGTCGAGGATGATGATGTTCACGGGGCTCGGATGGAAGCGGCTCGCCCGAAGCGACCGCCGGCCCATTGTGCACGGCTCGACCGGGCCGGCTAGCATCCTGCCTTTACTTCAAGGAGACGCCATGGCGCTCTCGATGCATTCGGCTTCCGTGCCCGTATTCGTCCGCATGCTGGGCAACGTGACGGCCTGGCTCGACAAGGCCGAAGCCCACGCCGCCGAGAAGAAGTTCGACACCGCGGTGTACCTCGCCGCGCGGCTCGCGCCCGACATGCTGGGCTTCACCCAGCAGATCCAGATCGCCTGCGACACGGCGAAGTTCTGCGTCGCGCGGCTGTCGGGCACCGAGGCGCCGAAGTTCGCCGACGACGAGACGACGCTCGCCGCGCTTCGCGAGCGCATTGCCCGCACGGTCGACTACGTGCAGTCGGTTCCGGCGACGGCGATCGACGGCAGCGATGCGCGCGAGATCTCCGTGCCGCGGCGCGACGGCGCGATCACGATGTCAGGCGAGACCTACCTGAAGCACTTCGTGCAGCCGAACTTCTACTTCCACGTCACGACCGTGTACGCGCTGCTTCGTCACAACGGCGTGCCGCTCGGCAAGCCCGACTACCTGGGAAGCGTCCGCTGAACGGCTGCCGGCCGACGCCGACGCCTTAGCGACGGTCGGGCTTGTCGGCGCCGCCCCGGGTCGGCGCGAACCGGTGCGCGCGCTGCGGAAAGTGCCGGTCGAGGCCGCGAAGGCGGCGTGCCGCCTCGGCCTGGTCGTGGCGTTGGGCGACCAGGCTGAAGATCGCTTCGCGAAGGTGCCACAGCTCGGCGAGCGAACGGCAGGCGGCGATCCGCTCGAGAGCGACGCTGCCGGCGCGCGTACGCACGTCGAGCAAGGCGTCGGCGAAATCGAGGCGGGCCGAGGCGATCTCGGTTCCGCGCCGCTGCTGTGCCGCGCGCGTGCTCCAGCGGCGGCGCTGCCACCAGGCCTCGGGCGGGCAGCTCTCGATCCGCCCCGGTGCGAGCGAAGGCGCGGCCGGGGGGCGGAGAAGGCGGCGAAGGGTCGACAGCGGCATCGGGGGCGGCCCCGACGGGTCGGGAACGTGTTGCCGATTGTTCTAGCCGCCGCCCGTGACAAAGCCGCGAAAAGCCGGCCTGCTGCCGGCCACTTCGGCAGGCTCGCGCCCGCTCAGACCGCGCCGAAGGTCGCCTTGCGCTGCGCCGTGTACTTCCACCAGGGCGCCGCCGGTGCGCCGCGCATGAAGTCGACCACGGCCATGAAGGTGTCGAGCACGCAGGGATCCTGGCGCACGCCCGTGGCTTCGCAGAGCCGCCGGTAGAGAGAGAAAGCGTCGAGATCGTGCAGGTCGGCGGGGCTGCCGATGCCGATCAGGCGCAGGTCGGCCGCGAGCGCCGGGCCGACGTTCGGCAACTGCTCGAGCCGGGTGCACTCGGCGGCGCTGGCGACCTTGGGCGACTTGATGACCATTGTTCGGTTCTCGAGGCCGAGCATCACATCAGCATGTTGTTTCGGATCAGGCCGACCGCCAGGCCCTCGATCGCGAACTCCTCGCCGGTGCCGACGACGATGGTCTTGAACTCGGGGTTCTCGGGCAGCAGCTCGATGTGGCCGCGGGTCTTGCGGAATCGCTTCACCGTGACGTCGTCGCCGAGCCGGGCGACAACGATCTGGCCGTTGCGCGCCTCGCTCGCCTTCTGCACCGCGAGGAGGTCGCCGTCCATGATGCCGGCGTCGCGCATGCTCATGCCGCGCACCTTCAGGAGGTAGTCGGGCCGGCGCGCGAAGAGGCTCGCTTCCATCAGGTAGGTCTGGTCGATGTGCTCCTGGGCCAGGATGGGGCTGCCGGCAGCGACGCGGCCGACCAGCGGCAGCGCCAGCTGCGCCAGGCTCGGCAGCGGCAGGCTGTACTGCTTGCCGCGGGCCAGGTTGAGGGCGCGCAGCGCCTCCGAACGCAGGCGGATGCCGCGCGAGGTGCCGCCCACGAGTTCGATCACGCCCTTGCGGGCGAGCGCCTGCAGATGCTCCTCGGCGGCGTTGGCCGACCGGAAGCCGAGCTCGTTGGCGATCTCGGCTCGCGTCGGCGGCGCGCCGCTGCGCTCGATGGCGCTTTGCACCAGGTCGAGAATCTGCTGCTGGCGATCGGTGAGCTTCGGGGTTTCAGGCATCGTGCGCCTTTCGCTGAGGTAGGCTGAACATTTGTCCAGTCACTGTATTTTCATCCAGTCGCACCAAAAATGCAAAGCCCCCTCCCGCGCGTCGTCGTCCTGGCCACCGGCGGCACCATCGCCGGCGTCGCCTCATCGCCCGATGACGATCTCGGCTACCGGGCCGCCGCCCTGCCGATCGATGCGCTCCTGGCCGGCATCGACGCGGCCGGCGTCGCCCTGGAGGCGGAGCAGGTCGCCCAGCTCGACAGCAAGGACATGGGCTTCGCGGTCTGGCGCCGCCTCGCCGAACGGCTGGCCCACCACGCAGCGCGGCTCGACGTGACGGGCATCGTCGTGACGCACGGCACCGACACGATGGAGGAGACCGCCTGGTTCCTCGAACGACTGCTGGCACCGCGCCGCGCGATCGTGCTGACCGGCGCCATGCGCCCGGCGACGTCCACCGGCGCCGACGGGCCGCGCAACCTGGCCGATGCCATCGCCGTGGCGGCCGCGTCTGCAGTGATCGGCGTCGTCGTGGTGATGGACGGCGCGATCCACGCTGCCGGCGAGGTGCGCAAGAGCCATCCGCAGCGGCTCGACGCCATGACCTCGGGCGACGCCGGGCCGATCGGCACGATCGCCGGCGGTCGGGTGGGCTTCACGCGCGCGGTGGCGCCGGCGGACGCGGTCGGGCTCGCGGCCCTGCCCGCCGATCCGGGCGACTGGCCGTGGGTCGAGATCGTGACCAGCGCGGCTGGCGCCGATGGCGCCGTCGTCGGGCTTCTGGTCGAGGCCGGCGTCGCCGGGCTGGTCGTGGCCGGCACCGGCAACGCCAGAGTCCATGAGGTTCTGGAGGCCCGCCTGCAGTCGGCGATCGCGAACGGCGTGGCGGTGCTTCGCAGCACGCGCTGCCTGGACGGTGCAGCGCTCGACGCCGAGGGCGGCGATCCGCCGTCGCTTCCGATGGCCACCGGTCTCACGCCGGCGCAGGCGCGCGTGGAGCTGATTCTTCGGTTGCTCGCGGCGCGCCGCCGCGCCGAGGCGCGGTCGTAGCGACGTCAGACGACGTCGAGCGTGACCTCGATGTTGCCGCGGGTCGCGTTCGAGTACGGCCCTGGTGCGCCGCGTCGACGATCTTCCGTGCCTCGTCCCTGGCCATGCCCGGAACCGTCACGTGCAGTGCGACCTGGATCCCGAAGCCCTGAGGGATCGGGCCGATGCCGACGTCGGCGGTGATCGACGTGTCGGCCGGCAGCGTCACCTTCTGCATCATGGCGACGTGCTTCATGGCGCCGATGAAGCAGGCCGAGTAGCCGGCGGCGAACAGTTGCTCGGGATTGGTACCGGGCCCGCCGCCGCCGCCGAGGCCCTTCGGCGTCGAGAGCTTGAGGTCGAGGACGCCGTCGTCGCTCTTCGAGGTGCCTTCGCGGCCGCCGGTGGACGTGGCGTGCGCGGTGTAGAGGATCTTGTCGGGTTTCATTTTGTCAAGGTCCGTGGTGACGAGAAGGGAATCAGCGCACTGATTCTGCGATGTCGTCGATTTGTGTGCTGAGCTCGAGCCACTTCGACTCGAGCTGCTCGATCTGCTCGCCGATCGCCTTGAGCCGGCGGCCGCTGTCGGCGAGGGTCTGCGGCGCGACGGCCTCGCCGGCGAGCGCGGTTTCCAGGGTGTCGCGCTCGGCGAACAGCACGCCGAGGCGGTTGTCGATCCGGTTGAGCTCCTGGCGCAGCGGCCGCGCTTCGTCGGTGCGTTGCTGGCGCGCCTGGGCCGCCGCCTTGCGGTCCTCGCGCGGGCGGACGGCGGCCGCGTCGGTCGGCGCTTCGGTCGGTGCCCGCACGGCCGTCGTGGTCGCGGTGACCTTCGCCACCGCGGCGGCGGGCGCCGGTCCCACCGATGCCTTCGCGCTGTCCTGGCGGGCCTTGCGCGCTGCCGATCGGCTCGCTTCGAGCAGCCAGCGCTGGTAGTCGTCGAGGTCGCCGTCGAACGGCTTGAGGGCACCGTCGGCCACCAGCCAGAACTCGTCGCATACCTCGCGCAGGAGGGCCCGGTCGTGGCTCACCAGCATCACCGTGCCCTCGAATTCGTTGAGCGCCATGCTGAGCGCCTCGCGCGTCGTCAGGTCGAGGTGGTTGGTCGGCTCGTCGAGCAGCAGCAGGTTGGGACGCTGCCAGACCAGCATCGCCAGGACCAGGCGTGCCTTCTCGCCGCCCGAGAGCGTGCCGACGGCCTGCGTCGCCATCTCGCCGGTGAAGCGGAACGAGCCGAGGAAGTCGCGCAGCTCCTGCTCGCGCCCGGCCGGGCCGACGTCGCGGGCGAGGCGAACCATGTGCATCAGCGGCCCGTCGGCAGGCGAGAGCACGTCGAGCTCCTGCTGCGCGAAGTAGCCGATCGTCAGGCCCTTGCCGGCGACGATCTCGCCAGCCAGCGGCGAGAGGTCGCCGGCGACCGTCTTCACGAAGGTCGACTTGCCCTGGCCGTTGGCGCCGAGGATGCCGATGCGCTGCCCGGCGAGCACCGAGCGGTCGATGCCTTCGACGATGCGGACATCGTGCGCGCCTTCGCCGGTGGCCGCGGCGCCCGGCCGCCCCGTGGCGGGGTCGGTCCTCTCGGGGAGCGTGCCGCCGATTTCGCCGACCGCGGGTACCCGGTAGCCGCACGCCACCGAGGAAAACGCCAGCATCGGATTGGGCAGGCTCTGCGGCTCCTTGAACTCGAACTGGAAGTCGGCGCTGGTCAGCACCGGGGCGAGCTTTTCCATCCGCGCCAGCGCCTTGACGCGGCTCTGCGCCTGCTTGGCCTTGCTCGCCTTGGCCTTGAAGCGGTCGATGAACTTCTGCAGGTGCGCGATCTTCTCCTTCTGCCTGGCGAAGCCGGCCTGGGCCTGCGAGATGCGGATGGCGCGCATCTCTTCGAACGCGGTGTAGTTGCCGGTGTAGCGGACGAGCTTGGTCTCGTCGAGGTGCACGGTCACCTTGGTGACGGCGTCGAGGAACTCGCGGTCGTGACTGATGACGATCATCGTGCCGCTGTAGCGCTGCAGCCAGGCCTCGAGCCAGACGAGGGCGTCGAGGTCGAGGTGGTTGGTCGGCTCGTCGAGCAGCATCAGGTCGGCCGGGCACATCAGCGCGCGAGCGAGCTGCAGCCGCATTCGCCAGCCGCCGGAGAAGGTAGCGACGGGCGCATCGAGCTCGCCGGCCTTGAAGCCCAGCCCCATCAGCATGGCCTGCGCCCGCGGTCGGGCATCGAGCCCGCCGGCATCGCTGATCGCGTGGTGGGCCTCCGCCATCGCGTGGCCGTCGCCCGCGGCCTCGGCGGCGGCGAGCGCCGCCTGCGCCTCGACCAGCGGCAGGTCGCCGGCGAGGACGAAGTCGGTGGCGGGCTCCTCGGTCTCGGGCATCTCCTGCGCCACCTCGGCGAGCCGCCATTGCGGCGGCAACGACAGGTCGCCGGCGTCGGGCTGCAATCGGCCGGCGAACAGCGAGAAGAGCGACGACTTGCCGGCGCCGTTGCGGCCGACGAGGCCGACCTTCTCGCCTGGCTGCAGGGTGAGGTTGGTCTTGTCGAGAACGAGCTTGGTGCCGCGCCGTAGCGACAGCTGGGTGATGACGATCATC
>JBBRFB010000112.1:0-11414 GCA_038225015.1 Burkholderiales bacterium
CGAGCTCACCGGCGTCTTGCAGGCCCGCTTCGTGCGCGAGTCCGCGGGCGACTCGTCCCGGGTCGTCCGCGGCGCGATACGACTGACCGACCCGGCGCCGGCTGCGGCCACCGCGGGCGCCGCGGCGCCGTCCGGATCGGCCGCTGCCGCGGCAGGGTTGGCGCTGCCGGCCGTCGGCGTCGCCGCCGAGGTCGAGCTCCGGCGGCTCGACGTCGACGCCTGGCGCGCGGCCGCGACCCGGCTCGGCGGTGTGCCGGCCCCTGCCGCCAAAGGCGGTGCCGCGCCGGCACCGCCGCTCGTCTTCGATGCGGCCGGTGGCGCCGGCTACGTGCCGACGGCCGTGGCGCTGCGGGTCGACGCCGTCGAGGCCGGCTCGCGCCGACTCGGCCACGTCACCGCCGGCCTGTCGCAGGAAGGCGGGCTCTGGCGCGCCAACGTCGACTCGGACGAGCTCGACGGCTACATCGAGTACCGGCCGGCGCGCGACGGGGCCGGGCGGGCCGGGCGCGTCTATGCGCGGCTGAGCCGGCTCAGCCTGCCGAAGGGTGAAGCCGAACACGTCGAGACGCTCCTCGACGAACAGCCGGCGACGCTGCCGGCGCTCGACATCGTCGTCGATGAATTCGAGCTGCGCGGCAAGCGTCTCGGGCGCCTCGAGATCGCGGCGTCGAACCGGGCCGCCGACGCGCAGCCCGCCGGCGCACGCGAGTGGCGGCTGTCCAAGCTCAACCTGACGATGCCCGAAGCGCGTTTCACCGCGAGCGGCACCTGGGGAACGGCCGGCGGCGCCGGCGCCGTGCCGCAGACCCGCCTCGACATGACCCTGGTGCTCGCCGACAGCGGCGCCCTTCTCGAGCGCCTCGGCCTGGGCAAGGTCGTCAAGGGCGGCAAGGGCTCGCTCGCCGGTCAGGTCTCGTGGCCGGGTTCGCCGCTGTCGCCCGACTACGCGCGAATGAGCGGCCAGGTGAAGGTGGCGATCGATGCCGGCCAGTTCCTCAAGGCCGGGCCGGGTGCCGGGCGGCTGCTCAGCGTCCTCAGCCTGCAATCGCTGCCGAGACGACTGCTGTTCGACTTCCGCGACCTGTTCGCCGAGGGCTTCGTCTTCGACAACGCCGTCGGCGACGTCACGATCGCAGGCGGCGTCGCCTCGACCAACAACCTGCGCATGCGCGGCACGGCGGCGGCGGTGCTGATGGAAGGCAGCGCCGACCTCGAGCACGAAACCGAAGACCTGCGCGTCATCGTCGTGCCGGAGATCAACGCCGGCACCGCATCGCTCGCCTACGCGATCATCAATCCGGCGGTCGGGTTGGGTACCTTCCTGGCCCAGTATTTCCTGAGGAAGCCGCTCATGGCGGCGAGCACGCGCGAGTTTCGCGTCACAGGCCCGTGGGATGATCCGAAGGTCGAACGGGTCGAGCGCAGCCTGTTCGGCGGCACGGAGCCGGCGACGGCGAAGCCCGAGGCGTCCGACGCGTCGGCCGATGCGCCCCTCGCCGCCGAGCCGCGCCCCGTCACCACACGCTAGGTGCGGCGTTGCGCCGATATTCCCCGTCTCGACGGCGTTGACTCGACAAGGGACTCACCGATGAAGATCGCCGCCCTGCAGATGGTCTCGACGACGAGCGTCGCGCGCAACCTCGAGGCCGCCCGAGGCCTCGTCGCCCGCGCCGCCGGCGAGGGCGCCGGGCTGGTGCTGCTGCCCGAATATTTCTGCCTCATGGGGCAGAGCGATCGCGACAAGCTCGCCCATGCCGAGCCGCCGGGCGACGGCCCGATCCAGCGCATGCTCGCCGAGGCGGCACGCGAGAACGGCCTCTGGCTCATCGGCGGCACCTTGCCGGTGGCCACCGGCTCGCCCGACCGGGTGATGAACGCCAGCCTCGTCTTTTCGCCCGAGGGCCGGCTCGTCGCCCGCTACGACAAGCTGCACCTCTTTCGCTACGACAACGGCAGCGAGCGCTACGACGAAGGCCGCACCCTGCTCGCCGGCGACCGGCCGGTGGCATTCGACGCCGACGGTCTGCGCATCGGCCTGAGCATCTGCTACGACCTCCGCTTTCCCGAGCTCTACCGGGCGCTGATGGAGCCGCCCTGCGACCTCATCGTCGTGCCGTCGGCGTTCACCCACCCGACCGGCGAGGCGCACTGGGAGATCCTGTTGCGCGCCCGGGCGATCGAGAACCAGTGCTACGTCGTCGCCGCCGCGCAGGGCGGCCGCCATGAAAACGGGCGGCGCACATTCGGGCACAGCCTGATCGTCGATCCGTGGGGCGAGGTCGTCGCCATGCTCCCGGAGGGCGAGGGCATCGTCACGGCGGAGATCGATGGCGAGCGCATCGCCTCGGTGCGCCGGCAGTTGCCGGCCCTCGAGCACCGGCGGCGGTTCGGCGCGTGAGGGGTATGCCGCAGCGCCCGCCCCGACGTTTTCCCCCGACGGCCGCTCCATCGTCTACATGACGGGTGCCGGCGCCGGCATCTTCCCGTTCCAGCTCCAGGGCGCCGACGGGTGGATCATGAACGTCGATGGCAGTGGCAAACGGCAGCTCACCTTCATGAACCGGCGCGGGCACCCGCAGTCGGCCGGTCGCTTCCGACTCGCGGGGTCGATCTCGTTCATCAGCGACCGCGAGTTCTTCGGCGACGTGCTCACCCAGTCACTCGGCCTGGTCGGCAAGATCGTGCGCGTCAGCTGCCGCTGACACGCGACGCCGCACCTAGGCGCCGAGAAACTCGCCGATCGGCTTGAGCTCGTCGACGCGGTCGCAGATCGACTTCACCACCATCACGATCGGCACGCCGAGGATCAGGCCGACGGGACCCCAGAGCCAGCCGAAGGTGAGCACCGCCACGAAGACGACGAACGGGCTCATGCTTCCGGCGCGCCCCGTCAGCCAGGGCGTCAGCAGATTGCCGACGATGCCGTGGATCGCGAACGAGGTGCCGCCGACCAGGAACGCCATGTCGAACGCGCCGAACTGAAGGAAGCCGAGCACGGTCGACGCCGCGCCGATGAGCACCGCGCCCAGGTAGGGGATGAGGTTGGTGAGGCCGGCGAGCACGCCCCACACCGCGGCATGGTTGAGGCCGATCGCCATGAAGGCGAGCCCGGTCACCACCCCCGTGATCACACTCGTCGCCAGTTGCACGAGCAGGTAGCGCTGGATCTGTTCGTGAATCTCGTCGAGCGCCTGCACGGTGATCTTCTTCTGGCTCAGCGTCGGCACGGCCAGCTTGACCATCTTGCGGCGAAAGAGGTTGCCGGAGGCGAGAAGGAAGAACGTGATGAAGACGACGATGGCCATCTGGCCCAGGAACGTCAGCAGGCCCAGCGTGCCGGTCCACAGGAAGTCGCGCACGTTGATCCGCGACCGTTCGACCACCACGCGCGTGACGCCTGGCGCCGACGCCGCGGATTCTGCCGCGGAGGCTGCTGCGGAGGCGGCCGCGGCTGCGGCCTCGGCCGCTCGCACCACCGGGCTGGCGGGCAGGCGAACGACCGCCGGCGTCGCCGCGCCGGATGCGCCCGATGCTGCGCCCGATGCGACGCCGGACGCCGCATCCAACGCGGCCGATGCTGCGGCCGATGCCGTCGGAGCGGATTCGGTCACCTTCTCGATCTCGGCCGCGGCCTGCTCCATCCTGGCGATGGTGTCGACCGGCTTGGTCTGCTGGCGCTGGATCGTCGTGCGCAGCTTCTGCGCAATCTGCGGCAGGGTGTCGACCAGCGCGCTGGCGTCGTCGCTGAGCGACCAGGCACCCCAGCCGAAGACGGCGAGGATGGAACCCAGCAGGAGGCCTGAGGCGGCGGGTCGCGGAAGGTGCCGACGCTCCAGCCAGTCGACGGCAGGCGTGAGCGCATAGCTGAACATCACCCCGAGCAGCAGCGGGATGATCACCTCCTTCGCCCAATGGAGAGCAAAGGTACAGCCGAGCACGGCGAGGACGGCGAGCGAGACGCTGCGCACGTCGACGGGCATGTGCAGCAGCACGCGACTGAGCTCGTCTGCGGGAGGTTCGTCCTCTCGGGCTCGCTCGGCTTGACTCATCGCCAACGCTTCCGGCGGCTCGATCGCGCCCTCGGGCTCGGCCCGTGGCGCGGCGGTCGACCCGGATTCCTCCTTGTTCATCGTTCTTTGGGCTCCGGGCGCGGCGCGTGTCGGGGTGAACGATCGTAGGCGTCCCCGGCACCGGCGGCCGTCGGCCAGCGGAAGGCCGGGCCGTAGGACGGAGGCGTCAGACGAGCTTTTCGGCGTCGGCGGACAACGCCACGTAGTGCCGCGCCAGGTCGGGCGGATGCGGCGAGTCCAGCAGGTCGCAGGTCATCCGCAGGGCGTCGGCCGCCAGGTCGCCGAGCCGGCCGCCGCGGCTTTGTTGGGTCGCCGCCGTGAGCCAGTAGCGCACGACCAGCGGCCGCTGCATCCAGGACAGGGTCTGCAGCCGGTTCAGCGACTCGACCATCGTCTCGGTCGGCGGCGGCTCGCACGACGGGATCGCGGCGAATGGCTGCCACGTCTCCATCACGCTGTCGTACCAGGCCGTGCCTTCTGCCTTCTCGTCGGGGATCATGCGCGACAGGAACGCGGTGTAGGTGGCGATGGCGAGGACGTCGGATTCCAGCCACTCCGCCACCTCGACGTTGGCCTCGGGGCGCGCCGCGAGCGGGGCGACCTCGCCGAGGCCGCGCCGCATGCAAAGCCAGTGCAGGCGATCGATGGGCCGGGCCACACCGCGGGCGCTCATGACACGCCGGGTCGCCTGCAGCAGCTCCTGGCGGGCGGCGATGGGTTGCGCCGTCATTCGCTTGAGCAGAAGCTCGAACCATGGCAGGCGCGCGGCGCCCGACAGGCTGGCGACGTGCTTGCGCAGTCCTTCGGCGCCGGGCGCACCGGCCGTCTCGATCTTCCAGGCCTTTTCGGCGCGCCGGCTGCCTGCCGGCAGCAGCAGCGCGAGCAGGGCCGCGTGCAGCTCGAGGGCGCCGTGGGCCCGGGTCAGGCGGTCGGCAACGTCTTCTGCGTCGCCGGCCTCGGGGATCTGCACTTCCATGTCGTCACCTTGCTCAGAACGTTGCCGCAGGCCGAAAGCTGAAAAGGCGTGCCAGCAGGATCGTCGGAAACTGGCCGACGGCGCGGTTGTAGCGATTCACGGACTCGTTGAACTCGCTGCGGGCGTAGCCGAGGTTGGTGTCGCTGGCGGCCAGGCGGGTGTTGAGTCGCGGCAGGTCGACTCCGGCCGCCGATTGCACCGGCAGCCGCGCGCGTGCATCGGCGAGGATGTCCTCGGCGACGCGCAGGCTGCTGACGGCGCTCGGCGCGCCGGGGCGAACGCTCGCCAGTTCGCGGGCGGTGTCGAACTGCCGGCTGGCGGCGCGCAGCGCTTCCAGCCGCGGGCCGGCGCTGGCGAGCGCCGTCGAGAGCAGGGCGAGCTGCTCGTCGAGCAGGGCCTGGCGCTGCCGGCAGGCGTCGTCGATCGGCGCGAACCGGGCGACCAGGGCCGTGCGCAGCGCGACCATGCGGTTGTAGGCGCCGACGATCCAGAACACGAGCAAGGCAGCCGCCGCGGCGATGGAGAGGTGCCCTGCGTTCATCCTCCGCCGATGGTAGTCAGCGCACACCGCCGCAGGGAGGTCGGACGGGGCTGCCGGGCCGGTGCAGCGTGATGCTTGCCACGCCAGGGCGCGCCGCCGGGCCTAGCTCGCCAGCCAGCTCTCGTAGCCCTTCCGGCGCAGGTCGCACGACGGACAGAGGCCGCAGCCGTAGCCCCACGGATGGCGGTGGTCGCGGTCGCCGAGATAGCACGAGTGCGTGTGCTCGACCACCAGCTCGATCAGGGGTTCGCCGCCGAGCCGCTCGGTGAGGCTCCAGGTCTGCGCCTTGTCGAGCCACATGAGCGGGGTCTCGATCGTCATCGCCGTGTCCATGCCGAGGCTGAGCGCGACCTGCAGCGCCTTCAGCGCGTTGTCGCGGCAATCGGGATAGCCCGAAAAATCGGTTTCGCACATGCCGCCGACGAGCACGCTCAGGCCGCGCCGGTCGGCGACAGTCGCGGCGAAGGTGAAGAAGATCAGGTTGCGCCCGGGCACGAAGGTGTTCGGCAGGCCGCCGGCCGTCATCTCGATCTCGCGCTCGCTGGTAAGCGCGGTGTCGGAGAGCTGGCCGAGCAGCGTCAGGTCGAGCAGGTGGTCGTCGCCGAGGCGCTCGGCCCACTGCGGGAAGCGCGCGTGCAGCTCGGCGCGCACGCTGAGCCGGCTCTCGAGCTCGACCGCGTGGCGCTGGCCGTAGTCGAAACCGATCGTCTCGACCCGCGCGTAGCGGTCGAGCGCCCAGGCCAGGCAGGCGGTCGAGTCCTGGCCGCCGGAAAAGAGGACAAGGGCGCTGCGCGGGTCAATCGCCACGAACTTCCCCGTGGCCGAGAACGACCCATTTCTGTGACGTCAGCCCGGCCAGGCCGACCGGGCCGCGCGCGTGCAGCTTGTCGGTCGAGATGCCGATCTCGGCGCCGAGGCCGTACTCGAAGCCGTCGGCGAAGCGGGTCGACGCGTTGACCATCACGCTGGCCGAATCGACCTCGCGCAGGAAGCGCATCGCGTTCGCGTGCGAGTCGGTGACGATGGCGTCGGTGTGGTGCGAGCCGTAGCGGTTGATGTGGTCGATCGCTGCATCGAGCGACGCCACCACCTTGATGCTGATGACCGCGTCGAGGTATTCCTCGCTCCAGTCGGCCTCGCTGGCCGCGGCCAGCCGGGCGCCGTCGACGCCGCCGAGCGCAGCCAGCGCCGCCGGATCGCCGCGCATCTCTATGCCCTTCGCCGCGAACACGGCGCCGATGCGCGGCAGGAACGCTGCGGCGACGGCCTCGTGCACGAGCAGCGACTCGGCGGCGTTGCACGGGCTCAGCTTCTGGGTCTTGGCGTTGTCGACGATGGCCAGCGCCATCGCCAGGTCGGCCGCGGCGTCGACATAGACGTGGCAGTTGCCGTCGAGGTGCTTGATGACTGCGACCTTGGCCTCGCGCGCGATCCGCTCGATCAGGCCCTTGCCGCCGCGCGGAATGACGACGTCGATCGATTCCGGCGAGGCGATCAGGTGGCCAACGGCGGCGCGGTCGGTCGTCTGCACGAGCTGCACCGCGGCCGGCGGCAGGCCGGCGTCGGCGAGCGCCGCCTGCACGAGACGCCAGAGCGCGGTGTTCGACGCCATCGCTTCCGAGCCGCCGCGCAGGATGCAGGCGTTGCCGCTCTTGATGGCGAGCGATGCCGCCTCGATGGTCACGTTCGGCCGGCTCTCGTAGATCATGGCGAAGACACCGAGCGGGACACGCATGCGCCCGACGCGGATGCCGCTCGGCTGCTCGACGAGGTCGGTGACCTCGCCGATCGGGTCGGGCATGGCGGCGATCTGCTCGCAGCCTGCCGCGGCGGTCTCGACGATTGCCGGCGTCAGGCGGAGGCGGTCGACGAGCGGCGCCGCGAGGCCGGCGGAGCGACCGGCGTCGACGTCGGCCGCATTGGTCTCGACGAGCGTCGCCGTCGCCTCGCGAAGGCGCCGTGCGAGCGAGCGCAGCGCGGCGTTGCGGGCGGCCACCGCGGAAGCGGCCATGGCCCGGCTCGCGGCTCGCGCCTCGCTGCCCATGTGGGCGACGGTGGCCTGCAGGTCGGCGGAAGTCATCGCCGGATTGTTCCAGACTTGGCCTTCGTCGCGAGCGGCCGCGGCCGCAACCTCGTGACGGTGTGGGCAGGCACGGGTTTCGGCCGCGCGCGAGAATGGCCGCATGAAAAACCGACCGCTCCCGCGCCTCCTTCTGTCGCTGCTGGCGGCAGTCTGCCTGCTCGGCGTGCTGCCGGCGCACGCCTTCGACCTGCAGGGCCACCGCGGCACGCGCGGGCTGGAGCCCGAGAACACGCTGGCGGCGTTCGAGCGCGCGCTGGCGATCGGCGTCACCACGCTCGAGATGGACGCCGCCATCACCGCCGACGGCGTCGTCGTCGTCTCGCACGATCCCTTCCTCAACCCGGCCATCACGCGCGACGCGCAGGGCCAGTTCCTGAAGGGCGCGCGCGGCCCGCTCATCAAGTCGCTCACCCTCGCCGAGCTGCAGACCTACGACGTCGGTCGCCACGACACGAGCTCGTCGTACGGCCGCCAGTTTCCGGAGCAGGCGGCGCGCGACGGGCAGAAGAAGCCGACGCTCGCCGCGGTGTTCGCCCGCGTCAAGGCGCTCGGCGCCGACCAGGTCCGGTTCGACATCGAGACCAAGGTGTTCCCGAAGGCGCCGGCCGACACGCTGGCACCCGAGCCATTCGTGCGGGCGCTGCTCGCAGTGATCCGCGAGGCCGGCATGACCGAGCGGGTGATGATCCAGAGCTTCGACTGGCGCACGCTGGCGCTGGTGCAGCATCTGCAGCCGGGGATGGAAACGGTCTATCTCACCTCGCGCGGCAACTACGACACTCTCGACGGCGGCACGTGGACGGGCGGCCGGCTGCTGCGCGACTACGCGAGCGTCGGTCACATGGTCAAGGCGGCCGGCGGGACGACCTGGGCGCCCAACTTCCGCAACCTCACGCCCGAGGACCTGAAGTCGGCGCAGCAGCTCGGGCTCAAGGTCATTCCCTGGACCGTGGACGATCCCGCCGAGGCCGACCGCCTCATCGGCTGGGGCGTCGACGGCATCATCAGCGACTACCCCGACCGCATGCGCGAGGTGATGCAAAAGCGCGGCATGCCGCTGCCGCCGCCGGTCGCGGCGAAATAGGGCCAGCGCCTTCCGGCGCCTAGGGAGGGCTGGCGCCTTCGGCCCGTAGGGGCCGGGCCAGTCGAGGGCCGACTCGTCGCGCCGGCGCCGCCCGTGCGCGCTTCAGCCGATCTCGGCGAGGCGGATGCAGGCGGCCTCGTGCCGCTCGCCCACCGCCTCGAGCGGCGGCACGACCTCGGCGCAGCGCGCGATCGCGTGCGGGCAGCGGGTGCGAAAGACGCAGCCCGAGGGCGGCGCCAGCGGCGACGGCAGCTCGCCGGAAAGCGCGGCGCGCGCGGCGGTCGCCCGTGCCGCCTCGCCGCGCGCCGCGCCGATTCGCGGCGTGCTCGCCAGCAGAGCGCGGGTGTATGGATGTCGAGGCGCGGCGAAGAGCGCCGCCCTCGGCGCCCGCTCCATGACGCGGCCGAGGTACATCACCAGCACCTCGTCGGCGATCAGCTCGACGACGGCGAGGTTGTGCGAGATGAAGACGTAGGCGACGCCGGTCTCGTCCTGCAGGTCCATCAGCAGGTTGAGCATCTGCGCCTGGATCGAGACGTCGAGCGCCGAGACCGGCTCGTCGGCGACGACGATGCGCGGCTCGAGCATGAGAGCGCGGGCGATCGCCACCCGCTGGCGCTGGCCGCCCGAGAACATGTGCGGGTAGCGCTCGTAGTGCTCGGGCCTGAGGCCGACGCGGGCCAGCATCGACCGCGCACGCTGCTCGCGCGCGGGCCCGGCCAGCGACGTGTTGATGACGAGCGCCTCCTCGAGGGCCTGGCCGATCTTCTTGCGCGGGTTCAGGCTCGCGAAGGGGTTCTGGAACACCATCTGCACGCTCTTGCGCAGCGCCCGCCGGGCCGGCGCGTCGTGCGTGGCGACGTCGACGCCGGCGATGCGCAGCACGCCCGAGGTCGGCGTCTCGAGCATCGTCACCTGACGTGCCAGCGTGCTCTTGCCGCAGCCCGACTCGCCGACGACGGCGAGGGTTCGGCCGGCACCGAGCGAGAAGGACACGCCCTCGAGCGCGCGCACCGTGGCATGCCGATGCCAGGCGCCGCCGCCGACCCGATAGTGCTTGCTCAGGGCCTCGGACTCGAGGACGACCTCGGGAACGACGGCCGGCGCCCGCGGCGTGTTCATGGCGCGACCGCGACCTCGGCATGCATCGGCAGCGGGAAGAAGCAGCGCGCCCGGGCCTCGCCGAGATCGAACAGCGCCGGATGCTCGCCCCGGCAGCGCGGCTGCACGTAGGGGCAGCGCGGCGAGAGCAGGCAGCCGGCCGGGCGGTCGAGTGCGCCGGGCACCAGGCCGGCGAGCGAGCTCAGGCGCCGGCGGCCGGCATTGCGCTCGGGAAGCGCGGCCAGCAAGGCCTCGGTGTAGGGATGGCGCGGCGCCTCGAAGATTCGCGGCACGGCGGCGGCCTCGACGATCTCGCCGGCATACATGACGAGCACGCGCTCGGCCACCTCGGCGACGACGCCGAGGTCGTGGGTGATGAGCACGAGCGCCATGCCGTGCTCGCGCTGCAGCTTCAGCAGCAGCGCGAGCATCTGCGCCTGGATCGTCACGTCGAGCGCGGTCGTCGGTTCGTCGGCGATGAGCAGGCGCGGCCGGCAGGCGATCGCCATCGCCAGCATGACGCGCTGGCTCATGCCGCCCGAGAGCTGGTGCGGGAAGGCGTCGAGCCGCCTTTCGGGGTCGGGGATCTCGACGTCCTTCAGCAGTTCGAGCGCCCGCGCTCGGCGTGCCCGACGCGAGCCGCCGCCGTGCAGCGCGAGCGCCTCCATGAGCTGGAAGGCGACAGTGAACGACGGGTTCAGGCTCGCCATCGGGTCCTGGAAGATCATCGAGATCTCGGCGCCGAGGAGGGCGCGATGCTGGCGCGGCGAGAGCCGCTGCAGGTCGCGCCCGTCGAAGGCCAGCCGCGTCGCGCGCACCCGGCCGGGCGCGTCGATCAGGCCCATGGCAGCGAGCGCCGTGACGCTCTTGCCCGAGCCCGACTCGCCGACGATGCCGACCACCTCGCCGGCGCCGACCGAAAAGCTGACGTCGTCGACGGCGCGCAGCGGCGTCGCCACGGCGCCGAACTCGACCGACAGCCCGGCGACTTCGAGAAGCGGCGTCGCGCCCATGGCGATCTCAGGCCTTCAGCTTCGGGTCGAGCGCGTCGCGCAGGCCGTCGCCGGTGAGGTTGAAGGCGAGCACGGTGACGAGGATCGCGAGGCCGGGCAGCGTCACGACCCACCAGGCGCTCTGGATGAACTCGAGTGCGCTCGCCAGCATCGATCCCCATTCAGGCGTCGGCGGCTGCGCGCCGAGGCCGAGGAAGCCGAGTGCGGCGGCGTCGAGGATGGCCGACGAGAAGCCGAGCGTCGCCTGGACGATGAGCGGCGCCGCGCAGTTCGGCAGCACGGTGTCGAACATCAGGCGCGCCGTGCCGGCCCCGGCGAGGCGCGATGCTGCGACGTACTCGCGCGCCAGCTCGCCGAGCGCGGCACCGCGCGTCAGGCGAACGAAGTGCGGCAGCATGACGATGGCGATGGCGATCATGGCGTTGGCGAGCCCTGGCCCAAGCACCGCGACCACGGCCACCGCCAGCAGCAGGCTCGGCAGCGCCTGAAGCACGTCGGTCAGGCGCTTGATGGTTAAATCGAGCCAGCGGCCGCGCCTTTACGCTG
>JBBRFB010000113.1:0-11312 GCA_038225015.1 Burkholderiales bacterium
GGCAGCGACGGCATTGGCGGCCGCGCGGCTCACGGTTCGTCGGCGTGCTGCAGGGCGAGGAGCACTTCCAGCGACTGCAACGTATCGGCCTCGTGCAGCGGCTTGTCGGTGCGGATCCGCAGCATGCGCGGAAAGCGCACGGCGATGCCGCTCTTGTGCCGTTTGCTGCGGTTGATGCCCTCGAAGCCGAGCTCGAACACCATGCTCGGACGGACACTTCGCACCGGGCCGAACTTTTCCAGCGTCGTCCGCCGGATGACGCGATCGACCTCGCGGAACTCCTCGTCGGTGAGGCCGGAATACGCCTTGGCGAACGGCACCAGCTGCAGCGCCTCGGCGGGCGGCGGCTCGCGGCGGGCAATCGCCTCGACGACCTGCGCGGCCTCGGCGGCGTCGGCCGGCGTGCGGTTCCAGACGGCGAAGGTGTAGTCGGTGTAGACGCTGGCGCGGCGGCCGTGCCCCGCCTGCGCATAGATGAGCACGCAGTCGACGCTCAGCGGCTCGATCTTCCATTTCCACCAGGTGCCGCCGGCGAGATCGTCCTGCTTGCGCCGGCCGGTGCCGTAGCGGGCCTGACGGTGCTTGAGCATGAAGCCCTCGACGCCGCGCTCGCGCGACTCCTCGCGCCGCACCGCGAGCGCGGCCCAGTCGGGCGCGGTTTCGATCGGCGACAGAC
Organism: Burkholderiales bacterium; assembly: GCA_038225015.1. Classification (GTDB taxonomy): domain Bacteria; phylum Pseudomonadota; class Gammaproteobacteria; order Burkholderiales; family Burkholderiaceae_C; genus Schlegelella_A. The sequence goes on from JBBRFB010000113.1 coordinate 677, forward strand.
GGATCGCGGCGACCGCGAGACCGCCGTCGCCGCGGACGGCCGGCATGCCGTGGGCAACGCCCGCCACGGCCTGCTCGAGCCCCTCGCGGCGCTCGGCCTGCGGCCGCTCCCGCAAGTCGCAGCCGCCCCACTCGAGCAGGTCGTAGGCGATGTAGGCGACCGGCGCATCGGCCAGCACTTTCTTCGTCAGCGTCTTGCGGCCGATGCGCTGCTGCAGCAGGCTGAACGGCGCGACCCGGCCGTCCTTCCAGACCACGATCTCGCCGTCGAGGACGGTGCCGTCGGGCAACGGCCGGACCACGGCGACCACTTCCGGAAAGCGGTCGGTGACCAGCTCTTCGCCACGCGACCAGACCCAGACCTGGCCCGCGCGCTTGACCACCTGGGCCCGGATGCCGTCGTACTTCCACTCGACCATCCAGTCGGCAAGCGAGCCCAGGCGCGACTCGAACTCGCCCAGCGGCAACTCGAGCGGATGCGCGAGGAAGAAGGGATAGGGCTGGCCGAGGTCGAGCGGGTCGGCCCCGGAAGTCGCCGTCAGCTGCCGGTAGCGCGCGGCGCTTGGCGCGGCGCGCGCGTCGGTGTAACCCATCATGCGCTGGGCGACGAGCTTGGCATCGATGCCGGTGCCTTCAGCGAGCGCACGCTGCACCAGCAGCTTGCTGACGCCGACGCGAAAGCCGCCGCCGATCAGCTTGTTGAGGAGGAATCGGCCTGCCGCGTCGAGCTCGTCCCAGTACCCGGCGACACGTGCGGACTGCTCCTCCGGCGAGAGGCCGCGCAGGGCGAGCAGTCGCTCCTCGACCCAGGCGGCCAGGCCCAGATCACTGCCGCGCGCCGGCGGCGGCAGCACGTGGGCGACGGTCTCGGCGAGGTCGCCGACCGCCTGGTAGCAGGCGTCGAACAGCCAGTCGTCGATGCCGGCGCACCGGCACGCCGTCGCCCGGAGAACGGCCGTCGGAACGACCTGGCGCGGCTTGCCGCCAGCGAGGAAATAGACCGCCCATGCCGCGTCGCCGGGCGCCGCGTCGGCGAAGTAGCGCTTCAGGGCGTCGACCTTGGCCAGCGTCGCGGTGCTCCGGTCGAGCTCGGCGAACAGTCGGGCGAAGCGCTTCATCCGCCGCCGGTATCGACCGCCACCTCGCCCGCACCGGCCTCCGGCAACTCGTCGTCGTCGGCGCCGTACTCGGTGGCGAAGGCGCCGGCCTCGAGCCCCTGCTCGCCCAGCCAGCGCACCATCACGGCCTCGTAGCCGTGGGTGACGATGACGCGCCCGGCGCCGGTCTCGCGGATCGCGCGCTGCAGGCCCGGCCAGTCGGCGTGGTCGGAGAGGACGAAGCCGCGATCGACGGCTCGCCGGCGCCGCGCCCCGCGCAGCTGCATCCAGCCACTCGCGAAGGCGTCGCCGTGATCGCCGAAGCGACGGGGCCAGGTCGAGCCCGCCACCGATGGCGGCGCCACGATCAGCGCGCCCCGGAAGGCGCTGCGATCGCCGACCTCGGTGGCCACCGGCGTCGCCGGCAGGTCGACGCCGGCGGCGCGGTAGGCGCGGTTGAGGGGCTCGACGGCACCGTGCACGAAGATCGGACCGATCGAGCGGTCGACGCCCTGCAGGATGCGCTGCGCCTTGCCGAAGCTGTAGCCCATGAGCAGGCTCGCCCGCCCGGCCTCGGCGTTGCCGGCCCACCAGGCGTCGATCGACGCGAACAGCTCGCGCTGCGGCTGCCAGCGGTAGATAGGCAGGCCGAAGGTCGACTCGGTGATGAAGCAGTGGCAGCGCACCGGCTCGAACGGCGTGCAGGTCGCATTGTCCTCGCGCGCATCGGCCTCTGCGCCGGCCAGGTAGTAGTCGCCCGAGGCCACCCAGACCTGCCCTCGATGCTCGAGGCGCACCTGCGCCGAGCCGAGCACGTGGCCGGCCGGATGCAGGCTGAGGCGGACGCCGAAATGATCGATGGCTTCGCCGTACGGAAGCGTCTGCAGGTCGATCTCGCCAAGACGTGAGCGCAGCACGCCCTCGCCCGCCGCCGCCGCCAGGTAGTGGGCATGGCCGCGGCGCGCATGGTCGGCGTGGGCGTGGGTGACGACGGCGCGATCGACCGGCTGCCACGGGTCGATGTAGAAGTCGCCGGCCGGGCAATACAGGCCTTCGCGGCGCCGGACGATCAGCTCGCCTGTCGGAATCGACTCGGAGCCTGCCTGCACGCCGACGTGCCCTAGTAGCGGTGGCGCGTCGCGAAGAGCGCGAAGCGCATGGCCATGTAGGCGATCCACGAGAGCGAACGGGTGGCGAAGGTCCGCTTCAGGTAGGTCGCGGGCTCGATGCGTTTGCCGGCGCTGCGCACGGCGTCGAGCAGGTGGCCGCGCAACTCGGCGGCGAAGCCGTCGTCGCGGACGAAGACGTTGGCCTCGCGGGCGAGGAGCAGGCTGAACGGGTCGAGGTTCGACGAGCCGACCGTGGCGATGGCGCCTTGCCGGCCGTCGAATACCGCGACCTTGGCGTGCAGGAAACTGGGCTCGTACTCGACGATCTCGATGCCGGCGTCGAGCATCATTCCGTACAGCGCCCGGCTGGTGTGGTGCTGCATGAAGTATTCGTAGCGGCCCTGCACCAGGAGGGTGACGCGAACGCCGCGCTGCGCCGCCTTGGTCAGCGCGCGCTGCAGGTGGATGCCGGGCACGAAGTAGGCGTTGGCGATGATCACTTCGCGCTTCGCCTCGCGGATCGCGTAGCGGTAGAAGTGCTCGATGCGACGGCGAAAGCGCAGGTTGTCGCGCAGCACCAGCCCGGCCAGCATGCCGGCTCCGCGCGCGCCGGCCGCGCCGCCGATGTGCTCGCCGCGGCGGACGTGGCCGGCGGTCATCTCCGGATCGGCCATGTCGGTGCCGGCCTCGGCTGCCTGGCGAACGCTGCGCAGCGCGGCCGACACGTCCTGGCGGCGGGCATCGCGGCCGACCTGCAGGCGCAGCCAGAGCCGGCTCATCGTCTCGTGCGCCTGCTCGACGAGCGGGCCGGTGACGCGCACGGCGAAGTCGAAGCGCGGCTGCTCGAGCCGGCCGTGGTTCGGGTCGATGAAGTCGTCGAGCAGGTTGATGCCGCCGCAGAACCCGATCCGGCCGTCGACGACGCAGAGCTTGCGGTGCATGCGGCGCCACCGGGTGGGCAGGATGATGCGCCAGCCGCCAGCCCGGTTGAAGACCCGCCAGTGCAGGCCCGCCGCCTTCCAGCGCTCGGCCCACGCAGGCGGGATATCGCCGGTGCCGACGCCGTCGACGACGACCCGTACAGAGACGCCGCGCGCCGCGGCGCGCTCCAGCGCCTCGGCAATCGCGATCGGGGCGCCGGCGAAATCGAAGATGTAGGTCTCGAGCAGCACCTCGGCGCGCGCGCCGTCGATGGCCTCGACCAGGGCGTCGAACAGCACGGCGCCGCCCTTGAGCAGTTGCAGCGCATGGCCGGGCTGCAGGGCGCGCGCCGAGCCGTCATCGGCCGCCTCGGGTTCGTGCGGGGCAGGCTGCGCCTCGCGGCCGCCGGCGTCAGTCAAGCTCGAGCTCGGCCACGAGAGGCAGGTGATCCGACATCCGGGCCCAGGCGATGCCGCGCGGCACCGACGTCGTGGCGCAGCGGAATCCGCGCAGGTAGATGCGGTCCATCGAGAACAGCGGAACGCGCGACGGAAAGGTGTTGGAGCGGGTCGGTGGCGCCCCGGGAACGGTGCCGCGGCGGAGCCCGCACTCGTCCTGCATCAGGGCGTCGAGTCGCTGGCCCCAGTCGTTGAAGTCACCCGCGACGATGAGCGGCTCGCCGTCCGGCACGGTAGCCTCGATGAATCGCCCGAGCCGCTGCGCCTGGCGGGCGCGGCTCGAGTGCATCAGGCCGAAGTGGGCGACGATGGTGTGCACGACGACGCCGTTCCAGCGCACTGGCACGTGCAGGAGGCCACGCTGCTCGAAGCGGTGGTCGGACACGTCGTGGTGGCCGATGTCGCCGATCGGCCAGCGCGACAGCAGCGCATTGCCATGCTCGCCGTCGCGCGTCACCGCGTTGGTGCGGTAGGCGACGTCGTAACCCTCGGGGGCCAGGTAGTCGGCCTGCGGCACTTTCGGCCAGCCGATCTTGGTGTCGGGAAAGTGCCGCGCCGCGGCCCGGTTCATGCTGCGCACCTCCTGCAGGAAGACGAGGTCGGCATCGAGCGCCTCGATGCCGAGCAGCAGGTTGTGGATCTCGAGTCGGCGGCGCAGCCCGACGCCACGCACGCCCTTGTGGATGTTGTAGGTAGCCACGCGCAGCACGTGGCTCGATTGCAGTGTGGAATTGAAGGTCGGGCGCATCGATGCGTTCAGGGCAATCGGCGGGCCACGGGCGCGACGCGGCGGGCGAGCGCCCGGATCGCCTCGGCGTTCGTGGTCGAGAAGCAGCGGGCGGCGGCCGCCGCCCAGCCCAGCCACTCGTGGCGCAGGTGCTCGCGCGGGTCGAGGCGGATCGCGATGTCGCGCGGCACCTCGAGGTCGAACACGTGCTCGGTGTTGCGGGTCACGCCGGGAGCATAGCGATGCCGCCAGACCGGATAGATCTCGAAGTCGTGGCTGGCGTGCCAGTCGGTGAGCCGTTCGAGCGGCACGTCGGCCGTGCCGACGCGAATGCCGGTTTCCTCGGCGACCTCGCGCAGGCAGGTATCGACCAGCGACTCCTCGGTGGTCGCCCGGGACCCGGTAACGCTTTGCCACGAGTCGGCGCGGTCGGCGCGCTCGAGCAGCAGGATCTCGAGCGCGCCACTGTGGATGACGACCAGCACCGACTCCGGAACCTTGAAGACGGCCGGCGCGACCTGGCTCATCGCGGACCCGTTCGGCCGTCTTTCAAGTCGCCGTCGCCTGCGTGTTGCGAAGGCGGATGTGCAGCTCGCGGAGCTGCCTCTCGTCGACCGGCCCCGGCGCGTTGGTGAGCAGGTCCTGTGCGCGCTGCGTCTTCGGGAAGGCGATGACGTCGCGCAGCGACTCGGCGCCGGTCATCAGCATCACGAAGCGGTCCAGGCCGATGGCGATGCCGCCGTGCGGCGGCGCGCCGTAGCGCAGCGCGTCGAGCAGGAAGCCGAACTTGGCCTGGGCTTCCTCGGCGTCGATCTTGAGAGCACGAAAGACCTTGCTCTGCACTTCCTCGCGATGGATACGCACCGAGCCGCCGCCGAGCTCGAGGCCGTTCAGGACGACGTCGTAGGCCTTGGCGACGCAGCGGCCGGGCTCCGTCTCGAGCCAGTTCTCGTGGCCGTCCTTCGGGCTGGTGAACGGGTGGTGCATGGCGCTCCAGCGCTGCTCGGCGGCGTCGTACGCGAACATCGGGAAGTCGACCACCCAGAGCGGCCGCCATTCGCCTTCGACCAGGCCGCGCGCCTTGCCGAATTCGCTGTGCCCCACCTTCACTCGCAGGGCGCCGAGCGAATCGTTCACGATCTGCGACTTGTCGGCACCGAAGAAGATGAGGTCGCCGTCGCGTGCGCCGGTGCGTTCGAGCACGGCGGCCAGGGCGGCGTCGTGCAGGTTCTTCACCACCGGCGACTGCAGTCCTTCGCGGCCCTTGGCGACGTCGTTCACCTTGATCCAGGCCAGGCCCTTGGCGCCGTAGATCTTCACGAACTCGGTGTAGGCGTCGATCTCGCCGCGGCTCATCTCGCCGCCGCCGGGCACGCGCAGCGCCGCCACCCGACCGCCCGTGGCCTTGGCCGGCGTCGAGAAGACCTTGAAGTCGACGTCGGCCATGACGCCGGTGAGCTCGGTCAGCTCGAGCTGCACCCGCAGGTCCGGCTTGTCGGAGCCATAGCGGCGCATCGCTTCGTCGTAGGTCATCACCGGGAAGGCCGGCAGCTCGACGCCGATCGCGTGCTTGAACGTGCTGCGGATCATCTCCTCGAACATCGTCCGGATCTCCTCCTCGTCGAGGAACGAGGTCTCGATGTCGATCTGCGTGAACTCGGGCTGGCGGTCGGCACGCAGGTCCTCGTCGCGGAAGCACTTGGTGATCTGGTAGTAGCGGTCGAAGCCGGCCACCATCAGCAGCTGCTTGAAGAGCTGCGGGCTCTGCGGCAGCGCGAAAAACATGCCTTCGTGAACGCGGCTCGGCACCAGGTAGTCGCGCGCGCCTTCCGGCGTGCTCTTGGTGAGCATCGGCGTCTCGATGTCGATGAAGCCGTTGGCATCGAGGAACTTGCGCACCTCCATCGCCACCCGGTAGCGCAGCCGCAGGTTGCGCTGCATCTGCGGCCGGCGCAGGTCGAGCACGCGGTGGGTCAGGCGCGTCGTCTCCGAGAGGTTTTCCTCGTCGAGCTGGAACGGCGGCGTGACGCTCGGGTTCAGCACCTCGAGGTCGTGACAGAGCACTTCGATCCGGCCGCTCGTGAGCCCGGCGTTCTCGGTGCCCGCGGGCCGGGCCCGGACCAGCCCGGTCACCTTCAGGCAGAACTCGTTGCGCACTTCCTCGGCGATGGCGAAGGTGGCGGCCCGGTCCGGGTCGCAGACGACCTGCACCAGGCCCTCGCGGTCGCGCAGGTCGATGAAGATCACGCCGCCATGGTCGCGGCGGCGGTGCGCCCAGCCCATCAGCGTGACCGTCTGGCCGAGGAGCGCCTCGCTCACCAGGCCGCAATACGTCGTTCTCATCGCGTCACTCCATGCATTCTTCTTCGGGGTGCGAGGCGGCTGCTGTCGCCGTTTCGCTCGTAGGGTCGGCGCTCGATGCCGCGCGTGTCGCGCCGGCCTGGCTGAGCGCTCGCCCGGCGCTCAGCCGGCCAGGTTTCGTGGCACCGTGACCGCCGGATCGAGGCGCAGCGCCGGCGCCACGACGCCCATCGAGATCACGTACTTCAGCGCCTCGTCGACGCTCATCGACAGCTCGATGACGTCGGAGCGGGGCAACATCAGGAAAAAGCCCGAGGTCGGGTTCGGCGTCGTCGGCACGTAGACGCTGAGGAAGTCGCCCGGCAGATGCAGCGCCGCCTCGCCGCCCGGCTTGCCGGTGACGAAGGCGATCGTCCAGGAACCTTCACGCGGGTACTCGACGAGCACCGCCTCACGAAAGGCGTTGCCGCTGCTCGAGAACAGCGTGTCCGAGACCTGCTGCACCGAGCTGTAGATCGAGCGCACGATGGGCACCTTGTTGAGCAGGCGATGGCCCTGGCGCAGCGACCACTGGCCGGCGAAGTTGGTGGCGAAGATCCCCGTGAGCAGGAGGCCGGCCAGCATGACGATGACTCCCAGCCCCGGGATCTGGCGCAGCATCTCGATGAAGGCGTGGCTGCCGGTGGGCAACACGATCTGCGAGCCGCTCAGCAGCCAGCCGAAGACGCCGTCGAGCAGACCGAGCACGGCCTGCAGGACCCAGATCGTCACCGCCAGAGGCAGCCAGACGAGCAGGCCGGCGAGGAGATACTTTCTCACGGGGAGGCGGGCGTCGCCGCTCAGGCGTCGGACTTGCCGGACGGCGGCGGTGCCGCCGCCGGCGCGGCCGCCGGTGCCAGCGCCGCGGACGGCGCGTCCCTGGTCTTGGCGGCGCCATCCTTGGCGGGCGCAGGAGCCGGCGCATCGGTGGCCTTGGCGCCGGCCTCGCCGGCGCGCGTCTCGGACGACCCGTCGGCCTTGGCGCCTTCGCCCTTCTCGGAGCCCTTCTCGGCCGCCTTGTCGCCGCCCTTGCCGTCGCCGCGGAAATCGGTGACGTACCAGCCCGAGCCTTTCAGCTGGAAGCCCGCGGCGGTCACCTGCTTGACGTAGGTCGGGGCGCCGCAGGCCGGGCAGACGGTCAGCACAGGGTCGGACATCCTTTGCAGCACGTCCTGCGCATGGCCGCACGTCGCGCAGCGGTAGGCATAGATCGGCATGATTGGGGTCCCGGGAAGCGAACCCAGCAGTATAAATCGCCGCCGTCGTTCGCGGGGGTTCACCCCATATGGAAGACGAACACCAGCGCGGCCAGCCCGAGCAGGAACAGCAGCGCCGTCACGATGGCCGCGCGGAGCAGGCGCTGAGTCCGGCGCTGCTCCGAGGCCAGGAGCTCGAGCAGCCGCTGCTGCGTCGAGGGCACCTGCTGCAAGGCGCTGTGCAGGAGCCGCGGCAGCGCCGGAATCAGGTGCACGTAGCGTGGCGCCTCCTTCTTCAGCTGCTCGACCAGGCCGCGCCAGCCGACCTGCTGCTGCATCCAGCGCTCCAGGAAGGGCCTGGCCGTGCTCCACAGGTCGAGCTCGGGGTCGAGGTCGCGGCCGAGGCCTTCGACGTTGAGGAGCGTCTTCTGCAGGAGCACGAGCTGCGGCTGGATCTCGACGTTGAACCGGCGCGACGTCTGGAACAGGCGCAGCAGCACCTGGCCGAGCGAGATGTCCTTCAGTGGCCGGTCGAACTGCGGCTCGCAGACGGCGCGGATGGCGCCCTCGAGCTCGTCGACCCGCGTCATCGGCGGCACCCAGCCGCTTTCGACGTGCAGCTCGGCGACTCGCTTGTAGTCGCGATGGAAGAAGGCGATGAAGTTCTGCGCCAGGTATTCCTTGTCGAACTCGGTGAGCGTGCCGACGATGCCGAAGTCGAGCGAGATGTAGCGCCCGAAGGTCTCCGGCGCAATCGAGACCTGGATGTTGCCCGGGTGCATGTCGGCGTGGAAGAAGCCGTCGCGGAACACCTGGGTGAAGAAGATGGTGACGCCGTCGCGCGCCAGCTTGGGGATGTCGACGCCGGCGTCGCGCAGCCGTTGCACGTGGCTGATGGGCACGCCGTTCATGCGCTCCATGACGATCACGTCGTGCCGGCAGAGCTCCCACACCATTTCCGGCACCAGCACCAGGCCGAGGCCCTGCATGTTGCGGCGCAGTTGCGCCGCGTTGGCCGCCTCGCGGACGAGGTCGAGCTCGTCGTGCAGGTAGTTGTCGAACTCGGCAACGACCTGGCGCGGCTTCAGCCGCTTGCCATCGGCCGAGAAGCGCTCGACCCAGCGGGCGAGCTGCCGCATGAGCGCGACGTCGTCGTCGATTGCCGCCAGCATGCCGGGCCTGAGCACCTTGACCGCAACCTCGCGCCCGTCCTTCAGGACGGCGAAATGCACCTGGGCGATGGAGGCGCTGGCCACCGGCGCAGCGTCGAAGCTGGCGAAGACGGCGTCGATCGGCCGCCCGAACGCCCGCTCGACGATCGCCCGCGCGGTGGCGGCGGCGAACGGCGGTACCCGGTCCTGCAGCTTGGCGAGCTCCTCGGCCAGGTCGGTCGGCAGGATGTCGCGCCGGGTCGACAGCACCTGGCCGAACTTGACGAAGATCGGCCCGAGCCGCTCCAGGCCCAGCCGCAGCCGCTCGCCGCGCGGTGCGTCGAGGCGGCGGCCGACGGTGATGACGCGAACGAGCAGGCGGACCCAGGGCTGGCGAAAGCTCGACAGCGCCAGCTCGTCGAAACCGTAGCGCAGGACCGTGACGCAGATGACGACCAGCCGCGCGACGTGCCTCATCGCAGAGGCGGCTCCGCGGCCGCACCCGGGCGGCGTTCGGCCAGGTCGGCAAGCATCCTGGCGGCACGGCGAACGGCGCGCGCGAAAGCGCCGCCGAACCGGGCCAGCTCACGCGCCGGCGCGTCGCCAACGACGCGGGCGAGGTCGTCCTGCAGGTCCCAGCGCAGGTTGTCGATCAGCCAGTTGATGTCGGTCGCGAACCCGGCGTCGCCGTCGATCTTGATGTCGGGCCGCTCGCCGCCCGCCAGGCGCACGAGACCCAGGGCCGGATTCGAGCCGTCGACCGAGACCCGGAGATCGGCTGCCTCGGGCGTGGCCGCTTCGAGCCACTCGACGAGTCCGGCCGGGGTGATGCGAAAGTCCAGCGCCGGCCAGGCCGGCAGCCAGCCAGGCCAGCCCCCGACCTCGAGCCGGACGAGACGGCCGACGTGCCGGCGCAGCCGCTCGGCCGCAGCCGGTTCGGCAGCGATCACATGGTTGACCAGCAGGACGACGCGCTCCAGCACCGAGCGTTCCGCGAGCGATTTCATCGCATCGAGCATGGGGGTGATTGTAGGCATCCGCCCCCGCGCGAACCGGAGGGCCTGCCGTCGTCACCGGCGGCTGGCGGCTACGATCACGGCGCATGAACGCCATTGCCACCCGCATCGCCGACGTCCTGATTCTCCAGCCACGCGTCTTCGGCGACGAGCGCGGGTTCTTCTTCGAGTCCTTCAACGAGCGCGCCTTCGCCGCCGTCGTTCCCGGAGCGCTGCCCTTCGTGCAGGACAACCACTCGCGCTCGGCGCGCGGCGTCCTGCGCGGGCTGCACCTGCAGCGGCCACCGCATGCGCAAGGCAAGCTCGTTCGCGTCAGCCAGGGCCGCGTGTTCGACGTCGCCGTCGACATCCGCCATGGCTCGCCGACCTTCGGCCAGTGGGCCGGCGTCGAGCTGAGCGGCGACAACCACCGGCAGCTCTGGATTCCGCCGGGCCTGGCGCACGGCTTCCTGGTGCTCAGCGACTCGGCCGACTTCCTCTACAAGACGACCGCCTACTACGAGCCCGCCGCCGAAGAAACCATCCGCTGGGACGATGCCACGCTGGCGATCGCCTGGCCCGACGCCGGCACGGCGCCGGTCGTCTCGGCCAAGGATGCCGCGGGCGCCTCGTTCGCCGCCGT
>JBBRFB010000114.1:0-11268 GCA_038225015.1 Burkholderiales bacterium
CGATCGCCGGCATCTCGCGCGGCGCCGTCGACGCGGCGCTGATGTGGCTGACCGACCTCTTTCTCTCGCTGCCGCAGCTGCCGCTGCTGCTGATCCTGATCTACCTGTTCCGCGAATCGCTGAAGAGCATGTTCGGCCCCGAGGTCGGCGTCTTCATCCTGATCGTCCTCGTCATCGGAGGCTTTCGCTGGATGCCGGTGGCGCGCCTCGTGCGGGCGCAGTTCTTCTCGCTGCGCGAGAAGGAGTTCGTCGAGGCGGCGCGTGCGCTCGGCGCCTCGGTGCCGCGACAGGTGGTGCGCCACATCCTGCCCAACTCGCTCGGGCCGGTGATCGTGGCCGGCACCATCGACGTTGCCGCGGCGATCATCGCCGAGTCGACGCTTTCCTTCCTCGGCCTCGGCTTTCCGCCAGACATTCCGACCTGGGGCCGCATCCTCTTCGACGCCAAGGAATACCTCGACATCGCGCCGCACTGGGCCCTCTTCCCGGGCACCGCCATCTTCCTCACGGTGCTCTGCATCAACTTCGTCGGCGACGGCCTGCGCGACGCGCTCGACCCGCGCCGCGTGCTCTGATGGCCGTGCCGATGCAGCCCATCCTGATGACCTCGCCCTCGCGAGCGAAGGCCGCCTTGAAGGAACCCGTCGCCGAGCCCGTGCTGCTCGAGATCAAGGGCCTGAAGACGCACTTCAAGACCGACGATGGCTGGCTGCACGCGGTTGACGGCGTCGATCTCTCGATCGATCGCGGCGAGACGGTGTGCGTCGTCGGCGAGTCGGGCTGCGGCAAGACAGTGACGGCGATGACCGTGCTCAAGCTGCTTCCGATGCCGCCGGGGCGGATCGTCGGCGGCCAGGTGCTCTGGCGTGGCCGCGACCTGGCGACGGCGAGCACCGACGCGATGCGCCGCATCCGCGCCAAGGAGATCGCCATCGTCTTCCAGGAGCCGATGACCTCGCTCAACCCGGTCTACAGCGTCGGCGCGCAGATCGCGGAAAGCGTTCGTCTGCACGAAGGGCTTTCCCGCAAGGCTGCCCTCGACCGCGCGGTCGAGATGCTCGCCCTGGTGAAGATTCCGACGCCGCAGAGCCGCGTCAACGACTACCCGCACCAGTTCTCGGGCGGCATGCGCCAGCGCGTGATGATCGCCATCGCCCTGGCCTGCAACCCGCAGCTCCTGATCGCCGACGAGCCGACGACGGCGCTCGACGTCACCATCCAGGCGCAGATCCTCGACCTCCTCGCCGAGCTGAAGGAGCGGCTCGGCATGGCGATCATGCTGATCACCCATGCGATGGGCGTCGTCGCCGAGGTCGCGCAGCGCGTCGTCGTGATGTACGCCGGCATGGTGGTCGAGGAAGCGAGCGTCGAGGAGCTGTTCGCGAACCCGCGCCACCCCTACACACAGGGTTTGATCCGCTCGATTCCGCGCATCGACACCGCCGCACTGCACAAGGTACGGCTCGAGCAGATCCCGGGCACGGTGCCCAAGCTCATCGACCCGGCCGAAGGCTGCCGCTTCGCGCCGCGCTGCAAGTACGCGGTGCCCGAGTGCGTGGCCGCGACGCCGGCGTTGCGGGAACCCGTGCCCGGCCACAAGGTGCGCTGCCTCTTCGATTCGTTCGCGACGCCATGAGCGAGCCGCTGCTCCGCGTCCAGGATCTCGTCAAGCGCTTCCCGATCAAGGGCGGGTGGCTGGGCCGCGAGGTCGACAGCGTGCATGCGGTCAGCGGCGTGAGCTTCGACCTGGCGGCCGGCGAGACGCTCGGCGTCGTCGGCGAGTCGGGTTGCGGCAAGAGCACCACGGGCCGCTGCATCCTGCGCCTGATCGAGCCGACCTCGGGCGAGGTCTGGTTCGAGGGCAAGAACGTCACCCGCGCCGGCAAGGACGAGCTGCGCGCCCTGGCGCGCGACATGCAGATCATCTTCCAGGATCCGTACGCGTCGCTCAACCCGCGCATGACGGTGGGCGCGATCGTCGGCGAGGCGCTGATCATCCACAAGCTCGCCAGGACCCGGCAGGCGTTCGAGGCGCGGATCGTCGAGCTGCTCGAGACGGTGGGCCTGTCGGCCGATCACATGCGCCGCTATCCGCACGAGTTCTCGGGCGGCCAGCGCCAGCGCATCGGCATCGCCCGCGCCCTGGCGGTGAGCCCGAAGCTGGTGATCTGCGACGAGGCCGTCTCGGCGCTCGACGTCTCGATCCAGGCGCAGGTGATCAACCTGCTCGAAGACCTGCAGGAGAAGTTCAACCTGACCTACATCTTCATCGCCCACGACCTGTCGGTGGTGGAGCACATCAGCACCCGGGTGGCGGTCATGTACCTCGGCCGAATCGTCGAGATCGCGCCCGCGAAAGAGCTCTATACGCAGCCGCTGCATCCCTACACCGAAGCGCTGCTGTCGGCGGTGCCGATCCCCGATCCGCAGGTCAAGCGCAAGCGCATCCCGCTGCAGGGCGACGTGCCGAGCCCGATCCGGCCGCCATCGGGCTGCCACTTCCATACCCGGTGCCCGATCGCGCAGTTTCCCCTGTGCAGCGAGGTCGAGCCCCAGCTGAAGGAGAGCGCGCCCGGCCACCGGGTGGCGTGCCACCTGCGGGGCTAGGGCCTGTCAACGCGTGCCTTCCCATAGCGTTACAGGCCCTAGACGACGGAGGGTTCAGGCCGCGACGTGCCGGCTCGGGGCAGTCGCTGGAAGCCGAAGACCGGTGGCTTCATGCCGCAGGCGACGTCGTCGCCGGCGACCTTTCCGATGGCGTTGACCACGAACTTGGATGGGCCGTGCCGGCGATGACGCCGGAAGTTGCGCCGGTCAATGCGTGGCCGACGTCGCGCGCAGCGGCAGCAGCGTGGCACTCAGCGCGGCCGCCGCGAACGCGAAGGCGGCACCGATGCCGAAGGCCAGGCGGTAGCCCGCATTGAGCGCCGGCCGGTCGGTGGCCCCGCTCGCGCCGCTGTAGGCGGCGGCCAGGCTCGCCAGCACCGCCAGGCCGAGGGCGCCGCCCATCAGGAAGGAGGTATTGACGATGCCCGAGGCCAGGCCCGCCTCGTTCTCGTCGACCTCGCCCATCGCGGCGAGCAGCAGCGGGTTGAAGGCGATGCCGGCGCCGACGCCGAGCAGCAGCATGCCCGGGAGCACGTCGACCAGGAAGTGCCCGTCGACGGGGGCGCGGGCGAAGAGGACGAGCCCGACCGCGGCGACGGACAGCCCCGCGACCAGCGGCCAGCGGATCCCGTAGCGGGTGACGATGCGCGCCGACAGGCCGAGCGAACACACGGCCATGACGACGTTGCCGGGCAGGAAGGCGAGGCCGACCTGCAGCGCGTCGTAGCCGAGGACGCGCTGCATGTAGAGAGCAGAGAGAAAGAACCAGGCGAACATCGCTGCCGACCAGAGAATGCCGATCACGTTCGACGCGGCCAGCGTCTTCAGCCGGAAGAGACGCAGCGGCATCAGCGGCTGCTCGACGCGCGCCTCGATGGCGACGAAGACGGCGAGCAGCAAGGCACCGGCCGCCAGCAGGCCGAGCGTGCGCGGCGAGGTCCAGCCGGCGGCGTTGCCGCCGACGACGGCGTACACCGCGAGCAGCAGCGCGGCGGTGACCGTCACGGCACCGGCAACGTCGAGCGTCAGGTGCCCGCGGTCGGCGAGCGGCTTGGGCAACAGCCAGAGGCTGAGGCCGAGCACGGCCAGGCCGATGGGCAGGTTGACGAGGAAGTTCCAGTGCCAGTCGTAGGCGTTCGTCACCACGCCGCCGAGGAGCACGCCGATGCTGCCGCCGCCGGCGCAGACGAAGCCGTACACGCCCATCGCCCGGGCACGCTCGCCCGGCTCGGTGAACAGGTTGATGATGAGCGCCAGGGCCACCGCCTCGACGATGGCGCCGCCGATGCCCTGCACGGCGCGGGCGACGACGAGCGGCACCTGCGCGCTCGAGAGCCCGCAGGCCAGCGACGCCGCGGTGAAGAGGACGATGCCGATCATGAAGAGGCGCCGCTGCCCGTCCAGGTCACCGAGGCGGCCGCCGAGGAGCAGGAAGCCGCCGCAGGTGAGCAGGTAGGCGTTGACGACCCAGACCAGCGTCGCCTCGGAAAAGCCGAGGTCGGCGCGGATCGAGGGCAGGGCGACGTTGACGATCGTCATGTCGAGCACGGCCATCAGCACGCCGAGGCAGACGACGCCGAGCGCGACCCAGCGGTGCGACGCCGGCATCGCGTCATGACGGCGGAAAGCTCCGGAGTGCACTGCCGCCGAGCTCGCAGCCCTTGCGTTGCCGCCCCGGCCCGCTTCCTGCAACGTCACGGCCGCCGATTCCCGCGCTCAGGCGGCGGCGTCGAGGCGCGCCGTCGCGTCGCCGAAGAGCAGGTAGGAGAAGAACGTCGGCGAGACGTCGCCGTACTTGGCGCGAACGTCGCGCAGGGCGGTGCCGACCGGCACGCGCTCGGTGGCGATGCGTGTCATCAGCTCCTTCGTCACCTGGGCGGCGTCTTCCTCGTCGATCGCCCACAGCGGCGCGATGAAGGCGCGAAAGCGCCGCGACAGGAAGGCATCTGCCCAGCCGCCGACGGTTCCGAGCGCACTCGCCGTGGCGCCGACCTCGCAGGCATTGAAGAAGACGAGCGTGCCGTCGCGCTCGCCGAGCGTCACCTCGCGCCGGCCGACTTCGTCGACCGTCAGATTGCCGTCCTGCAGCTTGATGGCCGAAGCGGCCGCGGCGTCGGCGTCGAAGGCGCCGTGGCCGGTGAAGTAGAGCAGGGCGATCGCCTTGCCGGTCGGCGTTTCGAGCAGGCCCTGCATGCCTTTTCGCGTGCCTTCGATCGCCTCGGCACCGAAAGTCGCGACGAGGCCGGCGGCCGTCGTCTCGGCCAGCGAGAGCCGCGTGCTCGCGCTCGCGTACTTCGGCGCGATCGTCACCATGCGGCCGGCGGCGAGGCGGTTTCTCATGTAGCCGTTCCAGCGCCCGATCCAGCGGCCGACGACGTGTCGCAGCGCCAGCGTCGGATGCGTCTCGCCGTCGCGATAGGGACGCATCAGCTCCCACGGAAGGTGCGGGTCGTCACTGACGAACTGGATGACGAGCGGCCGCTGGTAGTGGTCGTGCAGCGCCCAGTAGACGGCACGGAATTCGGCAGGCGCCCGTTCCCAGAGCCGCTCGCCGAAGCCCTCGATGCGGGCGCGATGCTTGCCGCGCTCGAGGTTGGCGAACTGCTTGAACATCTTCGCCGCTTCGGCCGCCGGGTTCTTGCCGAGGTTGATGCTGCCGTCGAGCTGCGGCGGCAGGCCGTCGAAGGGCGCGGTGACCATGCGCCAGTGCAGCCGGCCGGGCGACTTCGGATCGAAGAGGGCGATGTAGATCGTCAGGTCGGGGGGCTCGGCGGCCGGCTCGACGCGCAGGCTGCCGACGACAGGCGACGAGCCGGGCGCTGTGCCTGGCGCCGCCACGGGGGCGTTGGCTGCGGCGCCGACGGCGAGCAGGCGCACGGCTGAGCCGCAGCAGCGCGTGCCGTGCCAGAACTGCGCGTGCACTTCGATCTCGCTGCCGGGCTCAACGTCGTCGAGCACGTCACCTTCCATCTGCGCCGCGGTCGTGGCGCCGTTGCGGCGGATCGTCACCTTGCCGCGGCCGTGGTGGTCGAAGTCGATCGATGCCGAGACCAGAGTCACGCCGAGCTCGATCGCCGTCCAGTCGGCGGCCTGCTCGCCGAGCTCGAGCGGCCCGCCGCTCGTCGGCGCTGCGGCGGTGCGCAGCAGGTCGACGTTCAGAACGACGCGGCCGCCGGGCGCCACGGGGCCGACCGGTTCGATCGAAGGATGACGAACCGGCGTCGTGCCTTCGTCGTCGTCGGGAAGGGCGACGTTCGGTGCCCGGGCCTGCGATTGCGTCGGTGCGCCGCGGGTCGGCGGCAGTTGTTGCTGCTGCTGTTGCTGCTGCTGGAACGGCTGCTGGAGGGTTACGCCCCGGGTGCGCGGCTGCGCCGGAGCCGGCGCGACGGCGTCGGCCGGAGGCGCCGCGCCGGCGCCGCGATCGGGCCGCGACGGCGGCGCCGCACGCGCCAGCGAAGCGACCTGTACGTCGAGGCCGCCGATCGAGACGACGTCGTTGCCGCGCGCCGCGAAGCGGGCGTAGCGGTGCGCCGTGGGGGAAGACGTCCGCGACCGCCGCGACAGGTCGATCACCGGCGGTTCGACGTCGCCGGCGATCCGGCCGCTGAGCGGCGTCTCGCGCAGCTCGAGCACGTCGATCAGGTGTCGCTTCGTGCCGGGGACGTAGGGCACGCGGGTCCGGCGCAGCCGCTCGAAGAGCTCGTCGCGGCGGAGCACGTAGCAGCGCCCGCCCTTGCAGACGACGACGACCCAGCCGGCGCGTGCCGCATCGATGCGCGGCAGCTCGACGAGAGCGGGAAGGTCGCCGTCGACGACGATGAAGTCGGTGCTCCAGCCGATCGTCATGGTGCAGCCACGACGACCAGATCGGAGACCGAGGTCGCGCCCTCGGCGTGCGCCGTCACGCGCCACACGCCCGGGGCCAGGTCGAAAGTACCTTGCTGCCAGCCAGGCTCGGCGTCGCGCGTCAGCACCTCCTCGCTCGCCGTGCCGCCCGCCAGCGGCGTCAGCGTGACGGCGATCTTCGGGTTGCCTTCGGAAGGGCGGACCCGCAGCGACAACGGCGCGCCCGGCAGCACGACGTCGTCGAGCGCGAGGGTGAGCATGGCGGCGTCGGCGGCGCGCTGGAACTTGCGGAAGTCGATCTTCTCGCGTGTCAGCACGCCCTTGACGTTGGCCAGCGTGCCGTCGGCGTTCTGCACTGCGCCGTGCGTCTCGGCGGCATAGACCTCGCGTGCCGCGTCGCCCAGCTCGATCGGCGTCGCCGACATTCGCGGCACGGTGCCGTCGCCGCCGAACGCCTCGCCGTCGTAGCTGTCGAGGATGGTCATCTTGCCGCCGTCGACCCGTACCGACTGGGCGGTCGGCTGCTCGATGCCGACGATGGGCACCAGCGTCGGGCCGCGCGTGCGGTAGGCGTCGTCCTTCGCGTTGCTCGCCTGCGCGTCCTGGATCTCCTGGTGGAAGGCGCGCGCGGCGACGGCGCGCGCCACGTCGACGTGGCCGAGCAGGCCGGCCTGGGCGGCCTGCGCGACCCGCTGCATCTCCCCAGCGGCCCCATCGGCCACGCACGGGTAGATCGGCAGCAGCTGGTAGACGGAGGTGAGCGAACGCAGCAGGGGCGACAGGTCGATTCCGAGCGGGCCGATGCCTTTCTTCATCCCGTTCTCGATGAAGCTCACCGCGTTGACCGAGCCGCGGTGCGGCGTCGCCAGCGTGATGAGGTGCCGGGTCTCCTTCCAGCCACCGAGGCATTCGATGAAATAGCGGGCGATCAGGCCGCCCATGGAGTGGCCGATGAGGACGAGCTTGGCGTCGGCGTGGCCCGAGCTCTCGCGCCAGGCCTTCAGCCAGCCCAGGGCCGACGACTCGAGCCGCCTGGCGATGACCCGGTTGTCGCGCCGCCAGTCGTACGGAAACGGGAAGTAGTTGCGCCCGGCGACGACGCCGAGCTGCTCGGTCAGGTAACGCTCGATGCGCGTGTAGCCGTCGATCTTCACCAGGCCGGGAACGAGGGTCGCATCGGGAATGAGCCGCGGCGCCGTGACGCCATCGTCGACGTCGTCGCCGGCGAGTTCGAGCTCCTTGATCGAGCCGCCGAAACTGGTGATGACGCGCCAGATGGCCCCGCCGGAGGGCGCCCAGACCTCCTTGCCGGCCTTGTTCGCCAGGACGCTGCCGGTGATGCCCGGCAACAGGATCACTACATCGCGGAAGTCGGGCATGGGGGTGTCTCCAGCAGTGGCGGGCGGATTTTCTTATACGCGGCCGCACGCCTTGGCGCAATCGTCGCCACGGGGGCCCGGGGCCGCCCGGCCCCGAGGGCAGGCCCTCCGTTTGCTAACGCGCCCCTGGCCGGTAACCCATCGGCGCGTTGGTATATTTCCCGCCGGACCGGCCCGCTCGTACCGGTAGAAAGTGCTCGATGGACGCAGATGAAGTCCGTGTGCTGGTTGTCGACGACGTTGCCGACGCGGCCGAGGCCCTCGGGATGGGACTCGAACTCGACGGCTACAAGGTGCGGATCGCCCACGACGGCAGGCAGGCGCTCGCCGTCGTCGAGGAGTTCCGGCCGCATTGCGTGCTGCTCGACGTCCACATGCCGGGCATCGACGGCAGCGAGTTGTCGCAGCGCCTGCGCACGCGCTATGGCGACGACCTCGTGCTGGTCGCGGTCACCGGCTGGAGCGAGGACGACGAGCGCGTGTCGAAGACCTTCGCCTGCGTCGACCACTACCTGAAAAAGCCGGTCGATCCGGCCGAGCTGCGCAAGGTCCTGCCGCCGCTGCGCGTCTGACCGGCGGGACGCCGGCCCCGGCACCCGGCACCGGAAAGTGCGTCAATCGAGCACGACCCAGGTCGGCGCGTGGTCGCTCGGCTTGTCCCGGCCCCGCGCGTCGCGGTCGACCCCGGCCGCCGCGAGCCGCCCCATCGCCGGGGCGTTCAGGAGAAGGTGGTCGATGCGCAGGCCGGCGTCGCGTGCGAACCGGTTGCGAAAGAAGTCCCAGAAGGTGTAGATCGGCTTTCCCGGATGCAGCGCGTGGATCGCGTCCGTCCAGCCCTGCCCGACCAGCCGACGCCAGGCGTCCCGTGTCTGCGGCTGGAGGAGGGCGTCGTTGCGCCACGACGCCGGCGAATAGATGTCCTCGACGCCATCGGTCGGGACGACGTTGTAGTCGCCGATCAGGAGCACCGGCTCGCTGCTCGCGACCAGGCCGGCGGCGTGCTCGATCAGGCGCTCGAACCATTTCAGCTTGTAGTCGAACTTCGGGCCGGGCTGCGGGTTGCCGTTCGGCAGGTAGATCGACGCCACGACGAGGCCGTGGGCGCTGACCTCGAGGTAACGGCTGTGCGTGTCGTCGGGGTCGCCGGGCAGGCCGCGCCGCCGCTCGACCGGCTCGCCGTCGCGCACGAGCACGGCGACGCCGTTGAATCCCTTCTGGCCGTGCCACACGGCGCGGTAGCCCGCCGCTTCGATCGCAGCGACGGGAAAGGTCTCATCGGAAGTCTTCAGCTCCTGCAGGCAGGCGATGTCGGGCCGGGTCTCCTCGAGCCACTCGAGCAGGCGTGGCAGGCGGCTGTTGATGCCGTTGACGTTGTAGGTGGCGATCTTCATGGCGTGGGCCCGGAAGAGGATTCGGCGGCCTCACCATCGTTCGGCGCCAGGGCCTGCTCGACCTCGGCGGCGGAGCGCGGCCTGACCACCCTGGCCACCTCGCGGCCATCGCGCAGGACGACGAGCGTGGGCCAGAGCTTGACGCCGAAGGAGCGGCCGAGCGGCCTGCCGCTGCCGTCCTCGACCTTCAGGTGGCGCAGCC
Organism: Burkholderiales bacterium; assembly: GCA_038225015.1. Classification (GTDB taxonomy): domain Bacteria; phylum Pseudomonadota; class Gammaproteobacteria; order Burkholderiales; family Burkholderiaceae_C; genus Schlegelella_A. Next base: position 9,426 of record JBBRFB010000114.1, read on the forward strand.
CGGGACGCGCGGCGAAGGCGGCTGCGATCAGCGGTTGCGCGGCGCGGCAGTATCCGCACGAGGGCGTGCCGAACTCGACCACGGTCGCACCGGCGAGCGCGTCGACCTCGTCGCGCGACGGTTCCGGGTGGGCATAGCCTCGGTCCGTGCTCACGAGGGCCTCGTGGCACGGCGTCTCGGTTGCGCGGCCGGCCTGCTCATGTCTTCGGCTTGCCGGTGGCGTCGTCGAGCGGGCCCGTGATGACGTCGGACACGGCGCGCCCGAACGACTTCAAGGGGTTGGCGTCCTTCGGTGCGACCGGTTCGTGGCGCCACGGCCCGTCGTCGTCATCGTCGCCTGCTGCGGGGCGCTGTCCGGATGCCGCGGCCGGGTGTGCGCTCGATGATGCGGCTCCGCCTGCCGACCGCGGCCGGTCACTGCGGTCGTCGGTGCCGTGAGCCGACGCGGGGCTGGCCTTGCCGCCGAGCCCCTCGCGCGGATGCGGCGCATCGGCCGAGCCGGTGCCGTCGCCGACGCTGGCACGGCCGCGCGGATCGTCGTCGCGCCGTTCGGCCTGGCGCTCGAGCGCATCGCTCAGGCCGCCGTCGGCCGATTGCAGGATGCCGCCGAGGTCGGCCCCCTCATGCTGCCGGCCCACCTCGGCCATTGGCCTGTCCTTGTCTCTCGGTGCGGTCATGGATCGAGCTCCTCAAAGGCTTTCATCCTACCGATCTCGTCGCCGCCGCTACGATGGATGACCATGCTGCCGATGCAAGCGTCGCCGCGAGACGGGGCCCCATGACCGCGCGTCGTCGCTGGCCGACGCACCGTCTGGTGCTCGCGGCGGTGGCCGCGATCGTGGCCGTCGCCGTTCTGTCGCATCCCTGGTGGCTGGCGTCGGCGATCGGCCGCCATCTGACCGGCACGTCGGGTCGCGTCGTGCATTTCGACACCGTGCGCATCGGCATCACCGCCTCGCTGCAGCCGGTCGTGCACCTGGCCCATGTCGAGATCGCCAATGCCCCGTGGGCCGACTCGACGGAGCCCTTCGCCAAGGTGGCCGAGGTGGTGGCGGTGGTCTCCTGGCGCAGCGTCAGCGAGCGGCGCCCCGTGCTGGCGCTGGTCGTGCTGCGCGATGGCAACGTCGATCTCGAGCGCCAGGCCGACGGGCTGCGCAACTGGCGGCTGCGCGACCCCGAGGATCGCGGGCCCGGTCGCATCAAGGTCCTCTCACTGCAGGCCGAGCGGTTGCGGTTGCGCGTCGCCCATCGCGGCATCGAACTCGACCTGCGTATGTCGGCCAGCGCCGCTGCCGACGAGAAGCCGATGGCCGGAAGCGGCGAGGCGATGCCGCTGCACGTCGCCTTCGACGGCGAATGGCGTGGCCTGGCGCTAGCCGGCAGCGTCGCCACCGGACCGATCCTGACGTTCTACCAGACCTCGCAGACGTTTCCCCTGCGCGGAACGGCCCGGGCCGGCCACGTCGAGCTGCAGGCCGAGGGCCACGCCGGCGACATCTTTCGGGCGCCGCGGCTCGATGCCGCGATCGTGCTGAACGGCCGCTCGCTGGCCGCGTGGGAGCGCTTCCTCGGCAGCCACTACGCCGCCGACAGGCGCTTTCGGCTCACTGGCCACGTGGTCGCCGACGAGCGTCGCTACGCCGTCGACGGCGCCGCGGGCAAGGTCGGCGACACCGACCTCGCTGGCGACCTCGCCTACGTACACGGCGGGGAGCGACGGTCGGTCAGCGCCAGCCTGAAGAGCGAATCGGCCGACCTCGACGACCTGCTCTGGCTGCTCGGCCGCAACCGGAGCGATGCGGCCGAGGGTGCCGCCAAGGCGCTGGCGCCGTCGACGAAACCT
>JBBRFB010000115.1:0-11195 GCA_038225015.1 Burkholderiales bacterium
GCCCGGACGCCATTTCGTCCGCTGGCGCCTGGGTCGGGGCGCGCACCACGATCGGCTCCGTCTCGGGCGGCAGCCGGCGACTCGGCCCGGCCGGCAAGCTGGCCGCCGCGACGACGCCCGTGCGCCTCGGCGTCGGCCGCCGCGTCGCGGTGATGGGCGGTGGCGCCGGCAGCACCGTTGCCGGGATCCCGGCGTCCACGACCGCCGGCACAGCCAGCAGCGCCGGCGGCGGCGCCAGTGTCCGCACCGCCATCGCCGGCGGCGGGATGCTCACGGCAACGCCGGGCCTGCCCAGGCCGTCGAGAAGGAGGAGGTGGGCCGCGACGACCGCGGCGACCACGGTCAGCCACCGACCCCAGCACACCGCGGGAGACCCGGGCAGCCGGTCTGCCGCGGCCGCTTGCGTAGCATCTTCGGTCAGCATCGACAATGCGCTTTCGACCGCCACAGGCGGCTCAGCGATCACGGAAAAATCGAACGATGAAGCTCGCCACGTACAAGGACGGCTCGCGCGACGGCCAGCTCGTCGTCGTCTCGCGCGACCTCGCCAACGCCCACTATGCCAGCGCCATCGCGACCCGGCTGCAGCCGGTGCTCGACGACTGGAGTTTCCTCTCGCCACAGCTCGAGGACCTGTATGCGGCATTGAACCAGGGCAAGGCGCGGCAGGCCTTCGCTTTCGAGCCGGCGCGCTGCATGGCACCGCTGCCGCGGGCCTACCAGTGGGCCGACGGCTCGGCCTTCGTCAACCACGTCGAGCTCGTGCGCCGGGCCCGCAACGCCGAGATGCCGGCGAGCTTCTGGACCGACCCCATGATGTACCAGGGCGGCAGCGACGACTTCTGCGGCCCGCGCGACGACATCGTCGCCGCCAGCGAGGACTGGGGCATCGACTTCGAGGCCGAGGTCGCCGTCGTCACCGCCGACGTCGCCATGGGCTGCACGCCCGAGGCGGCGCTGGAGTCGATTCGACTGGTGATGCTGGCCAACGACGTCAGCCTCAGGAACCTCATCCCGGCCGAGCTCGCCAAGGGCATCGGCTTCTTACAGAGCAAGCCCGCCACCGCGTTCAGCCCCGTCGCCATCACGCCCGACGAGCTCGGCGCCGCCTGGCACGGCGGGCGGCTGCACCTCGACCTCGAGAGCACCTGGAACGGCTCCCGCGCCGGCCTCTGCAACGCCGGCGAGGAGATGACCTTCCATTTCGGCCAGCTGATCGCGCACCTCTGCAAGACGCGCAACGCCCGCGCCGGCTCGATCTTCGGCAGCGGCACGGTGAGCAACAAGGACTGGTCGCGCGGCTACTCGTGCATCGCCGAGAAGCGCGCCATCGAGACGATCGAGGGCGGCAGCCCGAAGACGCCGTTCATGAAGTTCGGCGACACCATCCGCATCGAGATGAAGAACGACGACGGCCAGAGCCTGTTCGGCGCGATCGAGCAGCGGGTCGCCGCCCTGCCCAAAGCGACCTAGGCGCGTCGTGGCCGACGACTTGCCGCGCACGCTGAAGTTCGCCACCGTCTGGCTGCTCCTCGGCGCGATCGTCTTCGTCGGCTTCCAGTGGCGCGAGCGCGAGGCGCAGAAGGCCACCTTCTCCGCTGAAGGCGGCGTCGTCGAGCTGCGGCGGCGACCCGACGGCCACTACCACTGGCCCGGCACGCTGAACGGCCGCGCCGTCGACTTCCTGGTCGACACCGGCGCCACCGGCGTCGCCATTCCGGCCCCGCTCGCCCGCCAGCTCGGACTCGAGTCGCAGGGCAGCATTCGCTCGAGCACCGCCGGCGGTGCCGTGCGCGGCGACATCGTGCGCGCCGACCTGACTCTCGAAGGGGGCGTGCGGATCGACCGGCTTCGGCTGGTCGCCCTGCCGGACCTGGACGGCCCCTTGCTCGGCATGGACGTGCTCGGCCGGCTGCCCTGGCAGCAGCGCGACGGCGCGCTCCGCATCGACCTGCGCTCGGCCGCCGAGCGGCGCTAAGCTGTCGCGATGGGCCTGTCGAACTCGTTCCTGCCCGCCGTTCCCGCGGCCGCCTGCCTGGGTCGCTTGCTGCGGACACTCGCCACCCTGACGCTCGCGCTGCTCGTGCCGCTTCGCGCAGCACAGGCCGCCGGCGACCCGGTCGCCTGCCCGCCCGCGCCGCGGCCGCTGACGGCCGACGCCCTGCAGACCGGGCTCGACCAGGCCAAGGATCACGGCTTCCTCTGGCGGCTGACGAAGGATGGCCACTCGTCGTTCCTTTACGGCACCATCCACGCGGCGCGCTTCGAATGGATGTTTCCGGGGCCGCTGGTCCTGCAGGCGATTCGCGACAGCGACAGCCTGGCGCTCGAGCTCGACATCCTCGACCCCGAGATCCAGCGCCGGCTGCTGGCGAGCATCGGGCCGAGCCGGCCCGATCCGCTGCCGCCCGGGCTCGTGCGCCGCATCGAGCAGCGCATGGCGCTCGAGTGCGTCGACGCGGCGACCTTCAAGACGTTCGCGCCCGAGTTCCAGATCGCATCGCTCACCGTGATGGCGGCGCGCCGCGACGGCTTCGATCCGGCCTATGCGATCGACCTCGTGCTCGCCCTGGTCGCCCGCCAGCTCGGCAAGCCGATCCTCTCGCTCGAGACGCCCGAAGGGCAGATGCGGGCCCTGAAGATGCCGACCCAGGCCGAGACCATCGCGGTCGTGCAAAGCGGGCTCGACGAGCTCGAAACGGGTCGCGCCCGGCCGGTGCTGAAGCGGATCGCCGACGTCTGGACCGGGAGCGACTACGCCGACCTCGAGCGCTACGCGACCTGGTGCGACTGCATGAACAGCGCCCCCGACCGGCAGGCGATGAAGCGGCTGCTCGACGACCGCAATCCGGCACTGGCGTCCGCCATCGATGCCCTGCATGTCAGTGGCAAGAGGCTGTTCGCGGCGGTCGGCAGCCTGCACATGATCGGCCCGAGCGGGCTGCCGGCGCTCCTCAGGCGACGCGGCTACACCGTTGAGCAGGGCAGCTTCGGGCGCTGAGCCGGGTGCCGGACGCCGGCGTGACAATAGGCGCGAGGCGGCACCGACTCGCCCGCGCACCAGGAGACACCCCGATGAACGATGCCGCCGACTTCACCAAGCTGGTGCCCGGCTTCGATTTCCTGCAGAACCTGGCCAAGACTGCCGGTTCCGCCTTGCCGGGAATTGGCCAGTGGGTGGCGCCGACGCTCGATCCGGACGAGATCGACAAACGCATCAAGGAGCTGCGCACCGTGCAGTTCTGGCTCGAGCAGAACGTGCGCATGCTGGCGACGACGATCCAGGCGCTCGAGGTGCAGCGGATGACGCTGTCGACGCTGAAGACGATGAACGTGCAGATGACGGACCTGCGCGACTCGCTGAAGATCAAGCCGTCGCCGGCCGGGCCGAGCGCCGACGCTGCACCGGCGCTGGTCGCGGCGAAGGCGGCCACAGCCGCGCCGGCATCGCGTGCCGCGGGCAAGGCGAAGGCGAAGGGGGCCACCGCCCCGGGCAGCGTGGTCGATCCGATGCAGTGGTGGGGTGCCCTGACGAACCAGTTCGCGCAGCTCGCCACCACCGCGTTGAAGGACACCTCGACCGACGCCGCGAAGACGCTCGGCGGCACCCTGCTCAAGCAGTCGCTCGACAGCGCGTCGACGGCTTTCAAGGCCGCACTTCCGAAAGCGAGCGCCGACCCTGGCCCGACTCGCCGCAAGTCGCCGCGCCGCCGGGCCGCGACGAAGCGCTGAGCCCGTGAACGCACCGCTCCCTGCCGCCGCACTCGCCGACCGCGATGGCCGACGCGCCGAGGTGGCGACGGCGCTCTCCGCCGTGCTTCCGGCGCACGCGCTGCTCTGGCGGCGCGAGGACACCATTCCCTACGAGTGCGACGGCCTCACCGCCTACCGCGAGCAGCCGCTCGTGGTCGCGCTGCCGTCGACCGAAGCCGAGGTCGCGGCGGTGCTGCGCACGTGCCATCGCCTCGGCGTGCCGGTGGTCGCGCGCGGCGCCGGCACGGGCCTCTCGGGCGGCGCGCTGCCGAACCCGCTCGGCGTCACCCTGAGCCTCGCGAAATTCAACCGCATCGTCGCCATCGACCGCCGGGCGCGCACAGCGACCGTCCAGTGCGGCGTGCGCAACCTGGCAATCAGCGAAGCGGCGGCGCCGCTCGGTCTTTTCTATGCGCCCGATCCGAGCAGCCAGATCGCCTGCACGATCGGCGGCAACGTCGCCGAGAACTCCGGTGGCGTGCATTGCCTGAAGTACGGCATGACGCTGCACAACGTGCTCAAGGTGCGCGGCTTCACGGTCGAGGGCGAGGCGGTCGAGTTCGGCGCCGATTCGCTCGACGCGCCGGGCCTCGACCTGCTCTCGGTGGTCGTCGGCAGCGAAGGCATGCTGGCCGTGATCTTCGAGGTGACGGTGAAGCTGCTGCCGAAGCCGCAGACGGCGCGCTGCATCGTCGCCAGCTTCGACGACCTCAGGAAGGCGGGCGACGCCGTCGCCAGCGTCATCGCCGCCGGCATCATCCCGGCCGGCCTCGAGATGATGGACGGGCCGATGACCGCCGCGGTCGAAGGTTTTGTCCACGCCGGCTACGACCTCGACGCCGCCGCCATCCTGCTCTGCGAGAGCGACGGTACGCCGGCCGAGGTCGAGCACGAGATCGCCCGCATGCTCGATGTCCTGCGCGGATGCGGCGCCACCCGCATCGAGGCGAGCCGCGACGAGGCCGAGCGGCTGCGCTTCTGGAGCGGGCGCAAGAACGCCTTTCCGGCGAGCGGGCGCATCAGCCCCGACTACATGTGCATGGACTCGACCATCCCGCGACGGTGCCTGGCCGACATGCTGGTGGCGATCGGGGAGATGCAGTCCCGGCACGGCCTGCGCTGCGTCAACGTCTTCCACGCCGGTGACGGCAACCTGCACCCGCTCATCCTGTTCGATGCCAACGAGCCCGCCGAGCTGCACCGGGCCGAGGCGTTCGGCGCCGAGATCCTCGAGCTGAGCGTGGCCATGGGCGGCACGGTGACCGGCGAGCACGGCGTCGGCGTCGAGAAGCTCGGCTCGATGTGCGTGCAGTTCTCGCCCGCCGAACGAGCGCAGATGCTGGCCCTGAAGGCGGCGTTCGACCCGGTCGGCCTGCTGAATCCGGGCAAGATGATCCCGACGCTCTCGCGCTGCGCCGAAGGCGGCAAGATGCACGTGAAGCGCGGCCTGCTCGCGTTTGCCGAGCTGCCGCGGTTTTGAGCGCGAGCGTCGCGGTCGAGGCGCTCGCCGAGCGCATCCGCGCGGCCGCCGCTGCTGGACGACCCTTGCAGATCCGGGGCGGCGGCACGAAGGATTTCTACGGTGAAGCGGCCACGGGCGAGCTGCTCGACACCCGCACCCTCGACGCGCCGCCGGAGCACGAGCCGACCGAGCTCGTCGTCACCGCGTCGGCCGGCATGCGGCTGGCCGCGCTCGAGGACGTGCTCGCCGGCCATGGCCAGCGCCTCGCCTTCGAGCCGCCGCACTTCGGCGCCGGTGCCACCGTCGGCGGCATGATCGCGGCCGGGCTGGCCGGCCCGGCGCGCGCCGCCGCCGGCTCGGTCCGCGACCACCTGCTCGGCGTCACGCTGCTGTCGGGCGAGGGCGAGCTCCTCCACTTCGGCGGCCGCGTCATCAAGAACGTCGCCGGCTACGACATCTCCCGCCTCGTCGCCGGCTCGCTCGGCATCCTCGGCGTGATCGTCGAGGCCTCGCTCAAGGTCCTGCCCGCGGCCGAGGCGAGCGTCACCCGGCGCTTCGACATGAAGCCCGGCCAGGCACTCGACACCCTGCAGGACTGGGGCGCCCAGCCGCTGCCGCTCGATGCCAGCGCCTGGTGGAACGGCAATCTCGTCGTTCGCCTGAGCGGCTCCAGCGCGGCCGTCGACGAGGCGGCCGCCAGGCTCGGCGGCGACGCCATCGAAGCGGCCGCCGCCGGGCCGTTCTGGGCCGGGTTGCGCGAGCACACCGACCCGTATTTCGTCGCCGCCCTGGAAGCCATCGATCACCAGGACGCCGCGCTCTGGCGGCTGTCGATGCCGCCCACGGCGCCGCCGCTCGGCCTCGCCGGCGACGAGCTGATCGAGTGGCACGGCGCGCAGCGCTGGCTGTTCACCTCGCTGGCCGCGGCGCAGGTGCGGGCGGCGGCGGCCGGCGCCGGCGGCCATGCGACGCTCTTTCGCGGTCGCGACAAGTCGGCCGGCGTCTTCGCTCCGCTCTCGCCGCCGCTCCTGCGCATCCACGAGCGGCTGAAGCAGGCGTTCGATCCGAAGGGCATCCTCAACCCCGGGCGGCTTTATCCGGGCCTTTGAGGACAATCGACAGCCAATGCAGACCGAGATCGCGCCCGAGTTCGCAGGCACCGCCGACGGCGTCGAGGCCGACGCGATCCTGCGCAAGTGCGTGCACTGCGGCTTCTGCACGGCCACCTGCCCGACCTACCAGCTTCTCGGCGACGAGCTCGACGGCCCGCGCGGCCGCATCTACCTGATGAAGCAGGTGCTCGAGGGCCAGCCGGTCACGCGCGCGACCCAGGTCCACCTCGACCGCTGCCTCACCTGCCGCAACTGCGAGACCACCTGCCCTTCGGGGGTCCAGTACGGCAACCTGCTCGAGATCGGCCGCCGCCTGGTCGACGAGCGGGTGCCGCGACCGGCCGGCGAGAAGGCGCTGCGCTGGATCCTGAAGGAAGGTCTCACCTCGCCCTTCTTCAAGCCGGCGATGAGGGCCGGCCAGCTCGTGCGGCCGCTGCTGCCGGCGAGCCTGCGCAACAAGGTTCCGGCGCCGGCGCCCGAGAACGCCCATCGCTGGCCGACGCGGGTGCACGCGCGCAAGGTGCTGATGCTGATGGGCTGCGTGCAGCCGGCGATGATGCCGAACATCAACAGCGCCACCGCGCGCGTGCTCGACGCCGCCGGGATCCAGACGCTCGTCGCCGACGCGGCCGGCTGCTGCGGCGCCGTCCGCCTGCACCTCGACGACCGCGACGGCGCGCTGGCGCACATGCGCACGAACATCGACGCCTGGTGGCCGGCAGTCTCGGCCGGCAGCGTCGAGGCGATCGTGATGAATGCGTCGGGCTGCGGCGTCACGGTGAAGGAGTATGGCCACGCGCTGGCCGGTGATCCGGCCTACGCCGACAAGGCGCGCCGCATCGGCGAGCTGACGCGCGATCTCGCCGAGCTGCTGCCCGGCCTCGTGCCGGCGCTGACGCCCCGCCTGGCCTCGCGGGCCGCGACGCGAGGGGCGCCGAAGCGCCTCGCGTTTCACCCGCCGTGCACGCTGCAGCACGGCCAGCGCATCCAGGGTGCGGTGGAAAGCGGCTTGGCCGCGATGGGCTTCGACGTACGCGTCGCGCTGAACGAGAGCCATCTCTGCTGCGGCTCGGCCGGAACCTACTCGGTGCTGCAGCCGGAGCTGGCTTACCCGCTGCGCGATCGCAAGCTCGGCCACCTCGCCGAACTGGTGCCGGACGCCATCGTCTCGGCCAACATCGGCTGCATCCTGCATCTGCAGAGCGGCACGACCACGCCAGTGCGGCACTGGATCGAGGTGCTCGACGAGGCGCTGGCCTGAGGCTCAGCGGGCGTCGCCCCGCGTCACGGCCGGCCTCGACGGCCGTGACGCCGAGACGGCACGCGGTTGTCCGCCGCAGTGACCGTCGTCGCCGAGCTCGTCGAGGATCGGGCAGTCGGGCCGCTCGTCGCCGTGACAGCCATCGACCAGACGCTCGAGGGTGCGCTTCATCGCGGCCATGGCCGTCATTCGGCGGTCGAGATCGGCGACGTGGTCGAGCGCGATCCGCTTGACGTCGGCGCTCGAGCGGCGCCGGTTCTTCCAGAGCTTGAGCAGTTCGGCGATCTCGGCCATGCCGAAGCCGAGGTCGCGGCCGCGGCGGATGAAACGCAGCGTGTGCACGTCGCCGGCGCCGTACTGGCGGTAGCCCGCCGCGGTGCGCGCGACCTTCGGCAGCAGGCCGAGCGACTCGTAGTGGCGGATCATCTTGTTCGAGACGCCCGCGCGCGCCGAGGCCTCGCCGATGTTGAACCGCTCTTCCTCAGCCATGCGCCTCTCCCTTCCAGCGCCGCAGCAGCAGCGAGTTGGTGACGACGCTGACGCTGCTCGCCGCCATCGCCGCGCCGGCGATCACCGGGCTCAGGAAGCCGAACGCGGCGAGCGGAATGCCGACCACGTTGTAGGCGAAGGCCCAGAACAGGTTCTGCCGGATCTTCGCAACGGTGCGGCGCGAGATCTCGATGGCGTCGGCGACCAGCGCCGGATCGCCACGCATCAGGGTGATGCCGGCGGCGTGCATCGCCACCTCGGTGCCGGTGGCCATGGCGATGCCGACGTCGGCGGCGGCCAGCGCCGGGGCGTCGTTGATGCCGTCGCCGACCATCGCGACGCGGCGCCCGCCCGACTTCAGCTCGTCGACGATGCGGGCCTTGTCCTCGGGCAGGACGTCGGCGCGGACGTCGCCGATGCCCAGGCGTGCCGCCAGCGCACGTGCGCTGCCGGCGTTGTCGCCGGTGACGAGCACGGTGGCGAGGCCGGCCGCGGCGAGGCGGCGGACGGCGGCTTCGGCCGTGGCCTTGGGGGCGTCGCCGAACGCAAGCAGGCCGAGGAGCTGCGGCGAGTCGCCGGCCGCCGCGAGCCACGACACCGTGCGACCCGCGGCGAGGAGCGGCTCAGCCGCTGCCTGCAAGGATGCCACGTCGACGCCCTGCTCGGCCATGAGCCGGCTGCTGCCGAGGAGAACAGGCCGGCTGTCGACGACGCCGGTGATGCCGCGCCCGGGCAGGGCGCGAACTTCGGTCGCGGTGCGGACGGCGACGCCGTCACGGGCAGCGGCGTCGCGCACGGCGCCGGCGAGCACGTGCTCGCTGCGCGCCTGCAAGGCAGCGGCGAGCGCGAGCAACTCGCCCGCGTCCAGGCCGGGTGCCGGCTCGACGGCCACCAGCGCCGGCCGCCCTTCGGTCAGGGTGCCGGTCTTGTCGAAGGCGACGACCTCGAGCGAGCGCGCAAGCTCGAGCGCCTCGACGTCCTGGATCAGGATGCCCTGGCGTGCCGCGGCGCCGGTGCCGGCCATGATCGCGGTCGGCGTCGCCAAGCCGAGGGCGCAGGGGCAGGCGATGACCAGCACGGCCACGGCGTTGAGGATGGCGCGCTCCCAGCCGCCGCCGGCGACACCCCAGCCGACGAGGGTGACGACGGCGATGCCGATGACGACCGGCACGAAGACGGCGCTGACGCGGTCGACCAGGCGCTGGATCGGCGCTTTCTTCGCTTGCGCCGACTCGACCAGGCGGACGATGCGCGACAGCGTCGACTCGGCGCCGACAGCGAGCGTTCGCACGACGAGCGAGCCGGAGCCGTTGATCGCGCCGCCGGTGACGCTGCCGCCGACGTCGATGGCCACCGGCAACGCCTCGCCGGTGATGAGCGAGGCGTCGACCTCGCTCGTTCCTTCGATCACGCGGCCGTCGACGGCGATGCGCTCGCCCGGCCGCACGACCACCTCGTCGCCGACCGCGACCGAGGCGATCGGGACGGCGAACTCGCGGCCGTCGCGACGCACCGTGGCCTGCTCCGGGCGCAGCGCCTGCAAGGCGCGGATGGCGGCGGTCGTCTGCCGCTTGGCCCGTGCCTCGAGCCACTTGCCGAGCAGGACGAGCGTGATGACGACCGCCGACGCCTCGAAATAGAGATGCGTGCCGTGGCCGCCGTGGACGAGAAGCTCGTAGCTGCTCAGGCCGTACGCGGCGGACGTGCCCAGGGCGACCAGCAGGTCCATGTTGCCGGTGCCGGCTCGCAGCGCACTCCACGCCGCACGGTAGAAGCGGGCGCCGAGAACGAACTGCACCGGCGTCGCGAGCAGCCACTGCCAGCGTCCGTCGAGCATGGCGTCGACGCCGAACGGCGCGAGCACCATGGGCAGGAGGAGCGGCAGGCTGAGCACGATGCCGAGGACGATCGGCCAGCCGCCGGCGAGGAAGGCGACCTTCGCGGCGGGCAGCACGCCGGCGGCCTCGTCGTCGACGATGACCTGCGCACCGTAGCCGGCCTTCACGACGGCCGCCGCGAGCGACGCCGGATCGACCCCGCCGTGCCCGGTTCGGATCTCGGCGGTTTCGGTCGCGAGGTTGACATCGGCCGCGAGCACGCCGGGCACCTTCTTCAGCGCCTGCTCGACCCGCCCGGCGCACGACGCGCAGGTCATGCCGTCGATGCGCAGGCGCACGGGGCGGCCGCTGACGGGTTCGGCGGCGCGGCCGGGTGGCGGGATGGGGATGACGATCGCAGGCAGGCTCATGCGCTGCATGATGAACCTTCCTATCATGGGAGAGTCAAGTCCCGGCAAGCCCTTGGCGACCGAAGGTCTTGCCAATCGGGCGCTTGACCTTGCCACCATGGGAAGGTCGACACTCTCGCCATCGAGGCCCCACGAAGAACACGATGACTGAATTCAAGGTCGATTCCATGAGCTGCGGCGGCTGCGTCAGCGCCGTCACCCGGGCACTGAAGAGTGCCGACCCCGAGGCCCAGGTCGACGTCGACCTGGCCACCAAGCGGGTGACCGTCGCATCGTCGAAGTCGCGCGACGAACTCGCCGCGGTGCTGAAGGAGGCCGGCTACGCGCCGGCCTGACGTCGTCCGCACGATGCCGGGCGCGCCGTGACGCCAACCGAGTTCGCGCTGCGCGGCGACCACATCACGCTCGACGCCTTGCTGAAGGCGTCGGGGCTCGCTGCGAGCGGTGGCGCCGCGAAAGTGATGATCGGCAGCGGTGCGGTGCAGGTCAACGGCACGAGCGAGACGCGACGCGGGCGCAAGCTCCGCGCCGGCGACGAGGTGGCCGTTCCCGACAGCGCCCCGGTCCGGGTCGTCGCCGGGGCCTAGGACCGCACGCCGTCGCGCGCGTCGCGCGCTCGCCTGGTGCCAGGCCGCCTCAGATGGTGCCAGGCCGCCTCAGATACACCGCCCGCCGTCGACCTCCATCGCCACGCCGGTGATCATCGACGCCTCGTCGCTGCAAAGAAAGCACGCCGCATTGCCGAGATCTTCCGGCGTCGAAAAACGACCGATCGGGATCGTCGACAGAAACTTGGCGCGCATCTCGGGCGTGTCCTCGCCCATGAAGGTCTTCAGCATCGGCGTCTCGCCGGCGACCGGGTTGAGCGCG
>JBBRFB010000116.1:0-11168 GCA_038225015.1 Burkholderiales bacterium
CGATCCGCGCCACGTTCTTGCCGACCCAGGGCGACAGGACGATCGCCAGCAGGCCGACCGGCGCCAGCGCGATGCCGGCCCAGGTCGCGGTGTAGCCCATGTATTGCTGCAGCCAGAGCGGCAGCAGCACGACGTTGCCGAAGAAGAGGCCGTAGGCGATCGACAGCGCGAGCGTGCCCATCAGGAAATTGCGACCGGTGAACAGGCGCAGGTCGATGATCGGATTCTTCTCGGTCAGCTCCCAGGCGAGGAAGAAGGCGAAGGCAACGACGGCGGTGACGGCGAGCAGCACGATCTGCGTCGAGCCGAACCAGTCGAGCTCCTTGCCCTTGTCGACCATGATCTGCATCGCGCCGACCCAGACGACGAGCAGGATCAGGCCGACGACATCGAACGGCATCTTCTTCGGCCCCGGATCGCGGCTGCGATAGATCGACCACGTGAGCGCGGCGGCGACCAGGCCGACCGGGATGTTGATGTAGAAGATCCACGGCCACGAGATGTTGTCGGTGATCCAGCCGCCGAGAAGCGGGCCGGCGACCGGCGCGACGAGCACCGTGATCGCCCACATCGCCATTGCCGTGCCCGCCTTGGCGCGCGGGTAGCTCGACAGCAGCAGGGTCTGCGAGAGTGGAATCATCGGGCCCGCCACCAGGCCCTGGATGACGCGAAAGACGATCAGCGACTCGATGTTCGGCGCCAGGCCGCACAGCCACGAGGCGACGACGAAGAGCAGGATGCTGGCGACGAAGAGCCGGACGGCGCCGACACGCTGCGACACCCAGCCGGTGAGCGGCACGGCGATCGCGTTGGCGACCGCGAACGAGGTGATCACCCAGGTGCCTTGCGCAGGGCTCACGCCCATGTCGCCGGCGATCGCCGGGATCGAGACGTTGGCGATCGACGTGTCGAGCACGTTCATGAAGGGCGCGCGGGAGAGCGCGACGGTTCCGAGAACGAGGTCGATTCCGGTCAGCGGCGCCGGCGCCGCGGCAGCCACGCCGCGCGCCGGCGCGGCGCGGCGCGGGGCGGGGGCCATCGCGCCGCCGGCGCTGGCAGTCGATTCGGCCATCGCGGAGTGCGGTTACTTCAGGCGGGCGGCGAGCGGGCCGACGACGCCGGCGGGCGCCGTGCGGGGCGCGGCCGGTGCCGCCATTCGCACCGGGCGCTCCGTGCGCGACGCGGCGGAGCGGCCGAGGTTGGCCGCGATGATGCGGCGCACCTCGGCGTCGGCCTGCTCGTTGCTGCGATCGAAGACCCGGGTCTGGCTGCGCGACGGCCGCTGAGTCTGCGACGCCAGCACGGCGCCGCTGGTGTCGCTGACGTCGACCTGGGCGTCCATCGAGAGGCCCACCCTGAGCGGATGCGCCGCAACTTCGGCAGGGTCGAGGGCGATCCGCACCGGCACCCGCTGCACGACCTTGATCCAGTTGCCGGTCGCGTTCTGCGCCGGCAGCAGTGCGAACGCCGAGCCGGTGCCGGCACCGAGGCCGTCGATCTTGCCGTGGTACTCGACTTTCTTGCCGTACACGTCGGCCACGAGCCTCACGGGCTGGCCGATGCGCAGTTGGCGAAGCTGCCCTTCCTTGAAGTTGGCGTCGACCCAGAGCTGGTCGAGCTCGACGATCGACAGCAGCGGCGCGCCCGCCTGCACGCGCTGGCCGAGCTGGACGCTGCGCCGGGCGACGTAGCCGTCGACCGGGGCGGCGAGCTCGACGCGGCTGAGGGCCAGGTAGGCCTCGCGCACGCGCGCCGCGGCGCGCAGCACGTTCGGGTGCTGGTCGACCGCCACGCCTTCGGTGAGCGACTGGTTCGAGGCGAGCTGCTCGCGCGCGGCGTCGGCGGCCGACTGCGCCGCCGCGAGCGTCGACTTCGCGGCGACGAGCGCCGAGGTGACGTGGTTGAACTCTTCCTTGCCCACCGCGCCCGTCTGCACCAGCGGCGCCCGCCGCGAGACGTCGTCCTGGGCCCGCTGCACTTCGGCGCGGGCGCGCGCCAGGTCGGCCTCGCGGGCAGCGATCTGTGCCTTCAGGCCGCCGTTGTTGACGAACAGAGTGCGCACCTCGCGCACCGTCTGCGCCAGCTGCGCCTCGGCTTGCTCGAGAGCCACCTGGGCATCGGCCGGGTCGAGCTTGACCAGCGTCTGGCCGGCCTTGACGAAGTCGGTGTCGTCGGCATTGATCGCGATCACGGTGCCGGCGACCTGCGGCGTCACCTGGACGACGTTGCTCTGCACGTAGGCGTTGTCGGTGCCTTCGTAGTGGTTGAGGACAAGCGCCCAGTAAGCCCCGTAGGCCATGGCGGCGACGAGCACCGCGGCGCTGACGCCGAGCAGCGCCGCCTTGCGCCGCGACGGCTGCGGCGTGTCGGCTGCAGCCGGCGCGGGACTCGCAGGCGCGGCGGCGGCCGCCGGCGCGCGCGCGTTCACCTCGGCGGGATGCGATTCGTTGTCGGAAGTCATGGCAATCTTTTCGAAGAAACAGGGGACGAGGCGTGGCCGCGCGGCCTAGCGGCCGGCGGCGGGCGCCAGGGCCAGCGCCCGCGCGTCGTCGGGCGCGGCATAGCCGCCGCCGAGCGAGCGCACCAGGAGCACCTGGCTGTCGATCGTGCGGGCCTGCAGGTCGGCCGCGAGCCGGCGCTGCGCGATGACGTTGGTCTCGGCGTTGAGCACGGTGAGGTAGGTGCCGAGGCCGGCCTTGTAGCGCTGCGTCGACAGGTCGTAGGCCGACTCGGCGCTTCGCGCCGCCGCCTGCTGCTCGCGCCACTGGCGCTCGACCGAACGCACCGAACTCATCTGGTCGGCGACGTCGTGGATCGCGTCGACGAGGGTGGCGTTGTAGCTCTCGACCGCGACATCGAGGTCGGCGCTGCGCCCGCGCAGGCCGGCGCGCAAACGCCCGGCATCGAAGATCGGCAGGCGGATCGCGGGGCCCGCGCCGTACTGGGCGCTGCCGCTGCGCAGCAGGCGATCGAGGCCCAGGCTCGACAGGCCGACGAAGGCACTCAGGTTCACGTTCGGATAGAACTGCGCGCGGGCCGCGGCAACGTCGCCGCTCGCCGCCTCGACGCGCCAGCGGGCGGCGACGATGTCGGCACGCCGGCCGACCAGGTCGGCGGGCACGACTTCGGGAACCTCGACCGCACGCAACGACGACAGGCGCGGCGCCAGCGCATCGAAGCGGTCCGGCGGCTCGGCGAGCAACGCGGCGAGCGCATGGCGCACGAGCGCGATCTGCTCGTCGATCGATTCGATCTGCTGCCGTGTCTCGGGCAGCGCGCCCTCGCCCTGGCGCTGCTCGACGGCGGTGTCGAGACCGGCGCCGACGCGCTGGCGAATGAGCGAGAGGATCTCCTGGCGCTGGCCGAGCGTGCGCTCGAGGATCTCGCGCTGCTCCAGCAGGCGGGCCAGCTGCACGTAATTGCGGGTGACGTTGACGGCCAGAAGCACGCGGGCCGCGGCGGCATCGGCCGCGGCCGCCCGCGACGTGCCGATCGCGGCGTCGAGCTGGGCCCGGTTGCGGCCGAAGAAGTCGAGCTCCCACGAGCCGTTCAGCTGCGCCGTCGCGATGTCGCGGTTCGAGCCGGCGATCGGTTTCGGGTAGATGCCGTTCTCGGTGAAGTGCTGGCGCGTCACGTCGACGCCGAGGCCGAGCTGCGGGCCCTTGGCAGCATGCGCCGCGTCGACGTTGGCGGCGCTGCGCGCACTGCGCGCGGCCGCGACCCGCAGGGTCGGGCTGCCCGCGGTCGCGCGCTCGATGAGGCCGACCAGCACCGGATCGCCGAAAGCGCGCCACCACTCGGTCGGGACGAGCGCCACGGGCTCGGCGGCGGCACCGAGCGATGCCGGCGTCGCCAGCTTCGCCGCGGACTCGATCCCGCCGGGATTGGCGCAACCGGCCAGCGCGAGGACGATCGACGAGCCGACGGCGATGATCACCGTCGTCAGCGTGCGCCGCAGCGAAGACGAACGCAGGAAGCGTACGGTCGCACAGCCGCTCATCGCGCTGCCTTTCTCGATTCGCCCGGCTCGGCGCGCTGGCGCGCCGGCCGGCCGCGCGGCGCCGCTTCGGCCGCCTCCGCATCGCGCGGGACCTCGGCGTTGTCGAGCATGCGTTGCAGCATGCCCTTCAGCGTTTCCCATTCCGGCCGCGAGAAGCCGGCCAGGACCTCGTTCATGACCTGGGCGAGCACCGCCGGCACCCGCGACGCCGCCGCCTCGCCCTCGGCGGTGAGCTCGATGCGGACGACGCGACGGTCGGCCGTGCTGCGCTCGCGCCGGCACAGACCCTTGGCCTCGAGGCGATCGAGCAGGCGCGTCATGGCGCCCGGGTCCGTCTGCAGTTCCCTCGCAAGCTCTGCCACCGTCGAGGCGCGCGAGCTGCGCAGCATGAACAGCGGCCCCCACTGGATGTGGGTGAGACCGTCGGGCTCGAGGCGCTTGTCGGCCGCCTGCGTGATCGCCATCAGGACGCGGCGCATCAGGTAGCCGACGCTGTCGTCGGCGCAGTAGCCGCTGGCGCGATAGAAGTTGGCGGGAGCCGGAACGATGGACATGACGAGAATATACTTGCCTAGGCAATGATTGTCAAGGCTGTCATTGCCCGAGCTTGCTTTCCGGGCGCGACAATGGCCACTGTCTTGCCGACTTCCACGATGGCCACCACCACACTTCCCGTCACCGCCCGCCCCGCCGCCGCGGCGCCGCCGCGCAACGCCAGCGCGCTGCGCGGCCTGCTGCCGTTCATGCGCCCGTACCGTGCCCGCGTTGCCGCCGCGGCACTGTTTCTCGTGCTCGCCGCGGCGAGCACGCTGGTCTTCCCGGTTGCCCTGAAGTCGCTGATCGACCAGGGCTTCGTCGCTTCCGACCCAGGCGCTCGGGTGATGGCCCTGCGCGAGCACTTCTTCGCTCTCTTCGGCGTCGGCGTCGCTCTCGGCATCTTCTCGGCGGCGCGCTTCTACATGGTGAGTTGGATCGGCGAGCGCGTCACCGCCGATCTGCGCAATGCCGTCTACGCCCACGTCGTCCGCCAGAGTCCGGAGTTCTTCGAGGCGACCCAGACCGGCGAGGTGCTGTCACGCCTGACCACCGACACGACCCTGGTGCAAACGGTCGTCGGCTCCAGCCTGTCGATGGGCCTGCGCAACATGGTCATGGGCATCGGCGCGATGGCCATGCTCATCGTCACCAACCCCGTCGTCATGACGCAGGTGCTCGGCATCCTGGTCCTCGTCGTCCTGCCGTCGCTCTACTTCGGCCGCCGCGTGCGGCGGCTGTCCCGGGCCAGCCAGGACCGCATCGCCGACTCGAGCGCGATCGCCGCCGAGATCCTGAACGCCGTGCCCATCGTCCAGAGCTACAACCAGGAACGGCGCGAGGCCGAGCGCTTCGCGGTCTCGACCGAAAGCGCCTTCGGCACCGCGATCCGGCGCTCCCAGATGCGCTCGTTCCTGGTCGCGTTCATCATCGGCGCCACCTTCGGCGCCTTGCTCTGGGGGCTCTATCAGGGCACGCAGGCGGTGATGCACGGCGACATCAGCGCCGGCCACCTCGGCCAGACCGTCGTCTACGTGATCATCCTGGTGAGCAGCGTCGCCGTCCTGTCCGAGGTGTATGGCGACCTCCTTCGCGCCGCCGGGGCGACCGAGCGGCTGATGGAGCTTCTGGCGCTCGAATCGCCGATCGTGTCGCCGCCCGTTCCCGCGCCGATGCCGGAGCGCCGCGGCGGCGCCTCTGTCCGCCTCGACGACATCACGTTCCGCTACCCGTCGCGGCCGCTGCATCCGACCCTGGCGCACTTCAGCCTCGCCGTCGAGCCCGGCGAGACGGTCGCCCTGGTCGGGCCGAGCGGCGCCGGCAAGAGCACGGTGTTCCAGCTCATCCTGCGCTTCTATGACGTCGAGAGCGGCACGGTACGCGTCGACGGCGTGCCGGTGCGGTCGGTGGCGCTCGACGAGCTGCGCGCCCGCATCGGCATCGTGCCGCAGGACAGCGTCATCTTCTCGGCCGATGCGATGGAGAACATCCGCTACGGGCGGCCAGAAGCAAGCGATGCCGAAGTGATGGCGGCGGCGAAGGCGGCGTTCGCCGACGAGTTCATCGCCGCCCTGCCGGAGGGCTACCGGACCTTTCTCGGCGAGCGCGGCGTTCGCCTCTCCGGCGGCCAGCGCCAGCGCATCTCGATCGCGCGCGCGATGCTGAAGAATCCGCCTCTGCTCCTGCTCGACGAGGCGACCAGTGCCCTCGACGCCGAGGGCGAACGGATGGTTCAGGCGGCGCTCGAATCGGCGATGCGCGATCGCACCACCCTGGTCATCGCGCACCGGCTCTCGACCGTGCAGCGGGCCGACCGCATCGTGGTCATGGAAGCCGGCGAGATCGTCGAGACCGGCAGCCACGCCGAGCTGGTCGCGGCCGGCGGCCTCTACGCCCGCCTCGCCGCGCTGCAGTTCGACCGCTGACGCGGCGCCTGTAGGCACATGCCGACAGCGGCGGCCGGGCCTCGCCGACTGACGCGCGACGATGCGGCGGCCACACTGGAGCCATCGTCCAACAGGCATCGGCCCGCCCGCCGGGCCGCACACACCATGTCCCACGTTCATGCGCCGTCCCGCGCCTCCTTCTTCCGATCGACCGCCTGTGCAGCGGCAGCGGCTCTCTTTCTGGGCGGCTGCGCCGACCTCAGCCCGCGCGAACGCGGCACCGCGGTCGGCGCCGGCGCCGGCGCCGTCGGCGGTGCGGTGATCGGCTCGGCCACCGGGGGCAGCGGCGGCGCCGGCGCCCTCATCGGCGGCGCGGTCGGCGCCATTGCCGGCAATCTCTGGTCGAAACGCCAGGAAGACCGGCGCGTCGCTCTCGAGCAGGCGACCCGCGGCAGCAACGTCCAGGTCTCGCGCACGGCCGACAACCAGTTGATGCTGAACGTGCCGAACGACATCTCCTTCGATACCGGCAGCTACGCCGTCAGGCCCGAGTTGAAGCACGTGCTCGACCAGTTCGCCGACACGCTCGTCGGCGACCCGGCGAGCCGGGTCTCGGTCGTCGGCCACACCGACAGCACCGGTTCCGACCAGACCAACGAGCGGCTCTCGGTCGAACGCGCCCAGAGCGTGCGCGACTACCTCGCGGGCCGCGGCGTCTCGCCGTTGCGCATCGAGACCTCGGGGCACGGCGAACGCGACCCGATCGCCGACAACGGCACGGCCGACGGCCGCGCCCGCAACCGGAGGGTCGAGATCTACCTGCGCGAGCCGGTCGCCTGAGCGGCGGCGCTGCACGGCCGGGTGGCCGGCGCAGCGGCATCGATAATCGGCGCATGCAGCCCGTCGCTCTCGCCGCCGCCGAACCCTCCACGCGGCCCGCCCGCTCGCAGTACGAGGACCTGATGCGCCACGTCCGCGACTGCGGCGCGGCCAAGTCCGACCGCACCGGCACCGGCACGACGAGCGTTTTCGGACACCAGATGCGCTTCGACCTGCGCGAAGGCTTTCCGCTGGTGACGACGAAGAAGGTGCACCTGCGCTCGATCATCCTCGAGCTGCTGTGGTTCCTTCGCGGCGAGTCCAACGTCGGCTGGCTCCAGGAGCGCGGCGTGACGATCTGGGACGAATGGGCTCGCCCTGGCGGCGACCTCGGCCCCGTGTACGGCGTGCAGTGGCGATCGTGGCCGACGCCCGATGGCGGCCACGTCGACCAGATCGCTGCCGTCGTCGAGCAGCTGAAGTCGAATCCCGACTCGCGTCGCATCATCGTCAGCGCCTGGAACGTCGCCGACCTGCCGCGCATGGCGCTGCTGCCGTGCCACGCCTTCTTCCAGTTCTACGTCGCGCCACCCGGCGCCGGCGAGGCGCGCGGCCGGCTGAGCTGCCAGCTCTACCAGCGCAGTGCCGACATCTTCCTCGGCGTGCCCTTCAACATTGCCAGCTACGCGCTGCTCACCCACATGCTGGCGCAGCAGTGCGATCTCGACGTCGGCGACTTCGTCTGGACCGGGGGCGATTGCCACATCTATGCCAACCACGCCGAGCAGGTGGCGACGCAACTGGCGCGCGCCCCTCACCCCTACCCCGTGCTCGAGATCGTGCGACGGCCGGCCAGCCTCTTCGACTACGAGCTGGAAGACTTCGTCGTCCACGACTATCGCCACCATCCGGCGATCAAGGCACCGGTCGCGGTGTAGTCGGCGGGCCGCGGGCGCAGGGCGACGGCGGTTCGTGGCGAAGTTCACTCACCGGCGCGATGCCGCTGCGCACGGCGGCGCCCGCCGCGCTACATTGACAGGATGATCACCAACTTTCTGGCGCCGACTGCGGCCGAGCTGGAACGCGAGTGGGGCATCGGCCTCGATCCCGACTGGCACACCGACGTCATCACGGGCGACTTCGCGCCCATCGTCCGCCGCTTCGGGCTGGGCGCCGCCGCCCAACGCGAGGTCGTGCTGGCACGCTTCGGCCTGTTGCCGTCGTCGGCCAAATCGCTGCGCGCCGCCGGCGCTTCGGTGAACGCTCGAAGCGAGACGGCCGCCACCCGCACGGCCTTCAAGAGCGCCTGGGCGCAGCGGCAGTGGTGCATCATCCCGGCGATCGCGCTCTACCTGCCTTTCTATGCCGAAGGGGCGACTCGATCGGAGCGCTGGCGCGTTCGCCGGATCGACCGGTCGCCGCTCGCCATCGCCGGCCTGTGGGATCGCTGGCAGGGCGAGGACGGAACGAGCCTCGTCAGCTTCTCGATGCTCACCATCAACTGCGACCTTCATCCCCTGCTCGCGCGCTTTCATCGGCCGCTCAACGACAAGGGCGAGCCGGCCGAGAAGCGCACACCGGTGCTCCTGGCCGAGGAAGACTTCGACGCGTGGCTCGACACGTCGCCCGGTCGGGCGCCCGTCTACTTCGGCACCTTCAGCAAGGACGATCTCGAGGCCGAACCGGCGCCCGCCGCCGTGCAGCGAACGACGACGATGATGGCGCTCGACAGCGCCATCTCGGAACTCTGACCGGCGCGTCCGCTGGCGCCCTGCGCCACGTCCCTCCAGCGACCCGCGACGCCCGAGATTCAGTCGCGGCTCGTCGCCTCCTCGTGACGTTCGGGTGACGCCCGGGTCGGCTCGGCGACCGCCCGCAGCCGGTAGTACTCGGCGCCGCTGGCCGGCAGGGTGATGCGGCGCACGCCGAAGCCGGCGACATTGACGCGCGGGCCCACCGGCCGAAACGGCCCCATGCTGCTGCGCGCAGTCTCGAGAAGATAGCTCCCGGGCGGCAGCGCCCGCGTCTCGACCACGGTGCCGGCGGCCGACCGCGTGACGCGGACGCCGCCGAAGGGCCGCGCCAGCGGATCGCCGACGAACAGGCCCTGCCCCGGCATGCGCACGCTCTTCCAGTACGCCTCGATCAAGGTCTCGCCACCGAGATAGCGCGACATGACGACGCCGACATTGGGAAACTTGTCGCGAAAGGCGCAGGGCTCGCTGGTCGTGCCGTAGCTGCCGGTGGCGCCCGCGGCAAGCCACTCGAGTGCCGTCGTCTGGCCGCCGCCGGTGAGAACGCCGCCGAACGAGGTCAGGTGGTCGGCGATGGCGCCGTCGACGAAGCGGTTCGTCGTCATCGAGGCGACCACGGCGACGCCGGTGAAATAGAACATCACATCCGGCCGGTCTTCGAGCGCATCGCCTTCGACCTGCACGATCGGGATCGCGCTGCCGAGCACCCGCCGGACCGCCTCGAAGTTGGCGGCGCGGACGTTGCGCGCGCGGTCGCTGGTATCGAGCAGGTAGGCCTTGCCCGCGGGCCAGCGGTCGTCCGACCGCAGGCCGCGGTCGATGAGGCGCTTGACCGCGTCGACGTCGGTTGCGGCGAGAAGCATCGCCGGCCGCAGGCCGTGGTCCGTGAAGGGCGCATGGCTGTTGCTGTCGTAGTAGGGCGAGGCTTTCGTCGTCCGGCAACTATCGGCGCAGTACGACGCCGGATCGAAGCCGAACGCGAACGCCGACGTCACCGACATGCACTCGACCGCGTACGGCAGCGTCCACGCCAGCGCGTAGGCCTGGACCCCGGCATCGACCTCGCGTTCGACCTCCGCCCGGATGCGTGCGAATTCGTCGCGGCCGAGCACCGGCTGACCCGGTGCGAAGCTGACATGGATCACGCGCGCGGCGGCGATGCCGCGACGGCTCGCGTAGTAGCGGCCGGTCTCGACGCTCGCCGGGTCCGCGTCGTTGACGACGACGGCGATGTCGCGAGCGTGCAAGCCGACTGACGGCAGGAGCAGCCTCGACGCACCGGCCGACGTCATCCGCGCCGTCGGCGGCGTCGGCCCGGCCTCGGCGCCGGCGCAGGCGCCGGCGGCCAGCGCGATGGCCAGGGCGCCTGGGCCGAAGCGGCGGGTGAGCCCGCGCAGGCGGAAGGTCGAGGGCAATTCGGGGCGAGCGGGGGCGACCAGATGGCCTTCGCGAGCTATCGGGGCATCGCGTTGGCCCGGGAGCCAGGGCCCCCCTGGTTCAGGCCTACTTCACCCACGCGCTGCACCAGCCCTGGGCCGCGACCCGCTTGCCCGCGAACAGCGGGCAGGGCCCGGCGGCATCGCCCGCCTTGCCCTGATAGAGCTGGCAGGTGCCGCAGTGCTGCGACGCGTCGTGCTTGGGATACTTCGCCCGGTCCACCTTCTTGGTGTCGCTCCTGTAGCCGAGGGCCACGGCCTGCGGGTCGCTCTCCGCGACCATGGGGGCGTCGGCCGCGAGTGCGCTCCGCGCAACGAGCATCGAGCCGCCGAAGGCGACGGCGCGGCCGATGAAGATTCTGCGATCAGACGGTGTCATGTCGGGTTTCTGTGATGGAGTGGAGGGATGGGGGGTGACAACGGCTCACGACCAAGCATCATGCACCGAACCCAATTCGCGCACGCCGCGGCCGAGTTTTCGTCGCAGCAGGGTGCGCAGTGTCACCCGCCGGCTTAGGGCCTGTTAGCGCTATGGGGAGGCACGCGTGACTCGGCAAACGGGCGCCCACAAGGCGCAAACCGCAGCCATAGCGTTGGCTATGGCGAGGATTTGCAACGCGGCGGGCGCCCGCTTGCCGAGATCACCCTTCGGGCCGGGGTGGCGCAAGGCGCTGGGCGGCGTTGCGCCGCTTGCCCGGGCAGCCAGCCCGGGCTGCGCGACGCGCCTTGCCCAGCGCCT
>JBBRFB010000117.1:0-10956 GCA_038225015.1 Burkholderiales bacterium
CAGCCTCTACGTCGCCGAGCTGCGCCGCGTGCTGCGCTTCGACGGCATCGACGACCGGCTGGCGCGGCCACCGGCACCCTCGACGGTCGTCGACGGCTTGCCTTCGGAGACGCACCACGGCCGCCGCTTCATCGCCTTCGATCCCGAAGGCCGGCTCCATCTCTCGATCGGCGCACCGTGCAACGTCTGCCTGCCCGACGAGCGGCACGGCGTCATCCTGCGCATGAAGGCCGACGGCAGCGGCGTCGAGACGGTGGCACGCGGCGTCCGCAATTCGGTCGGCTTCGACTTCAGCCCCGACGACGGCTCGCTCTGGTTCACCGACAACGGCCGCGACATGCTGGGCGACGACGCGCCGGCCGACGAGCTCGATCACGTGACGACGGCCGGCCAGCACTTCGGCTTCCCGTTCTGCCACCAGGGCGACGTCGCCGACCCCGAGTTCGGCGCCCAGCGGGCCTGCCGCGAGTTCGCGCCACCGGCGCAGAAACTCGGGCCGCACGTCGCGGCGCTCGGCATGCGCTTCTACACAGGCTCGCAGTTTCCGCCAGCCTATCGCGGCAACATCTTCATCGCCGAGCACGGCTCGTGGAACCGCAGTCGCAAGATCGGCTACCGCGTCAGCCGCGTCGTCCTCGACGGCGCCGGCCACGCGACGCGCTACGAGCCGTTCGTCGAGGGCTGGTTGCAGGGCCAGTCGGTCTGGGGCCGGCCGGCCGACGTGCTGCCGCTTCCGGACGGCTCGCTCCTCATCAGCGACGACAGCGCCGGCGCGCTCTACCGCGTCCGCTACGCGCCCTGACGCGGGGCGCGTGCCCGACCTGCTACCGCGGCTGGAAGCCGGGTATGCCGAACTGCCACAGCAGGAAGGCCCACTCGTCGGCCGTCTCCTCGGTGGTCTGCGACTTGGTCGACCCGATGCCGTGACCGGCGTCGTAGTCCACGCGCAGCAGGATCGGCTTGCCGCTGGCGGTGGCGGCCTGCAGCCGCGCCGCCATCTTGGCCATTTGCCACGAGTCGACGCGCGGGTCGTGGATGCCGGTGGTCAGCAGCACCGCCGGGTAGGGCTGGCCGTCCTCGACGTGGTGGTAGGCGCTCATCGCGTACAGACCCTTGAAGCCGTCCTCGGTCTTCACGCTGCCGAACTCGGGGATGTTCGGCGGGCCGTTGGGCGACAGTTCGATACGCAGGTTGTCCGAGACGCCGACGTTGTCGATGATCGCCGCGAACAGCTTGGGCCGCTGCGTCAGCGCACCACCGACGGTGATGCCGCCGGCACTGCCGCCCTGTCCGGCGATCCGCGCTGAGGAGCTGTACTTGTGCTCGATCAGGTACTCGGCGCAGGCGATGAAGTCGGCGATGGTGTTGGGCTTGTTCAGCTTCTGCCCGGCGCGGTGCCAGTCCTCGCCGTACTCGCCGCCGCCGCGCACGTGCGCCACCGCAACGACCCCGCCGCGCTCCAGCCAGGCCAGCAGCGTCGGGCTGAAGCCGGGATCGAGCGTGATGCCGTACGAGCCGTAGCCGCTGAGCAGCGTCGGGTTGCTGCCGTCAAGCCGGATGTCGCGGCGATGAACGATCGACAGCGGCACCATGGTGCCGTCGGCCGACCGCGCCTTGACCTCCTCCGACGTGATGGCGCTGTAGTCCACCGGCGAGCGTGGCCGCAGACCGGTATCGGTGCTCTTGCCGGTGACGGGGTCGTAGTGGTACCAGAGTTGCGGCTCGGTCCATGAGGTCAGCTTCATCAGCAGGCCGGGCCGGTCCGCGTCGACGACGAACTCGGCGATCGCTCCCTGGTACGGCAACGCCACCGGGCTGGCGGTGTCCTTGCCGAAGGGCATACGCAGCACGCCGCCGAGCCCGCCGTCCAACGAGCGAACGTACAGCGCGTCCTTGGCCGCGCCCAGGCTCTTCAACACTGCCGCGCTGGCCGGCACCACCACCACGGCCTGCGCCAGTTCCGGCTTCACGAGGCTGGTGCGCAGCACCTTGAAGGTCGGCGCGCCCTTGTGGGTCAGCAGGTACACGTCTCGGCCATGCGCGGCTACGTCAGTTACCTCCGCACTCTCGTCGGCGATCTTGCGCCACGGCGTCTTCGCACCGTCGAGCTTGGAGTAGGGCGCGGCGTAGACAGTGAACTCGTTCTTGACGAACTTCTGAACGATCGCCAACACGTAGGGCGAAGCCGAACTGCGCACGATCAGCGGCAGTTCGTCGGGCGCCACCGGCACCAGCGGCGACAGGCCGATGCCGAGCTCGGGCGCGTCGCCTTCGCCGTCGGGATGGATGCCGACGACGTGGCGAAAAATCATCGCGCGCTTGTACTTGTCGCCCGGTGCCGCGCCCGGCACCGGAGCGGCCAGCCGGCTGTAGAAGAAGCTGTTGTTGGTGGGCGACCAGGCGGTGACGCCGAAACGTGCGCGCGCGATACGCTCGGCCAGCGGCTTGCCGCTGGCGACCTCGATCACGCCCAGCGTGGCGTCCTCGCTGCCGCCGGGCGACGTGCCGTATGCCAGCAGCTTGCCGTTCGCCGAAGGCGCGAAGTAGTCGATCGAGTAGTGCACTCCCGCCTGGCCCATCTTTTCGGGGTCGACGAGCAGCCGCTCGGCACCGGCCAGGCCATCGCGCACGTAGAGCTTGGGACTCTCATCGCCCGGCGCCAGCTTCAGGTAGAAGTAGGATGACCCGGCGGTCTGCACCTGGTAGACGACCGTTCCGGCGTTGGACAGTGCGGCGATGCGGTCGCGCAGCGCGTCGCGGCCGGGGATGCGTGCCAGCACAGTGCGCGTGTAGTCGTTCTGACCCTTAATCCACGACTGGAATTCGGGGCTCTTCTCGTCCTCCATCCACTGGTAGGGATCGGCGACTTTCTGGCCCCAGTAGGTATCGGCGACCGCGTGCACCGGCGCCACCGGCGGCTCCGTGACGCGACCTTCGGTGCGCGCCGCAACAGCCGTGGCGGCCAGCGCGACGGCGAGAAGGAATCGCGGAAGAAGGACATGCGGCATGGGAGAGCGCTCCGGGCGCGCGCCGACCGTTGCAGGCAGCACGCAAAGCGATCTTTGTATCACGCCACCACCGCACCGCGCCAAGCTTCGGCGTCGCACGTTGAGGTGCCGTTGACCACGCTAGACGCCGCCGGCCCAGGCGACGATCTGCGCCGCCTGCAGCGCCCCCGACTGGCGCTTCTTCTCGCTGCCGCCGCGCAGCAGCACCATCGTCGGGATGCTGCGGATGGCGAAGCGCTGCGATGTCAGCGGGTTGGCGTCGCTGTCGACCTTGGCGAAGACGACCTTGCCCTTCAGCTGCGCGGCTGCGGCCTCGAACTGCGGCGCCATCGCGCGGCAGGGGCCGCACCAGGCGGCCCAGAAGTCAACCACCACCGGCAGCTCGGTGCGCCCGGTGACCGTGGCGAAGCTGGCATCGGTCAGCTCGGCGGGGTGGCCGTCGAGCAGCGCCCGGCCGCAGTGGCCGCACACCGGATCCTGGCTGGCGCGCTCGTCGGGCACGCGGTTCGTCTTCAGGCAGTGCGGGCAGGCGATCAGCATGTGGGGTTCGCTCGGGTCGACGAAAGGGAGGCCTCGTCTCGCGGCAACCGGCGTGCCCATCGGGCGCCCGATGGTCCTGCTGGCGCTGGGTGCTGCATGCGCCCCAGGCTCAGGCACCGGCGCAGAGCGCGCGGATCGCATGCGGGTCGACCTGCGTTCCGATGCCCGGCGCGCGACCGAGGCGGACACGCCCGTCGTCGATCGTCGCGAGCGCCGGGCTGAGGGCGGTGCGCAGCGGGTTCGGGTTGACGTCGATCTCGAGCATGCCGTTGCCGCCGGCCGCGGCGAGCAGGTGGGCCGAGGCGAGCAGGCCGATGCCGGCGCCGAGAAAGTGCGGGCAGTAGACGCGGCCGGCGGCACGGATGCGCTCGAGCACCGGCCAGACGCCGGAGATGCCGCCCCACTTGGCGCTGTCGGGTTGCACGACCGCCAGCGTGCCGCCGTCGATCGCTGCCGCGAACGCCGCCTCGCCGAGCAGGTTCTCGCCGGCGGCGAGCGGGATCGACGTGGCCGCGCGCAGTTGCTGCCATTCATCGACCGGCCTGTCGGCGCGCAACGGTTCCTCGAGCCAGCCGATGGCGAACGGCTCGAGCAGGCCGGCCATGCGGATCGCGGTGTCGAGCTTCCAGGCCTGGTTGGCGTCGAGCATGAATCGCCCGTCCTCGCCGAGCCGATCGCGGATCGCGCGGACGTTGGCGAGGTCGCGCTCTTCGCCGAAGCCGACCTTCAGCTTGAAGGCGCGGTGGCCGTTGCCGAGCTCCGCGGCAACGGTGTCTGCAGGCCGCTCGGGGTTGATGCCGCTGGCGTAGACGGCGATGTCGTCGCCGGCACCTCCGAGGAGCTGCCAGAGCGGCTGCCCGGCGCGCCGCGCGCACAGGTCCCAGACCGCGAGGTCGACGCCGGCGATCACCTGCGCGATGGGCCCCGGCTCGCCCGACTGGATCGCGAGCACGGCGGTCTGCCGGGTCACCTCGGTGAACAGCGCCGCCGGCGATGCGAAGGCGCGGTCGATCGCGAGCGGCGCGACCAGCGTGTCGAGCAGGCGGACGCGGTGCTCTGCGCCGCAGGCCGGGAAGTTGCACCAGGTCTCGCCCCAGCCGACGGCGCCGCCGTCGTCTTCGGCACGGACGAACACCGCCGGCCGCTCGCGCATGACGCCGAACGACGTGCGCACCGGCGTTGCGATCGGGCAGCGGAAGACGAACGCCTCGAGGCGGGCGAGACGGACCGGCAGGGCCGGCAAGGGAGACAACGGATGGACGGGGGACATCGGCCTGCGTTATAAACGTATGGTCTATAGTACGTTCAGCCCAAGCAGTCGACAAGTCCTTCCGTTTCCATGCGCCGAGATTCCCCCGCCGCCAAGGTGCTTCTGTTGATCGCGCCCTGGGCGTTCATCATCGCGCTCTGGTACGCCATCCGCGCCAGCGGCCTGGTCAACCCGGCCCTCGTGCCGGCGCCCCACGCGGTGCTGCAGCGCTTCCTTTCGCTCGCCCAGGGCCGGCTGCCGCTCGACATGTGGATGTCGACGCAGCGTGTCGTCGTCGGCGTGGCGCTCGGCATCGTCGTTGCCGTGCCGGTGGGCTTCTGCTTGGGCTGGTACCGCTCGGTGCGCAGCTTCATCGACCCGGTCATCAACTTCTTCCGGGCCCTGCCGCCGATCGCGCTCATTCCCCTCGTCATCGTGTACTTCGGCATCGGCGAGATCGCCAAGACGGTGATCCTCTTCTATGCCTCGTTCTTCGCCGGCGTCATCGTCATGTACGAAGGCATCGCCCAGATCAGCCCGCTCTACGTGCGCGTGGCGCGCACGCTCGGGGCGAGCGACCTCGAGATCTTCGCCAAGGTGATCGTGCCGCTCACCGTGCCGCACATCCTGACGTCGATCCGGGTCGCCCTCGGCGTCGCCTGGGCGACGCTGGTCGCCTCCGAGCTGATCGCGGCGCAGCAGGGGCTCGGCGCGCTGATCCAGGACGCCTCGGCGTTCTTCCAGCTCGACATCGTCTACGTCGGCATCATCTGCATCGGCCTGATCGCGCTGGTCATGGACCTGCTGCTGCGCATGGCGAGCCGGCGCCTCGTCGCCTGGCAGGACCGGATCGCATGAGCGCCGTACTGCAAGCGACGCCGCCACGAATCCGGTTCGATCATGTCAGCGTCGACTTCCCGACAGCGGCCGGGCCGATGCGCGTGATCGACGACGTCAGCCTCGAGGTCGGCCACGGCGAATTCGTCTCGATCATCGGGCCTTCGGGCTGCGGCAAGACCACGCTGATGAACATCGTCGCCGGCTTCGTCCATCCGAGCGGCGGCGTCGTCACGCTCGACGGCAAGCCGGTGGCCGGGCCCGGACCCGACCGCGGCGTCATCTTCCAGGAGTACGGCGTCTTTCCGTGGCTCACGGTGCGCGGCAACATCGAGTTCGGACTGCGCCTCGGCGCCAACCGGGTGCCGGCGGCCGAGCGCGAGGCGATCTGCGCGCGCTACATGGCGCTGATGGGCCTGGCCGATTTCGCCGATCACTTCCCGAAGCACCTGTCCGGGGGCATGCGCCAGCGCCTTGCACTGGCCCGTGCCTATGCCGTCAAGCCGGAATTCCTGCTCATGGACGAGCCTTTCGGTGCCCTCGATGCGCAGACTCGCTCGGCGATGCAGGATCTCCTCCTGCAGGTGCTGCAGGCCGAGGGCAAGACCGTGCTGCTCATCACCCACTCGGTCGACGAGGCGATCTACCTGTCGTCGCGCATCGTTGTCGTCACGGCGCGGCCGGCGCGCGTTCGCACCGTCATCGACGTGCCCTTCGGCTACCCGCGCGCCGAGAAGGTTCACGAAGACCCGCGCTTCGCCGCGCTGCGCAGCCAGATCCGCGACCTCGTGATGGAAGAGTACGAAGCGCAGGCCCGCCAGGCCTCGCACGCTGCTCATTGACCGGGGCATCCGCCCCATTTCTTGAACCCGCACCTCCAGGAGACCACCATGACCCTTCGCCGCAGAACCCTCCTTCAGGCCGGCGCCGCCGCATCGGCCGCCGCCTCCATCGCCGGCTTCGCCCCGGCCGCCTTCGCGCAAGCCAAGACCAAGGTGCGCGTCGGCTACCTGCACACGCCGGCCGTCGATGGCCAGATCTTCCTTGGCGAGCAGTCAGGCACCTGGGGCAAGCACGGCCTCGACTTCGAGATGCACAAGTTCACCACCGGCCTCGAGCTCTTCCAGGCCATGATCGGCGGCAGCGTCGACGTGCTGTCGACCGGCGCCGTCGTCTCGAACTTTCCGGCGCGCGGCCAGGGCAAGGTCTTCCTGGTCAACGACATCGAGTACGCCACGGCCCAGCTCTGGGTGCGCGACGATTCGGTGAAGTCGCTCGCCGACCTGAAGGGCAAGAAGATCTCGACCACGACCGGCACGACGGCGCACGTCTTCCTCGACCGCGCGCTGCGCAGCGCCAACCTCGACCCCGCCAAGGACGTGCAGATCGTCAATCAGCGCATGGGCGAAGCGGTGACGTCGTTCATCTCCGGCGCCGTGCCGGCGGTGGCGCTCTGGGTTCCCTTCGACCAGACCGTCAAGCAGAAGGTCCCGAACGCGCGAAAGATCATCGATGCCTCCGCCTTCTTCCCGCAGGCGGCCATCATGGGCGGCTGGGCCGCGCGCAACGACTACTACGACGGCAACAAGCCGGTGCTGGCCAAGCTCTGCGCGGCCTGGGCCGAGGTGAACGACCGCATGGTCGGCAACTTCAACGCGGCGGCCGAGGCGCTGCAGAAGACCGAATACAAGGACGTGCCGCTGGCCGACTTCAAGGACGCGATGTCGTACTCGAAGTACTACACCTCCGCGGAGTGGCGCGCCAAGTACGCCGACGGCACGGTGACGAAGTGGCTGCAGCAGGTGACCGACTTCTTCGTCAAGGCCGGCAACATCGCCTCGCCGGTCCCGGCCTCGACCTATTTCGATCCGCAGATCTACCTGCAGGCCGTGAAAGGCTGAAGAGGGCCTCGTGAGCGGGACCGCCGGGTTCGACACCGTCATCGTCGGCGCCGGCGCCGCCGGCTGCGTGCTCGCGAACCGGCTGAGCGCGGACCCGGCGCGCCGGGTGCTGCTCGTCGAGGCGGGCGGCCCGGCGAAGCACTTCTGGCTGCGCCTGCCGGTGGGCTACTTCCGCACCATCTACGACCCGCGCTTTTCCTGGCAGTTCGCGCTCGAGCCGGAAGCGTCGACCGACGGGCGGGCGATGGTCTGGCCGCGCGGGCGCGCCCTCGGCGGCTCGACCGTGATCAACGGCCTGATCTACATCCGCGGCCAGCCGGCCGACTTCGACGACTGGGCGGCGTTGAACGGCGCGCGCGGCTGGAGCTACCGCGAGGTGCTGCCGTACTTCAAGCGCTCCGAAAAGTACGAGGGCGGCGCGAGTGAATTCCACGGCGCCTCGGGTGAGCTCGGCGTCGCCGACCTGCGCAATGATCACCCGTACTGCGAGGCCTGGCTCGCCGCCGGCAAGGAGGCCGGCTACCCGGCCACCGACGACTTCAATGGCGCGCGCTCGGACGGGCTCGGCCGCTACCAGCTGACCCTGCGCGGGCACTGGCGCTGCGACGCCGCGACCGCGTTCCTGGCGCCGGCGCAGCCGCGTCCGAACCTCACGGTGCTGGCCGGCGGCCAGGTCACGCGCGTCGTCGTCGAACGCGGGCGTGCCGTCGGCATCGAGGCGATCGTGGGCACCGAGCGGCAGGCGATCCGCGCCGAGGCCGAGGTGATCGTCGCCGCCGGCGCGTTGCAGTCGCCGCAGCTGCTGCAGCTCTCCGGCGTCGGCCCAGCGGCGCTGCTGCAGCGGCACGGGGTCGCCGTCGTCGTCGATGCGCCCGAGGTCGGGCTGAACCTGCAGGACCACTACCAGGCGCGCGTCATCGTCAAGCTGAAGGCGAAGCGTTCGCTCAACGACGACGTGCGCAACCCGCTGAAGCTGCTCGGCATGGGCGCGCAGTGGCTCTTTCAGCAGCGCGGGCCGCTGACCGTGGGCGCCGGCCAGGTGGGCGGACTGGTCGCGACCGAGCACGCTACCGGTGGCCGTGCCGACGTGCTCTTCAATGTCATGCCGCTGTCGGTCGACAAGCCGGGTGACCCCTTGCATCGCTTCTCGGGATTCTCGGCGTCGGCCACCCAGTGCCGGCCGGAGTCGACCGGCTCGGTCGAGCTGGCGAGCGCCGACCCGTTGGCGCCGCCGCGACTCCGTGCCGGCTACCTCACCGATCCGCGCGACGCCAAGGTGCTGGTGGCGGGGCTCGGGATGCTGCGCGAGATCTATGCCCAGCCATCGTTCCGCGGCTTGGTCACGGGCGAGGAGTACCTGCCGGGAAACGAGGTGGCGACGCCGGCGGCGCTCGAAGCGTTCGCCCGCGCCAAGGGCGGCACGGTGTTTCACCCGGCCGGCACCTGCCGGATGGGCGGCGACGGTCGTTCGGTGGTCGACGAGCGGCTGCGCGTGCGCGGCGTCGAGGGCCTGCGCGTGATCGACGCGTCGGTCATGCCGCGGCTCGTCTCGACCAACACCAACGCGGCCTCGATCATGATCGGCGAGAAGGGCGCCGCGCTCGTCATCGAGGACGCGCGCGGCGCGGTGCGAGCGCCTGCCGAAGCGCCGTCGCTCGCGGCGGGCGGGGCCTAGCGCCAGCGCGCGAGCCCGGATACGCAAGGTTGCCGAACCCGCATGCCGGCCCTCGACAACGCCCACGTCCCGCTCTACGTGCAGCTGGCCGAGCTCTTTCGCCAGCGCATCGGCAAGGGCGTCTGGAAGCATGGCGACAAGCTGCCGTCGCTCGACCAGCTGACCGGCGAGTTCGAGGTCGCGCGGGTCACGGTACGCCAGGCGATGCTCCAGCTCGCGCGCGACGGCCTGGTCTCGCCGCAGCGCGGCCGCGGCACCTTCGTCACCGGCAGCCCGCGCGACGACCGCTGGCTGCGCGTCGAGACGACGCTGCAGAACCTGGCCGACGTCTACCGCGATACCCATCCGACCATCCTCACCATCGACGAGTCGACCGAAGGACGCACGCCGCGCCTGGCCGAGCGCGACGGCGTGCCGGCCGAGCAGTACGTCTACATGCGCCGCGTCCACTCGCACGAGGGTCGGCCGTACTGCGTCATCTCGATCTATCTCGACGCCAGGGTCTTTGCCCGTCACCCCGGGCGCTTTCGCAGGGAAACGGTGATCCCGCTGCTGATGTCGATGGCATCGGTCAAAATCGCCACAGCGCGGCAGGTGCTGACCATCTCCACGGCCGACCTCGAGGTCGCCCGCCATCTCGGCATCGCCGTCAACGCGCCCACGGCCGAAGTGCGGCGCGTGTTCACCGGCCCGAAGCGGCGCGTCATCTACCTCGGCGAGGTGACGTACCGCGGCGACTTCATCCACGTCGAGTTCGACCTGAAAGCCTGAGACCCTCCCATGGACAACCGCGTCTACCCCAACACCCAGTTCTACATCGACGGCGAATGGCGGCCCGCCCGCTCCGGCCGCACGATCCCGGTCGTCAACCCGGCCAGCGGCGACACCATCGGCACGCTCGCATTCGCCGAGCGCGCCGACCTCGACCACGCGCTCGAGGCCGCCGCCAGGGGCTTTGCGACCTGGAAGAAGATCAGCGCCTACGAGCGTTCGAAGGTGATGCGAAAGGCGGCCAACCTGCTGCGCGAACGCGTCGACCTGGTCTCGCGCCTGATGACCATGGAGCAGGGCAAGACGCTGGGCGAGGCGAAGGCCGAGATTCTCAACGGCGCCGACACCATCGACTGGTTCGCCGAAGAGGCTCGCCGCACCTACGGCCGCGTCATTCCGGCGCGCGGCGAAGGCATCTACCAGCTCGTCGTCAAGGAGCCGGTCGGTCCGGTCGCCGCGTTCACGCCCTGGAACTTCCCGATCAACCAGATCGTTCGCAAGCTCTCGGCGGCACTCGCCGCGGGCTGCTCGATCATCGTCAAGGCGCCCGAGGAAACGCCGGCCTCGCCGGCTGAGCTGATCCGCTGCTTTGCCGATGCCGGCGTGCCGGCGGGCACGATTGGCCTTGTCTACGGCGACCCGGCGGAGATCTCGAGCTACCTGATCCCGCACCCGATCATCCGCAAGATCTCCTTCACCGGCTCGACCGCGGTCGGCAAGCAGCTCGCCGCGCTCGCCGGCCTGCACATGAAGCGCGCCACCATGGAGCTCGGCGGCCACGCGCCGGTGATCGTGTTCGACGATGCCGATGTCGCCGTCGCGGCGAAAGCCATGGCTGCGAGCAAGTTCAGGAACGCCGGCCAGGTCTGTATCTCGCCGACCCGCTTCCTCGTGCAGGAGGGCGTCTACAAGGAGTTCGTCGAGAAATTCGTCGCCGCGAGCGAGGCGCTAAAGGTGGGCGATGGCCTCGACAAG
>JBBRFB010000118.1:0-10935 GCA_038225015.1 Burkholderiales bacterium
GTCATCGACGCGGCGGCTGACGCGGTAGCTGCGGCCGCCGTCGACGCCCTCGACGAGCCGCTCGGCATTGCCGATTCCGGCGTACGTACGCACGCCAGAGGCCGCGGCCATGTGCGTGAAGGCGCGCAGGCCCTCGAGCTCCTTGCTGGCGTGGCGAACAGCTTCGGAACGCTGGCGTGCATCGTCGCCGGCGAAGCGAAGGTGGCCTTGCAGCTCATGCACGGCAACGGTACCGAAGCCGAGCACGACGAGCGCAGCGAGCGCCTCGATCAGGCTGAAGCCACGTTGTCGCGACACGGCGTCGCTCGGTCGATTCGGAGGTGATGCGTACATGGTCAGAAGTCCTTCCAGCTGCCGCTGACGCGGGCGAACGATCCGGTGGCGCGCTGCAGATGCTCGAGAACCGCCGCGTCGTAGTCGATGTCGGCCGCCGCGTCGCCGCCGTAGTCGGACGCCGATACGACGGCACCGCGAATCAGGGCCGCCGGGCCGGCAGCGTTGCGCCAGGCGATGCCGGCGGCAAAGAGCACGCCGTTCACGGCGACATCGCCGTTCAGGCGCGCCATGCCCGAGGCGACGACGACGACCGGCCGCTCGACGCTGCCGAGCCGCAGCGGCCCGTCGATGTCGAGATCGCCCTCGACGGCGATGAGCGACGCGCCCTTGGCGACCGCCGCGGCGATGGCCGCACCGCACGGGCCGTCGCAGGCGATGCGCACGACAGCCGGCTGGGTCGACCAGGCGGCGCGCGTCATGCCGAAGTAGCGCGCGACGAAGGCGTCGTCGTCGAGCCCGGACAGACCGGGATCGTTGGCGACGACGCCGTCGGCTGACGAGGAGCCGGCTGCCAGGCCGAGTCGCAGGGCGCTCGCGGAAACGGATCCGCCGGCGTGCACGGCCAGGCCGCTCGCGCCATCGCGGTTGTGCACGCCGAGCTGGGCGTTGCCCGCACTGACGGTGCCGCGTACCGTCAGCGCCGCCGCCGGCGCAGCACGCAGCCCTGGCACGAGCGCCAGGGCGACTTCGACGCGCACCGAGGCCTCGTGGGCCGTCTCGCTCGTCGAGCTGCAGACTCCGCTCGAACGGGTGCAGCCGGTCGAGACGACGCGGACGATGCCGGGTCGGGCGCCTGCCGCGAACTCGAGGCTGAAGGCCGGCGCCGTTCGCCCGGAGGCCGCCCCGGCGAGCACGGGTGCGCCGCCGGTCGGGCAGTGGCAGGTCCAGCCGGAATCGTCGCGAACGCAGGCGGCCTGCAGCGGGCGCAAGGTGCCGCCGTCGTTCCAGACGGCCGGCACGAAGGTTCGGGTGGTCACGTCGAACGGGAAATAGCGATCGCGAAACGACGCTGGAGCATCCGCGTCGTCGCCCGGCAGACACGCGGCGTCGACCCGGGCTGCGTCGTTCAGACGGGCAATCGCCCATTCAAGGCCCGCTTCCGCAGCCTCGGCCGCCTGAGTCGAACGGACCTGGTTCTCTGCGATCCGTTGCTCGGTGAGCAGGGCACGGTGCGTGAAGACGACGACGATCGTCATGGCGAAGAAAAGCAGGATGACGACGGCGAGGGAGGCGACGCCGTGCTGGCGTGTCGCGCGACGAGGGCGATGTGCCATGCTTCAGACCTCGCAGCTGCCGACGATGCGGTCGTTGCGCACTCGGGCACGGCCGCCGAGCGTGCGGATGACGTTCGCGTCGCCGGCCGAGCGCCCGCTCAGGGTGAAGGCGACGCTGCGCACTTCCTGGCGTGGCGGGCACGTCGTGCTGCCGGCCGGGCAAGGCGCGCTGCAGAATGCAGCCAGGCTGATCGCGTCGACGCGCGACTCGACCGCGAATCCGGTGACGACCACCGTGCCGATGTCGGTGATCGCCTGCCAGTTGCCGGCGCCAAGCTGCAGCTCGAGGGCGCCGGTGCGCAGCCGGAACCCGAACTGCTCGTTGCCGTCGACCGTGTCGTTCTCGATCACGTCGCGAGAGAACGCGAAGGCCACCGCGTCGGAAGCGGCGGCCGACGCAGCGAGGGCGACATAGGGATTGGCGACAACGATTTCACCTTCGTCGTCGCCGCGCACACCCGACGCTGCCGACGCCCAGTAGCCGGCGCGGCGCAGGTCGCGGGCGACGATGTCGGCGGCGGTGCGCAGATCCTGCATCAGGCGGGCCTCGGCGACGAGGCGGCGGCTGTCATGGACATGGGCGCTGACCAGGGCGGCGCCGGCGGCCGCGGCGACGAGCCCGACAGCGGTGCCGACCATGAGCTCGATCAGCGACAGGCCACGCGAGAGGCGATGCGTACCCATCACCGGTTCCAGCACCGACGGTTGATCGCCGCGGGGTTGGCGAAGGAGCGATCGGCGCCCGATGCGTACTCGGTGCCGGCGGCCGTGGTCGACAGGCGCAGGTGACGGCAGTGGGTATCGCGCGCCTGGGTGCCGCTGGCGGAGGCGACGATCTCGTAGCCGCCGTCGACGGTGTTCACCTCGAGGAGGTAGTGGCCCGAGGTCGACCTGCTGCGGACACCGATCTCGGCCAGCGTTCCATAGGCGGCGTTGTTGGCGCGATAGCGTTCCTCGGCCAGCTGCGCCTGCATCAGCGACACCAGCGCGTCGGTGCGGCGGGCCCGCTGGACGTGACCCTCGACGGAAGGGTAGGCGATGCTGGAGAGGATGCCGGCGACTGCGACGGCGATCATCGTTTCGATCAGCGTGAAGCCGCGCGGACGGCGAAGACGGGGACTGGACTGCATGGCGGTTCCTCCTTGTTTCAGCAAGCGCGAAATCCGGCGACCGCGGCACCCGGCGAGCAGGAGCGGATGCGGCCGACGACATTGACGACGTGATGAACGGCGCG
Source organism: Burkholderiales bacterium (assembly GCA_038225015.1). Lineage (GTDB taxonomy): Bacteria > Pseudomonadota > Gammaproteobacteria > Burkholderiales > Burkholderiaceae_C > Schlegelella_A. The sequence goes on from JBBRFB010000118.1 coordinate 2,845, forward strand.
GCCGCGTACGTCGGCGACGCGCAACGTGCCGCTGGGCGTCGACGTTCCGTGTAGCGGATCGAACAGGATCGAGGCGACGTTTGCGCCCACGGTCACGCGATCGGATGCGGCGATGACAACGGACTTGATCTCGTGCGCGCCGCCGGTGCAGACAGCTGGTCCATCGTCTGCGCAGCTGCACTGCGCCGCCGTGCCGGTGTGGATGACGTAGCAGCTCGAGCCCGTCGCAGCGTGAAAGCTCAGGCGAATGCCGCGGTTGCGCGAGACGGCTTCGGTGCGGGCGAGTTGCACGTCGGCGGCGAGCTGGTTGGCGGCGCCGAGCAGGCGCCGCGAGTCGATCAGCTCGCGCATCGAGGGCGTGGCCAGCGATGCGACGACGGCCGTCACGACGATGACGATCGCCATCTCGATTAGCGTCACGCCGCGATGGCGAGACGGTCGGGAAAAGGCGCGGTCGTGCTTCGTGTCCATGCGAACACTGTAGGAAGCGGCGACCGGTTTTGCGATCCCGTCGACTGGGGCATCGCGGGGTGGACGCGAGGGGCGTTCGTTCGGGGGTGGACCCGCGCCGCACCGCGATCAGGGGTCGCGGATCAGAGGCCGACGATCAGATGTCGCGAATCAGCTGGCGGAACTCGTCGACGTCTTCGAAGCTGCGATACACCGAGGCGAAGCGAACGTACGCGACCTTGTCGATCCGCTTCAGCTCGCGCATCACGTGTTCGCCGAGCTTCGAAGACAGCACCTCGCGGGCGCCGCTGTTGAGCAGCTTGTCCTGGATGCGCTCGATCGCACCGTCGATCTGCTCGACGCTGACGGGCCGCTTGCGCAGCGCCAACGTCATCGAGGCGCGTATCTTGGCCGGGTCGAACTCGGCCCGCGTGCCGTCCTTCTTGACGACGGAAGGCAGGGCGATCTCGGCGTGCTCGTAGGTCGTGAAGCGCTTGTCGCAGCTCTGGCAGCGGCGGCGCCTGCGAACGACATCGCCCTCGTCGGAGTCGCGCGTCTCGACGACCTGGGTGTCCTCGTGGCTGCAGAACGGGCAACGCACGCTCGGTCCTAGCGGTACACGGGAAAGTCGCGCGTCAACGCGGCGACGCGGGCGCGCACGGCGGCGATGTTGGCCTCGTCGTGTGGCTTGTCGAGCACGTCGGCGATCAGGTTGGCGGTGAGGCGGCTCTCGCCTTCCGTGAAGCCGCGCGTCGTCAGTGCCGGCGTGCCGAGGCGGATTCCGCTCGTCACCATGGGCTTTTGCGGGTCGTTCGGGATGCCGTTCTTGTTGCACGTCATGTGCGCCTGCTGGAGCACCGTCTCGGCCTCCTTGCCGGTGAGGTGCTTGGGCCTGAGGTCGACCAGCATCACGTGGCTCTCGGTCCTGCCGCTGACGATGCGCAGGCCGCGCGCCGTCAGCGTCTCGGCGAGGACGACGGCGTTCTTCGCCACCTGCTGCTGGTAGAGCTTGAACTCGGGCGCCAGCGCCTCCTTGAAGGCGACCGCCTTCGCAGCGATCACGTGCATCAGCGGGCCGCCCTGGATGCCGGGGAAGATCGCACTGTTGATCTTCTTGGCGATCGCCTCGCTGTTCATCAGGACGATGCCGCCCCGCGGTCCGCGCAGGCTCTTGTGCGTGGTCGAGGTGACGACGTCGGCGTGCGGCACCGGATTCGGGTAGATGCCGGCGGCAATGAGGCCGGCGTAATGCGCCATGTCGACCATGAAATACGCGCCGACCTCGCGCGCGACCGCGGCGAAGCGGGCGAAGTCGATCTTCAGGCTGTACGCCGACGCGCCGGCGATGATGAGCTTGGGCTTGTGCTCGCGGGCCAGCCGTGCCATGGCGTCGTAGTCGATGGCCTCCTGGGCGGTCAAGCCATAGCTCACCACCTTGAACCACTTGCCGCTCATGTTGAGCGCCATGCCGTGCGTGAGGTGGCCGCCCTCGGCCAAGCTCATGCCCATGATGGTGTCGCCCGGCTCGAGCAGGCCGAAGAGCACGGCCTGGTTGGCCTGCGAGCCGGAATTGGCCTGCACGTTGGCGTGCTCGGCGCCGAAGAGCTGCTTGACGCGGTCGATCGCCAGCTGCTCGGCCATGTCGACGAACTCGCAGCCGCCGTAATAGCGCTTGCCGGGGTAGCCCTCGGCATACTTGTTGGTGAGCTGGCTGCCCTGCGCGGCCATGACCGCCGGAGAGGCATAGTTCTCCGAGGCAATCAGCTCGATGTGCTCTTCCTGGCGCCGGTTCTCGCGCTCGATGATCGAGGCGAGCTCGGGGTCGACGTTGGCGAGGGTGGATTGGGTGCGGTCGAACATGGCAGGCCGTCCTTCAGCAAGGAATCCCGTACCGATGAACCGGTGTGCGGGCTGGCCCAGGCGAGCGGCTCGTCCGGTCCCTGCGGCACAGGCGCCGACCTCGCTTCCCGGTGGTTCGTCCACCTCGGGCTCCGCCGGACCGCATCGCCAGTCGCGGGGCTCGCAAAGTGTAGCGGAGCCGACCACCCCCAAGGGCGGCAGGGCCGCCCGCGCGCGTCAGGGCAGGAGGGCGATCTGGTCAGGCAGCGCCGGCGGCGGCGCCACTGCGCGCAGGGCCGGCCCGGTCGGCACCGGCTCGGTTGCAGGCCGCGGCGTCTGCCGCATCGTGCCGGCGGCGATCTGGCGCAGGATGCTCTGCTGGGCCAGGACCTTGGCTGCATAGCCGCCGTCCTCACCGGTGTTGGCCGCACCCACGTAGAAGCGCAGACCTGCTTCCAGACCGCCGGCACGGGCAATGCATTCCTTCAGTACCTGGACGCCGACCCGCAGGTTGGTGACGGGGTCGAAGGCAGCGTGGCTGCCGCCGAAGGCGACGTACTTGTCGTCGTGGATCTTCGTCATGACCTGCATCAGCCCCTGGGCGCCGACGTTGCTCTGCGCAAAGGGGTTGAAGCTCGACTCCACCGCCATGACAGCGAGGATGAGCGTCGGCTCGATACCGGCACTGTGGCCGACGTCCCAGGCTTCCTGGACAAGCCGGCTCATCGGCTCGATCGCCACGCGATATCGGCGGGCCAGCCAGAACGCCACGGCCGCCTGCTGCCGATTCAGATCCTTCGGATCCGAGGCGGTGGCGCGGCTGATGGCGTCGCGGTCGCCGGGCAGACTGGCCAAACCCTGTGAACCATTCTCGGCAAGCGTTCGGGCCTCCTGCCGCGCCTGCAGCCAGTTGTATGCCTGGCTTTCGAGGGTGTGCCGGAGGTCCGTCAGTCCGCTGGCGAAGAGGACGACGGCGACGACGACGAGGCCGACCAGCGCCAGTGCGTTGTGGCTGACCTCGAGCATTCCGTGTCCCACGTCACGGCAGAACACCGTGCCGCCATCGACGATTGTTCGTCGCCAGGGGCGGACGATCGCTGCGATCCGTTTGAATTGGCCCATATCAATCAGCTCCTGCATCCGCCGGGCCCCGGGCGCAGCCTGGTGGCAGGGGCGGCACGGCCATAATTCGCCGGCAAAAGGCGGGGCCGAAATGTGATCCGGAGGACGCGTGGGCGCCGACCGGGAGACGGTGGCGAGCGCCAGCCGTAAAACGAGGCATTCTAGGAATCCCTTAAATTCCCGGTCAACACTATTCCTTTGTCTCGTTATTACTGATCGATATGAAATATCGCGATCTTCGCGGCTTCGTCGCCGGTCTGGATGAAATGGGCGATCTGCGACGGATCGCGGAGCCAGTGTCGGCGCGGCTGGAAATGACAGCGGTCAGTGACTTTGCCTTGCGGACCGGGGGACCGGCGCTCCTGTTCGAGAACCCCGTCGGTTACAAAATTCCTGTCCTGACGAATCTCTTCGGCACCACGGATCGGGTGGCCCGGGCCATGGGCACCGCCGACCTGGCCGGGTTGCGCGACCTCGGCTTGATGCTCGCGAACCTGAAGGAGCCGGAGCCGCCACGCGGTGTTCGCGACGCCGGCCGGCTTTTGAATCTCGCCAGGACACTCTGGACGATGCGTCCGGCTGCGGTTTCCCGGGCACCGTGCCGCGAGGTCGTCATCGCCGGCGCCGACATCGACCTCGCCAGCCTGCCGGTCCAGACCTGCTGGCCGGAGGACGCGGGGCCGCTCATCACCTGGGGCCTCGTTATCACCCGGGGGCCACAGGGCCGTGCCGGCGCACGAACGCGGCAGAACCTGGGCATCTACCGGCAGCAGGTGATCGGCCGTCGGCAGGTGATCCTGCGCTGGCTGGCGCATCGCGGGGGCGCCCTCGATTTCCGGGAATTCGCCGCCGACAAGCCGGGGCAGCCATTTCCGGTCGCGGTGGCGCTCGGCGCCGACCCGGCGACGCTGCTCGGCGCCGTCACGCCGGTGCCTGACACCTTGTCGGAGTACCAATTCGCGGGGCTGCTGCGCGGCAGCCGTACCGAAGTGAGCGATTGCGCGGTCGGCGACGGCGGGGTGCTCCTTCAGGCGCCGGCCACCGCCGAATTCGTGCTCGAAGGCCATGTGCCGCCGGCTGCTGCCGGCTTCGCGGGCAGCAGCGAGCACGGCATCGCGCTGCGCGAGCAGGGTGGCTACCTGCATGCGCTCGAGGGACCGTTCGGCGACCACACCGGCTACTACAACGAGCAGGAATGGTTTCCGGTCCTGGAGATCGATCGACTGACGCACCGGCACGACCCGATCTACCACTCGACCTATACCGGCAAGCCGCCCGACGAGCCGGCGGTGCTCGGGGTGGCGCTGAACGAGGTGTTCGTGCCGATCCTGCAGAAGCAGTTTCCGGAGATCACCGATTTCTACCTGCCGCCCGAGGGCTGCAGCTACCGCTTGGCGATCATCAGCATGAAGAAGCGTTACCCGGGGCATGCCAAGCGGGTGATGTTCGGCGTCTGGAGCTTCCTGCGCCAGTTCATGTACACCAAGTTCATCGTCGTCACTGATGACGACGTCGACGTTCGCCACTGGCCGGACGTCGTCTGGGCGATCACGACGCGGATGGATCCGGTGCGCGACACGCTGCTGGTCGACCGGACGCCGATCGACTACCTCGACTTCGCCTCCCCCGTGTCGGGGCTCGGCGGCAAGATGGGCCTCGATGCGACCTCGAAGTGGCCCGGCGAGACGAGCCGCGAATGGGGCCGCCCGATCCGGGCCGACGCCGCCGTCGAGGCGCGCGTCGCCTCGGTGATCGCTTCGCTCGCCTCGCCTGGGTCAGGCTGACGCGCGGCGGCGCGCCGGACGCGCCGCCTTCTTCGCGGCTCGCTTCGCCGGTGCCGCCGGGGCACTTTCGCCGCTTCCAGGCGCAGCGCTGGCGGCTCCCTTGGTGGCCGACCCCGCTTGCAATCCCTCCGACATGCCGATCAGCACGCCGCTCACCAGAGCGGCGTAGCTGTCGAGCATCGTCTGGGCGGCCCGAATGCCGCTGGCGCGGTTGTCGCGCAGGGTCGTCTGCGCCTGCGCCATGAGGTCTTCGACGGTCTGGGCGGCCTGCTGACCGGTATCGCTCCCCTTCATTTTGAGGGCTGAGAGCGCCTGCTCCCAAGGCCTCTGCAACGGGCCGGCCGACTTGCTCGCCTTGGCGACCGCGTCGAAGAACACGTCTTCCATCTTCTCGATGTTGGCCAGGGCGCTCTGCATCGGCTTTTCGGTCAAGCCGACGCCGCGGCTGATGAACTGCTCCAGCGCCTTGCGATTCGCCTCGACCGCCTGCAGGAGGGCCGAGTCGATGCCGGCCAGCGCCTTGCCGAGCATCGCCTCGACGTCGACCACCGGCATACGATTCTGGGCCGCACCCATCGAGGCGGCGCCGGCGACGTTCTTCACCACCTTTCGGACGCTGTCGAGCGTGAGCTCGCGCCCCTGCAGCGCCTGCAGGGTGGCGTTCGCGACCGTCTTGCGCAGCGCTTCGCCCTGCTTGGCGCTCGCCTGCGCGAACAGGGTGATGAGCGCGTTCTGGTCGATCCCTGACTTGATCATGGCTGGTCCTTCATTGCATGTGCTGGCCACCGTTGATGGCGATGTTCGCGCCGGTGACGTACGCCGCCTCCTCCGAGGCGAGATAGATGATCAGGCCTGCCACCTCCTCCGGCTTGCCGAGCCGGCCGACGGGAATCTGCGGCAGGATCTTGCTCTTGAGGATGTCTTCCGGAATGGCCGTCACCATCTTGGTCCCGATGTAGCCGGGCGAGATCGTGTTGACGGTGACACCCTTTTTCGCCACCTCGAGCGCCAGCGCCTTGGTGAAGCCATGCACGCCGGCCTTGGCGGCGGAGTAGTTGGTCTGCCCGAAGGCGCCCTTCGAGCCGTTGACCGAAGAGACGTTGATGACCCGGCCCCAGTCGCGCTCGACCATGCCGTCGACGACCTGCTTGGTCATGTTGAACAGGCTGTCGAGGTTGGTCCGCATCACCGCGTCCCAGTTGACCTTGTCCATCTTCTTGAAGGTCATGTCTCGGGTGATGCCGGCGTTGTTGACCAGGATGTCGACGGCGCCGACCTTCGACTGCACCTCGGCGACGGCACGCACGCACGAATCGGTGTCGGACACGTCGCAGGCGACGGCGAAGATGTCGTAGCCGTTGGCCTTCATGCCGGCAACCCATTCGGCGTGCGTCTTGTTGCCCGGCGAGTAGGTGACGACGACGTGGTAGCCGGCGTCGGCCATCTTGGTCGAGATCGTCTCGCCGAGTCCGCCCATTCCGCCCGTGACGAGGACGATTCGCTGCTGCTGGCTCTTTCCGGTCATGTGTTGTCTCCTGTTGACTCTGTTGATCAGCCTGGTCTGCATTCTGAACCGAATGGGCGGCCGCTGACCACAAAGCCCGACCGGCATCGCCGTTGTCGAGCTCCAGGCGCGGCGGCGGGCTGTGCTTGCGTGGCGATAATCCGGCAACGCGCGAAGGCGTCAAGAGCCTGCTCGATGGCGCCACCTCGGACCACACTCATGACTTCCGTTCACGACCTTTCGCCGGCCACACTCGGCCTGCACGCCGGCAACGAAGACCGCGAGCCGGGCGCCCCGTTTGTCGCCGGCCCCGTCTTCGCCAGTGCCTTCCATCTGCCGGGCAGCCAGGAGGGCGTCAAGTATCAGTACGGGCGCTTCGACAACCCGACCTGGGCGGCGCTCGAGAGCGTGCTCGAGCGGCTCGAGGGCGGGCCGAGCCTGGTCTTTCCGTCGGGCATGGCCGCGAGCGCTGCCGTTCTCACGGCGCACGCGCAACCGGGCGACACCCTCGTGCTGCCCGACGACGGCTACTTCGCGACCCGCGCCTACGCGCAGACGTTCCTGGCCCGCTGGGGCGTTCGCATCCGGCTGGTCCCGACCCTGGAGATGGCAAGCACCGATTTCACCGGCGTTCGCCTGGTCTTCGTCGAAACGCCGAGCAACCCCGGGCTCGAGGTGTGCGACATCGAGGCGCTGGCCGCGGCCGTGCATGCCGCCGGTGCCCTCCTCGTCGTCGACAACACGACGGCAACGACGCTCAGCCAGACACCGCTCGGCCTCGGCGCCGATTTCACGGTGGCTTCCGATACCAAGGCGCTGAACGGCCACAGCGACGTCGTCTTCGGCCACGTCTCGGCGCGCGATACCGAACTGATGGCGCCCGTCCGCCAATGGCGCACGCTGGCGGGCGCGATTCCCGGCCCGATGGAGGCCTGGCTCGTCCACCGCGGGCTGGCCACGCTCGACCTGCGCCTGGCACGGCAGTCGCAGAACGCCCTGGCGGTGGCCGAGATGCTGGTGCGCCACCCCGCCGTCGTGCGCGTGCGCTACCCGGGCCTGCCGGCCGATCCGTCGCATGCCATCGCGCGACGGCAGATGCGCTACTTCGGCGCGGTGCTCGGCATGGAACTGGCCGACGGCCAGCGCGCCCAGCGCTTCCTTTCTTCGTGCGCCATGCTGTTCGAGGCGACCAGTTTCGGCGGCGTGCACAGCTCGGCCGAGCGGCGCGTGCGCTGGGGCACCGACCGCGTCAGCGAGGGCTTCATCCGCTTCAGCGCCGGCTGCGAGGCGACCGACGATCTCGTCGGCGCCGTCGCCCGCGCGCTCGACGCCCTCTGACGTCCGCGCGGCCGGACCGGCGTCAGGCGCTCGCTGCCGCCGGCGATAGCGCCG
>JBBRFB010000119.1:0-10924 GCA_038225015.1 Burkholderiales bacterium
TGCCTCGCAGTACGCGGTGAGGTTGACGCCCTCGACGAGTTCCATCGCCATGTACGGCCGGCCGTCGGGCGCGAGACCGCCGTCGAGCAGTCGCGCGATGCTGCGATGCTCGAGGCGCGCCAGGATCTGCCGCTCGGCGTGGAAGCGTCCGAGTTGATCGCGCGCTTCGCGGCGCAGGAGCTTCAGCGCCGCGCGCTGCGCGAAGCCGCCTTCGACCCGTTCGGCTTCGTACACCTCTCCCATCCCGCCGTAGCCGATCTCGCGCACCACGCGCCAGGCGCCGATGCGGGTGCCGGCCTCGAGGCCGGGCGCCACGAGGGCGTGCGACGCCGGTGTCGCCGGGCAGCCGAGGAAATCACCACAGGCGTCGGCCGCCTCCAGCAGGCTTGCCACCTCGGCGGCGACGTCTGCGTCGTTGGCCCGCAGCGCGTCGAGGTGGCTCTCGCGTGCCCCGGGTGGCAGATCGAGCATGGCGTCGAGCGCGGCGTCGACGCGGGCTTGCTGACCCGACGTGAGTCCGGCTTCGTCCGGGCCGCCCGATGCGCGAGCCATCATCTCTGCGATCCTTGCGACGTTCGTCCGCCGGTGATGTTAGTCCAGCGTCGTGGCGGGTTCCAACGCGATTCAGGGTTCTTTCTCAGGCGCGAGATCAAGCCGCCAACCGTACGCGCAACAGGGTCCGGCCCGGATCCAGCGCGCGCTGAGTTCCACGGCGCCCATTCCCGAGTCGGGTCGGGCAGGAAAAGCCGTCAGCAACATTTCGCACGTCGTGTGGCGGGTTTCGAATCCGGTTCCGGTTCTTGTCAATGGCGCCTCACTACGCCACGACCTTCGATCGACTCCTACTAGAGATGGAAAGGGACCCGGATATGGTTTCCCCAAGGCCTCGCGCCAGCCTCGCATTCGCCCTGTTGCTGGCAAGCGCGTTGCCCGCTTTCGCGGCCGACAACGTGCAGACGATCAGCACCAACTCCTTGGCCTACGGACTGTTCGGCTCGGCGAGCGGCAACCTCGGGCCCTGGCCCTCCAGCAACTTCGGGGTCCAGGCCAGCACTGCCGTGTCCACGGACGTGGCAGCCGGCGTGCAGGGGGCGACACAGTTCACCTTCCCGACGATCGTGCCTGGCGACGTATTCCGCGCCAACACCTCGCAGATCAACTACGGCTACGCTGCCGACTGGACGAACGCGACCATCGGCTCCCACTCGGGCCTCTCGGCCAGCGCCAGTTTCAACTACGACATCGGTCCGTTCAGCGGCTCGAAGTCGATCTACGATCAGGCGCTCAACGCGACCTCCCACGGCGATCTCGGCACGGGCGCGAACCTGACCGGAGGCGCCGCGAACAGCCTGGCCGTCGGCGACAAGTACGGCGCGAGCTACGGGCTCGATGCGTACGTGGGCTCGGCGTCCGTCGGCCTGAATGTCGGGGTCAACCTGCGAAACGACATCAGCTACACGCCGACGGTGTCGTACGGCTTCTACAGCTGGGTCAACACGGGTGGGGGCCTCTCAGGCGCCGACGACCTGACGTGGACCGGGGTGAACAGCGGCAATCTCGGCTACCTGTTTCCCAGCAACATCGTCAGCGTCGTGGGCTCGGAAGACTTCTACCTGAATTTCATGCCGGCGGTGCGGATGGACTTGACGATCAATGGCTCTTCGACGGTGACGATTCCGTTGGACGGGACCTTCACCGCCGAGGCGTTCGGCGACACCCTGATCAACATCGATCTGCCGATCGGCACCCTCTACGACAACAGGCAAACGTACAGCACGTGGGAAGACGACGTTGAGTGGAACAACGGGCTGTTCTATTCCCTCAAGCTGCACGAGGACAACGGGGATTGCCAGCTGCATCCCAGCGACTCGTGCGAAACCTATACGGTGCAGGCGCCGCCCACTTTCCTGTCGCAGGCGCTGCTGCCGCAAGACACGACGCACAACTATCTCGGCACGTTCACCGGCGGCTTCGATCCGGGCCTCGGCGATGCGCCGAAGCTGCCGCCGATCTGCGATCCGCAGACCGGCCGGTGCTGGCAGTCAGACGACCCGGACGCGCCGCTCGGGCCAGGGACCGAGACGTTCACTGTGAGCAGCGTGCCGGAGCCTGCAAGCTGGGCAATCATGGTCGCCGGCCTGGGGCTGCTGGGCACCTGCATGCGCCGTTCGCGGCGGGTCGTGTTCCGCCTGGCCTAGTGGGTTTGCCGGTATCGAGACGTTGAACGGGTTCATGACAGGCGTCGACTTCGGCAGTGAGGTTACGACGGGCGGTTTGGCACAATGAAGGCGCAGCGTGCGATTCGGGCAGTCGTTGACCGAAGCACGCGCGACGGACGCAGACTTCATGTCTGGCCGTCTTTGGACCCTTCTGCGCATCGCATTCGGCACCGTCATGAATCGTCCGGTAACCACTGCTCTGCATCCGGGTGCCCTGCCTGCCGCCGCAGGGCCTGCGGCCGCCGCGCCTTCGGTCAGGCCGTTGGCGCTCGGCACCCTCGGTGCGCTCAGCGCATCGCACCTGATCAACGACATGATGCAGTCGTTGATCCTGGCGCTGTACCCGGTGCTCAAGGGCGCGTTCGCCCTGTCGTTCGCGCAGATCGGCTTCATCACGCTGACCTTTCAGCTCACCGCGTCGCTGTTCCAGCCGTTGATCGGCCTCTACACCGACCGACGGCCCACGCCCTATTCGCTCCCGTTCGGCATGGCGTCGACGTTGTGCGGCTTGCTGCTGCTGGCCTTCGCGCCGAACTACGCAACGGTGCTGCTGGCCGCAGCGTTCGTCGGCCTGGGCTCTGCCGTCTTTCACCCGGAGTCGTCGCGGGTCGCCCGGCTCGCGTCCGGCGGGCGCCACGGCTTTGCGCAGTCGATGTTCCAGGTCGGCGGCAATACCGGCAGCGCCGTCGGGCCGCTGATCGCCGCGCTCGTCATCGTGCCCTATGGGCAGCATGCCGTCGCGTGGTTCGCGCTGGTCGCGTTCCTTGGCATCTTGTTGCTCTGGCGCGTGAGCCGTTGGTACACGCTGAACGGGTCTCTCAAAGGCAGAGCCAAGGCGCCGCCGGAGCCGTCACCCTATGACCGTCGAACGGTGTTCGGCGCGATCGGCGTGCTGCTCGTTCTCATCTTCTCGAAGTACTTCTACATCGCCGGCCTCAGCACCTTCTACACGTTCTACCTGATCGAGAAGTTCGGCGTGTCGGTCCAGAGCGCGCAGTTGCACCTGTTCGTGTTCCTGTTCGCGGCAGCCCTCGGCACGCTGCTGGGCGGGCCGGTCGGCGACCGGATCGGCCGCAAGCCCGTCATCTGGTTCTCGATTCTCGGCATCGCGCCGTTCGCGCTGCTGCTGCCGCACGCCAACCTGTTCTGGACCACGATGCTCACCGTGGTGATCGGCCTGATTCTTTCGTCGGCCTTCTCGGCGATCCTGGTCTACGCGCAGGAGTTGGTGCCAGGCAAGGTCGGCATGGTGTCGGGGCTCTTCTTCGGCTTTGCCTTCGGCATGGGTGGCCTGGGCGCCGCGGTGCTGGGCGTTCTGGCCGATCGCACCAGCATTGCCTTCGTGTACGAATCCATCGCCTACCTGCCGCTGCTGGGGCTTGTGGCGGTGCTGTTGCCGAGGAAACGCGTGCCGCAGGCGGCGCAGGCCGCCGTATAGCCGAGTGCTCAGCCGAGGGCGTGCCCTTGATATTCCTGGCGTCGTTTGCTCATTCGCTGCCGTGCAGCGCGATCCGGCGCGGCCGAGGCTCCAGCCCGTTCGACGGGGCGAGCCGCCAAAGCAGGGTGCCGGAGGCACTTGCGGCACTGCTCGAGGCCGTCCGTAGCGCGAGCCGGCAGGCGGTCTGGCCCGGGAGCAGTTTGCCAATTCGGCAGGTGCTCGCGGGGACGTCGACGAGGAACCCCCCGTCGACGCGCAGTTCGGCAATCCTCGCGGGCGGATCGCGAGACGAGCGCTCGTTGCGCAACTCGACGTACCGCACCGCGCCTGGTGCGATGGGCTCAACTGTCGTCAGTGAGGCACCATCGCGCACGTCGATGAGGTATCGGCGCACCGCATCGAGCTCGGCGTCGGTCAGCGCCGGGTCGGCGAGCACGGTATCCATCGTGCCCCCAAGATCGCGGCGCCGCATCGCAACGCGCAGGGCCGCGCCGGAAGCCTGGGCCGCACCCACGGCCACGATGCGGCTTGCACTCTCCGAAGACGGCAGTGCAGGCGGACGCCCGTGGCAATAGTTGCAGCCCTGCGCGTAGCGCCCGCGGAACTCGCTGTACGCCGGCGGCTCACTGCCATTCGTGCCAGGTGTTCGGGTCGGCGTCGAACGGGCTGCCGACGCAGGCGGCGCGGAAGCCGAAGCGACACGTGGCAACTCCTCGTCCTGCTTCATCGCAGCCAGCGCCGTGCCTTTGTGCGACTTAAAGAAGGCAAGTCGCCACCGTCCGTCTGGTTCGCGACGCCAGCGGGCGTACGACGGATCGCTCGTGAAGACGGCCTTGTACTTTCCAGCGGTTCTCGGCAGGTACGACACTTTTTGCACCAGCACGACCCCGACCACGCCGTCTGGCCGGGTGCGAACGTGCACGATCTGCCACGCCAGATCGCTGGATTCGACATTGGGTGAGAAGACCCCGACCACCTTCTCGCGCCCTTTCATCCGCTCCCAAGGATCACGGGTCTCGGCGTACCAGACGTCCGCGGTCAGCATGGAGATCCAGGCCTTCACGTCGTGCCGGTTCCAGGCTTGTACCAGCGCGTCGCTCGCTTGGCGGACTGCGCCCTCATCAGCCCAACCCGGCCCGTGAACAAGCAAAGACGTTGCGAACAGTGCCCACCGCAGCCCGGCGGCGAACGGGAAGATTCGTTTCATCGGGCTCTCCTTTCGGCGCGACCGTCAGGGCGGCGGCATTGCAAACAAGCATCCGCGCTTGCACACGAGAACACCCGAACGTCCGGCGAAATCGCGGGGCTGTGCGCGGGGTCTCGACGATCCGGACGCCGCCTCCGATGATGGCGACGATTTACTCCGGGTAGGGCGGGTTGGCGAAGCCGGGCAGGAAGGTGAGGTTGACGCCGAATGGCCACTCGGTCAAGGGTCGGCCGCGCGCGATCTCGCGCGCCGGCGCCTCCGGCGTCGGCTGCGTCAGCCCGGTGAGGATGCCAAGGCTGCCGGCATTGGAGACCGCGCCGGCAAGCTCGGCCAGGCCGACGAAGTGCATGCCACCCTGGATGCTCGGGTGGCGGATGCCGAACAGCTCGACGATGCGGGTCTTCATGCGATGTTCCGGAATGAGCCTCAGTGGTGGAGGGGCGCGGTCGCTCAGGCGCCGCTGGCGGCGAATGCGGCCAGCGCCGCCCGGGCGATGCCGTCGCCGTGCTCCTGGACGAAGTGGCCGCCTTCGGCCACTTAATCGTGACTGCTTTGGCTTTGCGACCGTGGCTTCGCTCGGCGTCTGCCCGGGTGATGGAGCGTGACGATTCCACTCTTTGCATGGCAAACTTGACGCGCATCTGCATCGAACCGACCCCGGACCGCGCCGCATCGTCCGCTTGCGACCCGCTTCAAACCTTGACCAGGAAACGCCCGATGAACACACGCCTCTTCGCCCGACCCGGGCATCGTCTCGCCACCGTTGCGCTGCTGGTCGGCCTTGTCGCCGGCGCCGGCACGGCCTGGGCCGGCAAGAAGGACGACACGGTGCGCTTCGCGTACGACCAGGCGCCGGAGAGCGTCGATCCCTTCTTCAACAACGTGCGCATCGGCGTGATCATCGGCGCCAACGTCTGGGATACGCTGGTGTACCGGGATCCGATCTCGAACGAATACACCGGCCTGCTCGCGAAGAGCTGGAAACAGATCGACGACCGCACGATCGATTTCGAGCTGCGCGAGGGCATCAAATTCCACAACGGAGAGCCGTTCGATGCCGACTCTGTCGTCTACACGCTCAACTACGTGGCCGACCCGGCGCACAAGGTGACGACGCAGGCGAACGTCAACTGGATCGAGAAGGCGACGAAGATCGCGCAGTACAAGGTCCGCGTCACGACGAAGAAGGTGTTCCCGGCTGCGATCGAGTACCTCGCCGGCCCGGTCGTGATCCACCCGGCCAAGTATTACGCCGCGATCGGGCCGAAGGGGATGAACGAGAAGCCGGTCGGCACCGGCCCCTTCAAGGTCACGCAGTACACGCCGGGCAAGTCGATCACGCTCGAGCGCAACGCCGACTACTTCAAGGATTCGCCGAAGGCGACGCCGAAGATCGCCAAGATCGAGATCCGCTTCATCCCGGATCGCCAGACGCAGATGGCCGAGGTGCTGTCAGGCGGCGCCGACCTGATCATGCACGTGCCGAAGGACCAGGCCGACCAGGCCGGCACGGTGCCGAACCTGCAGGTCGTCAGCGGCGAGACGATGCGTATCGCCTTCATGCAGATGAACACGCTCGAGAACACGCCGGCGCCGCAGCTGAAGGACATCCGCGTGCGCCAGGCGATCTCGCACGCGATCAACCGTGAGTCGATCGTCAAGAACATCGTCGGCGCCGGCTCGCGGGTGCTGAACACACAGTGCTTCCCGTCGCAGTTCGGCTGCACCGACGAAGGCGCGCCCCGTTACACGTACGACCCGGCGCTGGCGAAGAAGCTGCTGGCCGAAGCCGGCTACCCGAGCGGCTTCGACATCGACCTGTACGCGTACCGCGAGCGCAACCAGAGCGAGGCGATGATCAACGACCTGCGCGCCGTCGGCATCCGCGCGAAGCTCAACTTCTCGCAGTACGCGGCGATGCGCGACGCGGTTCGTGGCGGCAAGGCCCCGCTGACGCACCAGACCTGGGGCTCGTTCTCGGTCAACGACGTCTCGGCGAGCACGCCGGTCTACTTCACTTTCGGCGCCGACGACGTGACGCACGACGCGGAGGTCCGCGACCTGCTGCAAAAGGGCAACAACTCGGTCGAGCCGGCAGTCCGCAAGCAGGCCTACCAGCAGGCGCTCAAGCGCATTGCCGACAACGCTTACTCGCTGCCGCTCTGGTCGCTGCCGGTCTACTACGTCGCCAACAAGGAGCTGGGCTTCAAGGCCTTCCCGGACGAGATGGTGCGCTTCTGGGAAATGACCTGGAAGTGACGCCCGCGGGCGCGCCCCGATGGCGATCTACATCCTGAAGCGGCTCGGGCTGGCGGTTCTCGTCGCCCTGGCCGTCTCGATGATCGCGTTCGGGTTGCTCCGGCTGTCGGGCGACCCTGCCATCGCGATCGCCGGCGAAGGTGCGCGCGATGCCGATATCGAGCTGATCCGCAAGACCTACGGCTTCGACCGCCCGCTGCCGGTCCAGTACGCCGCCTGGCTCGGCCGCACCGTGCGCGGCGACTTCGGCGAGTCGATCTACTTCAAGACGCCGGCCGCGCCGCTGATCCTGTCGAAGCTGAAGACGACGCTGGTGCTCGGCCTGCTGTCGCTCGCGTTCGCGCTGGCGATCTCGGTCCCGCTCGGCGTCCTTGCGGCGATCTACCGCAACAGCTGGATCGACCGCCTCTGCCTGGCGCTCGCGGTAATCGGCCAGGCGCTGCCGAACTTCTTTTTCGCGCTGCTCCTCATCATGCTGTTCTCGATCTCGCTGCACTGGCTGCCGGTGTCGGGAAGCGACACCTGGCAGAACTTCGTGATGCCGACCATCGCCCTCGGCTACTACGCGGCACCGGCGTTCATGCGCCTGATCCGCGCCGGCATGATCGAGGTGCTCGACGCCGACTACATCCGCACCGCGCGCGCCAAGGGCCTGCCGGCCACGACGGTGGTCTTCAAGCACGCGCTGCGCAATGCGGTCGTGCCGGTGGTGGCGCTGACCGCGGTGCAACTCGGCTTCCTGCTCGGCGGCTCGGTCGTGGTCGAGACGATCTTCGCGCTCGACGGCCTCGGCTATCTCGCCTACCAGAGCATCACCTACAAGGATTTTCCGGTGATGCAGAGCGTCGTGCTGCTGCTCTCGGTCATCTACGTCGCGCTGACGCTCGCCTCCGACGTCGCCAACGCGTGGCTCGATCCGCGCATCCGTGTGGCCTGAGCGATGGCCTCGATCTCGCAGGTGGATGTTGAGCAGCTGGTCGCGGAGCCGTCGCATGCGCCGGCCCGGCGCGGCTGGTGGGCGCGCATCCGACGCAACAAGGCAGTGCTGGTCGGTGGCGGCCTGTTGCTCGCGATCGTGTTGATCGCGCTGCTCGCGCCCTGGCTCTCGCCGCACGATCCGTACATGCAGGACCTCGGGCACCGCAACGTGCCGCCGTTCTGGTACCCGCGCGGCAGCTGGGCGCATCCGTTCGGCACCGATCCGCTCGGCCGCGACTACCTCTCGCGGCTCTTCTACGGCGCGCGCATCTCGTTACTGATCGGCGCGTCGGTGGCGGTGATCTCGGGGCTGATCGGCACCACGATGGGTATGCTCGCCGGCTACTTCGGCGGCAAGTCCGATCTGGTCGTGAGCTTCCTCGTGACGACGAGGCTCTCGATGCCGGTGATCCTGGTCGCGCTGGCGACGGTGGCGCTGCTGGGCGGGTCGTTGTGGGTCGTGATCATGGTGCTCGGCCTCCTGAAGTGGGACCGCTTCGCGGTCGTGATGCGCAGCGCGACGCAGCAGGTGCGCTCGCTCGACTACGTCGCCGCGGCGCAGGCCGCCGGCGCGTCGACGCCGCGCGTGCTGCTCGGCGAGGTGCTGCCGAACGTGCTTCCGCAGCTGATCGTCGTCGCGACCCTCGAGGCGGCAAGCGCTATTCTGCTCGAGGCGGCGCTCTCGTTCCTCGGCCTCGGCGTGCAGCCGCCGCTGCCGTCGTGGGGCCTGATGATCTCCGAGGCCAAGGCCTACATGTTCTTCTCGTTCTGGCTCATCGCCATTCCGGGCAGTGCGCTCGCGCTGCTGATCTTCGCGATCAACCTCGCCGGCGACGGCCTTCGCGACCTGTTCGCACCCGAAGGCAGAGCCTGACATGGACGATCGGGTGGCACCGCAGACCGGCGACGTCGTGCTCGACGTGCAGGGCCTCACCGTCGACATCGCGACGCCGGCCGGCCCGCTGCGCGCGGTGCGCGACGTCTCGTTCGAGGTGCGGCGCGGCGAGACCCTGTGCATCGTCGGCGAATCGGGCTGCGGCAAGTCGATCACCTCGCTCGCGCTGATGAGCCTGCTGCCTCGCGCCGCGACGCGCCGTGCGCGCCGGCTCGCACTGATGGGCGAGGACCTCGCCGCGGCGTCGGCGAAGCGCGTCAACGCACTGCGGGGCGACCGCATGGCGATGATCTTCCAGGAGCCGATGACGGCGCTGAACCCCGCCTATACGATCGGCAACCAGCTGATGGAGCCGTACCTGCAGCACCGTCGGGTCTCCACGCAGCAGGCGCGCGAGCGCGCGATCGAGCTGCTCGGCAAGGTCGGCATCGCGTCTGCCGCCGAGCGGCTCGGCCAGTATCCGCACCAGCTCTCGGGCGGCCTGCGCCAGCGCGTGATGATCGCGATGGCATTGATGTGCGGGCCCGAGCTGCTGATCGCCGACGAGCCGAGCACCGCGCTCGACGTGACGATCCAGGCGCAGATCCTGCGGCTGCTCGCCGACCTGCAGCGCGAGCTCGGCATCGCGATGATGCTGATCACGCACGACCTCGGAGTCGTCGCGCGCATCGCGCACCGGGTCGCGGTGATGTACGCGGGACAGATCGTCGAGGAAGGCACGGCCGCAGAGCTGTTCGCCGCGCCGCGCCATCCCTACACGCGTGGCCTGCTCAGCTGCATTCCAGTGCCGGGACGCACCGCCCCCGGCGGCCGCCTCGGCACGATCGCCGGCACCGTGCCGTCGCTGATCGGCGACGTGCAGGGCTGCGGCTTTCGCACGCGTTGCCCGTACGCCCAGCCGCGTTGCGCCGAGCCCGTGCCGGTGCGCCACTTCGGCGGACACGCGTGGCGCTGCATCTTCGACGAGCTGCCGGTCGAAGCAGCCGGCGCGGTGACCGCATGATCGCGGTGTCATGCCCCGATTCCGCTGCCGTCGTGCCACCGCGCGTCGCCACCGACAACACCGGGCCGCCCCTGATGCAGGCGAACGCGCTGACCCGCGAGTTCACGCTTCGCGCCGGGATGTTCCAGCCGAAACGCACGTTGCACGCGGTCAACGGCGTGAGCCTCTCGATCGGGCGCGGCGACGTGCTCGGAATCGTCGGTGAATCAGGCTGCGGCAAGTCCACGCTGGCACGGCTGCTGCTCGGGCTGCTTCCGCCGAGCAGCGGCCAAATCAGGCTCGGCGGCACCGAGCTGCGCCAGCTCGACCGCAAGGCGATCGCGCGACGCGTGCAGCCGGTGTTCCAGGACCCCTACGCGTCGCTGAATCCGCGCCGCGACATCGCCTCGATCGTCGCGCTGCCGCTCGACGTGCATGGCCTCGGCGACGCCGCCGAGCGGCGCCGCCAGTCGATCGCGATGCTCGAGCGCGTCGGCCTGCCGGCGCGCTACGCCCACCACACGCCGGGCCAGCTCTCGGGCGGCCAGCGCCAGCGCGTCGCGATCGCGCGTGCGCTGGTGATGCGGCCCGAGATCGTGATCTGCGACGAGCCGACGTCGGCGCTCGACGTGTCGGTGCAGGCGCAGATCCTGAACCTGCTGATGGATCTGCGGCGCGAGTTCGGGCTGACCTATGTGTTCATCAGCCACAACCTGGCGGTCGTCGAGCACATCGCGACGCAGGTCGCGGTGATGTATCTCGGGCAGATCGTCGAGCAGGCGCCGACAGCAGCGCTGTTTCGCGCACCGCGCCACCCGTACACGCAGGCGCTGCTGAAGTCGGTGCTGACGCCGGAGCCGGGCCTCGGCGTGCCCGACACCGGCCTCGGCCTCGCGTTCCCGGACCCGCTGAACCCGCCGCCCGGCTGCCCGTTCCACCCACGCTG
>JBBRFB010000120.1:0-10836 GCA_038225015.1 Burkholderiales bacterium
CAGCTCGTCGTTGGCCCCCGTCAGCACCGGCGCCAGCACGTTGTCCTGGATCGTCACCTGCAGCGCCTGCGTCGCCTTCGTCGGCCAGAGCCGGCGCCGGCGAACCGAGTCGAGTGCTTCGTCGCTCGCCCGGCCTTCACGGAGCCGGACCGCCAGCGCGTTCGCGGTCGCGACCGCATCCTGGATGGCGAGGTTGATGCCGACGCCGCCCACCGGCGACATCGCGTGCGCGGCGTCGCCGATGCAGAGCAACCCCGGCTTCGACCAGCGGAGCAGGCGGTCGACCGTCACCGTCAGCAGCTTGACGTCGTCCCAGGACCCGATGTCGCCGACATGCGCCTCGAGCAGCGGCGCCGCCGAGACGACCTGGGTGCGAAAAACCTCGATCGGTTGCCGTCGCAAGGCCTCGGCGCCGCCCTTGGGAATGACGAACGCGCATTGCCAGTAATCGCCGCGGTCGATCGTGACGACGATGTGCCCCGGGCCGATCCTGGCGAGGCTGGTGTCGAGCTCGGCCGGGTCGCGGGTGACGCGAAACCAGAGCACGTCGATGGGCGCGCCGACGTCCTCGCTCTGCAGGCCCGCTGCCGCGCGGACGGTCGAGCTACGGCCATCGCAGCCGATCGTGCAGTCGGCGCGGAGCTCGAATTCGCCGGCGGCGTCGTGGCCGCGCACGCCGACGACGCGCCCGCCCGATTCGACCAGCCCCGTCACGACCGCGTTCATGCGCAGCGTGAATGCCGGCAGCGTCCTCGCCTGGTTGGCCAGGAAGTCGAGGAATTCCCATTGCGGCATCAACGCAATGAAGTTGTAGCGTGGCGGCAGGCCGCGGAAGTCGCCGAGTTGCACGTGCTTGTCGCCGAACCAGCCGCCGATCTTCTGCAGCCGCTGGTGCGGCCGCTTCAGGAAGTCGTCGAGCAGGCCGAGCTCGTCCATGATGCGCAGCGTCGACGGATGCACGGTGTCGCCGCGGAAATCGCGCAGGAAGTCGCCGTGCTTCTCGAGCACGACCGTGCGCACGCCGGCGCGCGCCAGCAGCAGCCCGAGCATCATTCCCGCCGGGCCGCCGCCGACGACGCAGCAAGGCGTCGCGCTCGTCTCTCGTGACGACATCCGATGCCTCTTCCGGTTGCTGCGCGAAGGGTCATTGTCGCCGTCGGGGCAACCTCGGCCACGGGCGGGATAATCGACGACCTTGACCGCGCGTCTTCGCAAGTGGCTCAGCCTGCTGGGCGACACCTTCTGGCTCATTCCCGCCGCCATGGTGCTGATGGGTGTGCTCGGCGCCGTCGGCCTCGTGAGCCTGGACCGCAGCGGCGTCGTTCCCGAGTGGATGATCGACAACGCCTGGCTCTACAACGGCGGCGGCACCGGCGCGCGCACGCTGCTCGGTGCGGTGGCGGCATCGGCGATCGGCGTCGCCGGCACCGTGTTCTCGATCACCATCGCCGCGCTGTCGCTGGCGGCCGGCCAGATGGGGCCGCGGCTGCTGCGCAACTTCACCCGCGACCGCGGCAACCAGTTCTCGCTCGGCGCCTTCGTCGGCACCTTTTCCTATGCCCTCATGGTGCTGCGCAGCGTGCGCACGCAAGACGAAGGCGCGTTCACGCCGCATCTGTCGCTCACTGTCGGCATCCTGCTCGCCTTCGTCTGCGTCGCCACCCTGGTGTACTTCGTCGACCACATGGCGAGCCGGATCAACGTCGACACCGTGCTCGGCCTCGTCGGCGAGGACGTGCGGGCAGCGATCGACCGCCTCACCACCGAGCGCGAGCAGCCGGCACCGCCTGCCGACGCCTTCTGGCGTGGCGCCAGCGTCGTCAAGGATCCGCGCCGCGGCTACCTGCAGGAAATCGACGGCGAGGGCCTGGCCGACTGGGCAGCCCGCGAGTCGACGGTGCTCAGGCTGCTCGTGCGTCCGGGCGACTACGTGTTCCCGGGCGCGCCCATCGCCGTCATGACGCGGCCGGCCGAAGGCGCCGACGCGGCGATCCGCAACGCCACCGCGCTGGGTCCGACGCGCATGAGCTCGTCCGACCTGGAATTCGCCATCCGCCAGCTCGTCGAGGTCGCCGTGCGCGCGCTCTCTCCCGGCATCAACGACCCGCACACCGCCATGAGCGTGCTCGATCAACTCGGCGGCGCCCTCTGCGACATCGCGCCGAAGCACCTGCCGAGCGGCGTCTACCTGCGCGACGGGCATGCGGCGCTCGTCATCCCGAGCTTCGAATACGACGGCCTCGTCGACACCATGTTCCACATGATCCGGCAGAACGGGCGCGGCCATGCTGCCGTGCTGATCCGCATGCTCGAGGTGCTGATCGCCGTGCTCGGCTGCGAGCGCGAGCCGCGACGGGTGGCGGCGCTGCGACGCCACGCCGACCTGATCATGGGCGACGCCGAGCGCAGCATCGAGACGCCGGCCGACCTGGCCGACCTGCGCAAGCGCCGCGCCGCGTTCGATCGCGTCGACGAGCTCGGCGCCGCCGGGCGGATCGGCGCCTACGGGTCCACCTGAGGGTCTCGGCAGGCGCTCGCGCGCCTGCCGAGCTCAGCGACGTGTCGCGACCGACCGGCTGACGCGCGCGAAGAAGTCGTAGATGCCTGTCTCGCTCATGCGACGCGCGTCGGCCAGCTCGCCGCCACGCGTCGCATAGAGAACGCGGTTGTCAGGCGAGAGGACGACGGCCGCCGGAATGCCCTTGCCGATCGGGTGCCCGTAGGCGGCATCGACGTCCAGATTGCGGTCGAAGCGGCCGACATCGACCTTGACGACCTTGAACGCATCGGCGATCAGCGCCGCACTCCGGCCGGTCGTGAGCGCCTGGTCCAGCGCACGGCAGTCCTCGCACCAGTTTGCGCCCAGGATCACCAGCACCGGCACGCCCGACATCCTGGCCGCGGCGAGCGCACGGGCGACGTCGGCCTTCGCATCGGCCGAGGCGTCGTAAGGCAGCGGCGCGGCGAGCGCCGTGGCGGCCAGCATCGCGCCGAGCAAAAGCAGGATTCTTCGCATGGCCTCGGGAGTCTAGGGCCTGCCGGTGTGCACAGCGGCGCGGGGCATCGAGCGACTGAGGAACGGTGATCCCTCGAGCACGAATCGCCACGGCACGTCGCGCGCCCGGGTCAGGCCGATCCGCTGGCCGACGCCTATGGCGGGAACAGGTCCAATGCGCGGCGTGAGGCGAAACGGTGCCCGGTCGAGGCGGCAGCCATCATGCGCGCGGGTGACGGCCAACGCCTGGCAGAGGCGACCGGGCCCGGCGCAGAGCAGCCGCCGGTCCGAGAGGCTGCGCCGCTCGCGCATCAGCGCGACGCCTGCGGTCGGCTCGAGCGCGCGGATCAGCACCCCGGCGCCGTGGCCGGCCGGCTTGCAGACGACGTTGAGGCACCAGTGCAGGCCGTACGAGCGATAGACATAGGCGCAGCCCGACGGGCCGAACATCGCCGCGTTGCGGGCGGTCCGGCCGGCGAAGGTGTGCGACGCCCGATCGCTCTGGTCGTAAGCCTCGGTCTCGACGATCGTGCCGCCGACGCCGTCGACGAAAAGGCCGACGCCGACGAGCGCGCGGGCGACCTCGCACGAGGGGGCGTTGAAATCGATCGCGGGCAAAAGGCGGCGGGCCACGAAGGGATGCTAGCGAGGGCCCTTGCACCGCGGCGAGCCCGCACGCCCCTCTAGAATTCGCCCCCTTCGCTTCGTCTCCAGCGCCCGTGTCCGATCGCCGCAAGGTCCTGCCCCAGTACATGCTGCCCAAGCGCGGCCTGACGGCGTTTGCCGGCCGCGTCGCGTCGCGCCAGCACCGCCCCACGACGATGCGCCTCGTTCGCTGGTTCGTCCGCAAGTACGGCGTCGACATGAGCGAGGCGGCCGAGCCCGAGATCGCCTCGTACGCGAGCTTCAACGACTTCTTCACGAGGGCACTGAAGGACGGCGCGCGGCCCTTGGCCGACGCCGACCTCGTCAGCCCGGTCGACGGCACGATCAGCCAGCTCGGCGCCATCGACCACGACCAGATCGTGCAGGCGAAGGGCCACCGCTATTCGACGACCGCGCTCGTCGGTGGCGATCCCGCGCTGGCGGCGCGCTTTCACGACGGCAGCTTCGCGACGCTCTACCTGAGCCCGAAGGACTACCACCGCATCCACATGCCGTGCGACGGTGTCCTGACACGCATGCTGCACGTGCCCGGCGCGCTGTTCTCGGTCAACCCGGTGACGGCGCGCGGCGTGCCGGGCCTCTTCGCCCGCAACGAGCGAGTCGTCTGCGTGTTCGAATCGAAGACGGCAGGCCTGTTCGTGCTGACGCTGGTCGGCGCCACGATCGTCGGCAGCATGGCCACCGTCTGGCACGGTGCCGTCCGGCTGCCGCGCGTGCGCCGCGTCCGCGAATGGCACTACCCCGAGGGTGAGATCGCGCTTGCGCAAGGGGCCGAGATGGGTCGCTTCATGCTCGGCTCGACCGTCGTCCTGCTGTTCACCAAGGACGCCCGGATGCAGTTTGCCGCCGGCTGGGAACCGGGGCGGGAAATCCGCCTCGGCGAGGCGATGGCGAGCGTCGGCTGACACCGGCGCTGGCGGCGACTCGGCGCCGCAGCGCTTTGCCCTTCAGCGCCGCGGCGCGCCGAGGAAGACCGGCAGGCGCACGTGGCCGCGAAAGCGGGCCCGCTGCGAACGCAGCGCCGGCGCGGCCAGCCGGAAGTCGGGAAACCGGGCGATGAAGCGGCCGATCGCCACCTTGCCCTCGAGCCGCGCCAGCCCCATGCCGACGCACTGGTGGATGCCCGAGCCGAAGGCGACGTGGCGGTTCGGATGGCGGCCGACGTCGAGCCGGTCGGGGTCGGCGAACTGGGCCGGGTCGCGGTTGGCCGCGCCGATGCCGATCGTCACCTGCGTCCGCGGCGCCAGCCGGACGCCGCCGACCTCGGTCTCGACGGTCGTGATGCGGTTGCCGAGCTGGTTCGAGCTCTCGATGCGCAGGAACTCCTCGATCGCCGTGCGCACCAGCTCGGGATCGGCGACGAGGCGGGCCTTCTGGTCGGGAAAGTCGAGCAGGCACTTGAGGCCGTTGCCGATCAGGTTGGTCGTCGTCTCGTGGCCGGCATTGAGCAGGAAGATGCAGTTGTGCAGCAACTCGGCCAGCGCCAGCGTCTCGCCGTCGGCCTCGCCCTGGATGAGACGCGTCAGCACGTCGGTCTCGGGGTCGCCGGGCGCCGCCCGCCGGCGCTCGACCAGGCCCGAGAGGTAGGCCAGGAAGGCGACGACGGCGCGGTTGCCTGCCTCTTCCTGCGCCTCGGTCAGCGTCGGCTCGAGCGCGCCGAGGATCGCCAGCGACCACTCGCGCAGCGGCCCGCGCTCGTCGCGCGGCACGCCGAGAAGGTTGCCGATGACCTCCACCGGAATGGCGCCGCAGAACGACTCGATGAGGTCGATCTCGGCATCGGCCCCGCGAGCCGCCATCGAGTCGAGCAGGTGGTCGACCCAGGCGACGAGGCCGGCTTCCATCGCCAGCACGTGCCGGGGCGTGAGCGCGCCGGCGATCAGGCGGCGTACGCGGGTGTGCAGCGGCGGGTCGTTGAAGACGAGACTGGTGGTGTGGTGCTCGAAGAGCGGCGTGCGGCCGTACTTCGGGAAGAACTCCTCGTGCTTGTCGGAGCTGAAGGTCTTGACGTCCTTGTAGACCGCGACGACGTCGGCGTAGCGGCTGAGGAAGACGCCGCCGCCGGCCATCCGCTTGACCGGCTCGTGCTCGCGCAAGGCACGGTAGGTCGAGAACGGGTCGTCGTAGAACGAGGCCGGCAGGCGCCTGAGGTCGAAATCGGCGGCGAGCGCGGCGTCGGTCTGGGTCACGAGGCCGAGTCTACGGCGGGGTTGCCGAGGCTCCGGCAAGAAGGGCCGCGAAGCGGGCGATGTCGACGTTGCCGCCGCTGATGATGACGCCGACCCGCTTGCCGGCCCATGCTTGCCCGCCTTCGCGGCCGAGCCGGCGCGCCGCTGCGAAGCCGAGGCAGCCCGTCGGCTCGACGACCATCTTCATGCGCTCGGCGAAGAAACGCATCGCCTCGACGAGATCGGCGTCGGTGGCGGTCAGGATGTCGTCGACGTCGCGGCGGATGATCTCGAACGTGATCTGGCCGAGATGCTGGGTCTGGGCGCCGTCGGCGATCGTCTGCGGCGTCGCGATCGAGACGATCCGGCCGCTGCGCAGCGACTGCTGGCCGTCGTTGCCGGCCTCCGGCTCGACACCGTAGACCTTGCAGGCCGGCGCGAGGGCGCGGGCAGCGAGCGCCGAGCCGGAGAGCAGGCCGCCGCCGCCGAGGCAGACGAACAACGCGTCGAGCGCGCCCACCTCCTCGAACAGTTCCCTGGCTGCGGTGCCCTGCCCGGCGATCACGTCGGGGTGGTCGTAGGGCGGGACGAGGGTCATGCCGCCTTCCTCGGCCAGGCGCCGGCCGATCGCCTCGCGGTCCTCGCGGTAGCGGTCGTAGGTGACGATGTGGCCGCCGTAGCCGCGCGTCGCCGCCATCTTTGCGGCCGGCGCATCGAGCGGCATCACGATCGTCGACGGGATGTCGAGCAGGCGCGCCGCCAGCGCGATCGCCTGCGCGTGGTTGCCCGACGAGAAGGCGACGACGCCGGCGCGGCGTTGCGCGGCATCGAAGCGGGCCAGAGCGTTGTAGGCGCCGCGGAACTTGAAGGCACCCATGCGCTGGAAGTTCTCGCACTTGAAGTACAGGCGCATGCCGGTCTCGGCATCGGCCGTGCTCGAGGTGAGCACGGGCGTGCGCTGGGCATGGCCGGCGAGGCGTGCCGAGGCGGCGACGACGTCGGCGTAAGTGGGGGTCGTGGGCATGTTTCGTCCGATGCAACGCCGCATTGTCGAACCGGGCGGAGGGCTCAGAGCCAGCGTGCGCGCCGGAAGCGCCACCAGACGAAGCCGCAGGCGCTGGCGATGATGGCGAGCGCCGCCGGGTAGCCCCAGGCGAGGCGCAGCTCCGGCATGTTCTGGAAGTTCATCCCCCAGATGCCGGCGAACGCGGTCGCGACGGCGAAGATCCCGGCCCATGCGGCCAACCGCTTGGTGATCTCCGACTCCTCGATCGTCACCATCGACAGGTTCACCTGGATCGCGGTGCCGATCGTGTCGCGCAACGAATCGAGCGACGCATTCATGCGCGACAGGTGATCGAAGACGTCGCGGAAGTACTCGCGGCCGTTGCTGCAGACCTGGGGCACGCGGCCGCTGATCAGCTTCGACACCGATTCGAGCAGGGGCGCCACCGCATGCTTGACGATGCCGATCTTGCGCTTGAGGGCATACAGCCGCTCGATGTTCGTGCGCCCCAGGTGTGCATCGAAGATCTGCGCCTCGATCGATTCGAGGTCGGTCTCGAGCGCGTCGATGATCGGGAAATAGCGGTCGACGACGGCGTCCATCAGGGCGTAGAAGACGAAGGCCGAGCCGTGGCGCAGCAGCTCCGGCTCGCGCTCGGCCCGCGCCCGCACGCCGAGAAAACCCTGCCGGGTGCGGTTGCGCGTGGAGAGCACGAAGTTGGGGCCGACGAAGATGTCGACCTCGCCGACCACGAACTCGTCGTCGGGGCCCGCCTCCACCGTGTGCAGCACGGCGAACAGCGTGTCGCCGTACTCCTCGATCTTCGGCCGCTGGTGGCCGTGGCGGGCGTCTTCGATCGCCAGCTCGTGCAGGCCGAATTCCTCCTGCATCTTCGAGAGTTCGTCGCCGGCTGCGTCCTTCAGGGCAACCCAGACGAAGCAGCTCGGACGATCGACGTAGTCGCTGATGTCGTCGATCGGGCAGTCGGCCAGCTTCTTGCCGTCTTCGTAGGCCACGCAGTTGATGAGCATGCTGCCTCCCGAGGTGGTGCGACCGGCGCGATTCTAGGAGCCGCGGCGGCGCACGCGGTGCCGCGCGCAGTCAGCCGGCGTCGATCAGGGCATCGATCGCCCGCTCGAACAGGTCGCAGGCGAATTCGTTGGCGCCGAACGCGAGGACGCGGTTGGCGCCGCTCGCCAGGCCTGCCTGCATCGACGCGGCGAGGGCGAAGTCCTCGTCGATGGCGTCCCAGAAGATCGTCCAGTTGCGCCGCCAGTGATCGTCGCCGCGGCGCGCCCGCGCCCCTGCCGACACGAGCATCCAGCTCGCCGTGGCGCAGCTCGCCGCGGTCGCCGGGGTGACGTTGAAGCCGTTGACGTGATCGCCTTCCCAGAGCAGGAACGTGGCCGGAAAGAAGAAGTAGATGATGTTGCTGTGCCGGCCGAGCAGCCCCCAGGTCGGCTCGGGCGCCTCCGCCTCGGCGAGCGTGCGCTTGGGCAGGACGATGCGCTGATGGCGGCCGAACGACGCCTGCTGGACCAGGTTGTCGTGGAAGAGATGGGCGATGGTCGCGCGGTGCGCGTACTGGAAGTGGTAGCTCTCGAGGTTGGCGTCGAGCACCAGCTTCCAGTTCGACGGCTGGACGAAGTGGCGCTCGTGCGGGCTGGCGGCCTCGGCGTCGTAGCCGAGCTGTTCGAGCTCGGCGGCAAGCGGGCCGAAATAGCCGTCCCAGTCGAAGTCGCCGATCGGCGACGGCACGACCCACGCCAGGCCGAGGCGGGCCGCCACGGGCAAGGCGACCAGCGACGCCTCGGCGCGCGGCACGTGGGGAAAGTCGGCCTCGTGCGGCCGGCCGACGAGATGGCCGCAGGTGTCGTAGGTCCAGCTGTGGTACGGGCAGACGAAGCGCGTGCGGTCGCTGCCCGACGAATCGGGTGCGGCGACGATCGTGCCGCGGTGCCGGCAGACGTTGATGAAGGCGCGCAGGACGCCGTCGCCGCCGCGGCTGAGGAGCAGCGGCACGCCGAGCAGGCTCATGCTCGTCCAGTCGCCGGGACGGGCGAGCCGGGCCAGCGGCGCCACTGCATGCGGCAGGCGGCGCAGCGCCTCTACCTCGCGGCCATGGCGCGCCGGATCGAGGTAACGGCTGACCGGGCTGGTTGCCGGGGCGCCGCGCTGCGGCTCGACGTTGGCGATGGCCCGGCTCGCGCCGGCCCAGAGCGCCTTCGCATCGCTCGCGCTCTCGCTCATTGCCGGCCTCGAAGCTGCATGAATCGACTGTAGCCGGGAGTTTGCCGAGCACGGTATCGTCGACAGCCCGACCCCCGCAAGGACTCTCACGATGAAGACCCGACAGCTCGGGGCCCGCGGCCCGACCGTCTCCGCGATCGGCCTCGGCTGCATGGGCATGAGCGACTTCTATTCGAATCGCGACGAGAAGGAGTCGGTCGCGACGATCCACCGCGCCCTCGATCTCGGCATCGACTTCCTCGACACCTCGGACATCTACGGGCCGCACACCAACGAGGAGCTGATCGGCCGGGCGATCGCCGGCCGTCGCGACGACGTCTTCCTGGCGACCAAGTTCGGCATCCTGCGCGATCCGTCGAACCCGCTGGTGCGCGGCTTCGACGGCAGCCCGGCCTACGTGAAGCGCGCGGTCGAGGCGAGCCTGAAGCGCCTCGGTGTCGAGACGATCGACCTCTACTACCAGCATCGGGTCGACCCGGCGACACCGATCGAGGAGACGGTGGGCGCCATGGCCGATCTCGTCCGGGCCGGCAAGGTCCGCTACCTGGGCCTCTCGGAAGCCTCGGCGGCGACCCTCGAGCGCGCCTGCCAGGTGCACCCGATCACCGCCCTGCAGAGCGAGTATTCGCTCTGGACGCGCGACCCGGAAGACGGTGTGCTCGCCGCATGTCGCCGGCTCGGCGTCGGCTTCGTTCCCTACAGCCCGCTCGGTCGCGGCTTTCTCACCGGGGCGATCACGAAGCCGGAAGACCTTGCCGACGACGACTATCGCCGTCACAGCCCGCGCTTCCAGGGCGAGAACTTCGCGAAGAACCTCGAGCTCGCCTCCCGGGTGAAGGAGTTCGCGGCGACGCGAGGCTGCACCGCGGGCCAACTGGCGCTGGCGTGGGTGCTGGCGCAGGGCGACGACATCGTGCCGATCCCGGGCACCAAGCGACGCACGTACCTCGAGGAGAACGCCGCCGCCGTCGACCTCGTCCTCGCGCCGGCGGAACTGGCCGCACTCGACGCTGTCTTCCCGGCCGGCGCGGCGGCCGGCCTGCGCTATCCGGAAAACATGATGAAGGTGCTGAACGGCTGACGTCGCACCGCCTGGCGGGGCTCAGAAGCCGAGGGCCAGGCCGGTGCGGCGACGCGGGTCGTTGGCGCCGTAGAACAGGTTCTCCCCCACAGGCTTGCCGCCGAGCGACGGCGCGCCGACGAGGATCGCGGCGACGTGGTTGGCTGGCTGCGCGACGGTGAACACATGACCCATCCGTTCGAGGATGCGCCGGGTGTCGGGGCTGAGCGCGAACGGCTCCAGGTTGGTCGGGTTCGGCAGCCACTGCTGGTGAAAACGCGGTGCGTCGACCGCTTCCTGGACGTCCATGCCGTAGTCGACCAGGTTCAGGATCATGTGCACGACGACCGTGATGATGCGGCTGCCGCCGGGCGTGCCGACGACCAGCACCGGCTTGCCGTCCTTCGTCATGATGGTCGGGCTCATCGAGCTGAGCGGCCGCTTGCCGGGAGCGATGGCGTTGGCCTCGCCCTGCACGAGGCCGTAGAGGTTCGGCACGCCGGCCTTGACGGTGAAGTCGTCCATCTCGTTGTTGAGGACGACGCCGGTGCCTGCCGCCGTGACCTTGGCGCCGAACCAGTCGTTGAGCGTGTAGGTGACGGCGACGGCATTGCCCTTGGCGTCGACGATCGAGTAGTGAGTGGTGTTGCCGCCTTCGTGCGGCGCAACGCCGGGCTTGAGGTCCTTCGAG
>JBBRFB010000121.1:0-10701 GCA_038225015.1 Burkholderiales bacterium
GCACGTCGGTGAGCGCGGAGCCGATGCGCGCGGGCTCGGCGCCGAGCTCCTCGAGCGGCAGGCCGAAGCGGTTGATCCACAGCGTGGTGTAGCCGAACCAGGTGGCGCCGACGGCGTCCCAGCAGTTGCTGGAGACGAACAGGATGCGCTCGGCCGGCAGGCCGAGCGCCGCCGTCCCGAGTGCGTAAGTGGCCGGGTCGGTCTTGAAGCGACCGGTACCCTCGACGCTCAGCACCGGATCGAGCAGGCCGTCGAAGCCGGCATGGCGAACGACGGCGCCGAGCATGCCGGGGTCGCCGTTGCTGAGGATGCCGGCGCGTATGCCGCGCTGCTTCAGCTCGACGAGTACGCCATGGTTCTCGGGAAATGGATCGAGGCGCTCGTAGACGGTCATCAGCTCGTCCTCGGCGGCGACGGACAGAGCCACGTCGAGCCGCTTGGCGGCATAGCGCAGGCCAGCCCGGGTGCAATCGGCAAAGCTGCGAGAGCGCCCGCTCATCGAGGTGAGGTGGGTGTACTCGATCTGCTTGTCGCGCCACAGAATGCCCAGCTTCTCGCCCTGGCCCGGGAACAGCCGTTCAACCGCCGTGCCAACGCTGTAGACGTTGAACAGCGTGCCATAGGCGTCGAACAGAACGGCCTGCGGCGGGCCGGCCGGCGAGGTGCGCGCAGGCGCGGCGGATGGGTTCATGCCGATAATCTAAGCCATGCCCGCGCGCCCATTGCGACCACGAGCCACCCCGCAGTGATGACCTCAGCAGCGTAATCACTCTGTCCGGGAGACGTATTCCAGTCGGTCCCCGGTCGAGTCTTCTGCCCATGGCCCAGTTCAAGCAGATCGAGTCCTTCGTTTCGGTAGCGATCCGCGGCAGCCTGACGGCGGCCGCGCGCGCCGAGGGGGTGGCGCCAGCGGTCATCGGCCGACGCATCGACGCCCTCGAGGCGCGGCTCGGCGTCAAGCTGCTGGTGCGCACGACGCGGCGCATCACGCTGACCCACGAGGGCACCTCGTTCCTCGAAGACTGTCAGCGCTTACTCTCTGATATTCGCAGTGCCGAGACTAGCGTTTCGGCCGGTGGCGTCAAGGCCAGCGGCATCCTGCGGCTGACGGCCCCGGCCGGCTTCGGGCGCCGGCACGTCGCTCCCCTGGTGCCCGACTTCGTGGCCCGGCACCCCGACGTGCACGTGTCGCTCAACCTCGGCGACCGCGTCATCGACATCGTCAAC
Source organism: Burkholderiales bacterium (assembly GCA_038225015.1). Lineage (GTDB taxonomy): Bacteria > Pseudomonadota > Gammaproteobacteria > Burkholderiales > Burkholderiaceae_C > Schlegelella_A. The sequence continues at coordinate 1,228 of JBBRFB010000121.1, forward strand.
GAGGGTTATGACTGCGCCGTTCGGGTCGGTGATCTGCCGGACAGCAGCCTGGTCAGCGTCCGCCTCGCCGACAACCGGCGGCTGTGCGTCGCCACGCCGGGCTACCTGCAGCGCGCCGGGGTGCCGGCGCGCCCCGACGACCTGGCCCGGCACGACTGCCTGACGCTCACCACCGAAGCGAGCCAGAGCCGCGGCTGGGCCTTTTCGGTCGCCGGCGCGGTGACTCACCTGCGACCCGGCGGCCGGCTCGACTGCAGCGACGGCCAGGTGCTGCACGACTGGTGCGTGCGCGGCCTGGGGATCGCGTGGCGATCGACCTGGGAGGTCGAGGACGAGCTGGCGTCGGGGCAACTCGTGAGCGTGCTCGACGAGTTCGCCGCGCCGCCGAACGGCATCTACGCCGTCTTTGCGCATGCCCGGCACCTGCCGCTGCGCACGCGCCTGTGGATCGACTTCCTGAAGCAGACCTACGGCGCGGCGGGCTACTGGCGCCCGCCGACCGTGGCGCACTGACAGGCGGCTACTTGCTGAGGCATTCCTTCATGAAGGCCTTGCGCTCGTCGCCGGCCTTGCCCTTGGCGTCGACGTTGCACTGCTTCATCTTGTCTTGCTGAGTCGTCGGCTTGGCCGACAGGCAGGTCTTCATGAAGGCCTTGCGCTCGTCGCCCTTCTTGCCTGCGGCCTCCTTGTTGCAGTCGCCCATCTTCGATTGCTGCTTGGTCATCGCCATCGGGGCGCTGGCGCCGGCGGCCATGTTGGGCGCTTCCTTGTGCGAACTGGCGAAGGCGGGTGCGGTGAACGCAGCGGCGGCGAGCGCCGCGAGGGCGAGCAGGTGCTTCATGGAATTTTCCTGGTGAGGTGCGGCAGGCCCGAGCGGCCGGCGAAGATTGGAGCACGCCGCGAGCGCGGCCGGCAAGCGCTCTGTACCGCCCCTTCGGCGGCTGTTGTTTCCCCGCCTGCCGGCCCTGCCGCCGGCCCGGTTCAGAAGATCCGGCGCGGGTGGGCCAGGGCTTCGTGGGCGGCGTGCAGCCGGCGCACCAGCACCTTGATGAACGAGTCGTGAAACAGGTGCCGGCAATTCGGACTCAGCTGCGTCAGGGTCTCGGGCGTGAATGAGATGGTGGTCGCCGGCTCGGTGACGAGGACGTCGGTGCTGTGCTTCTTCAGCTCGGCGCTCGGTGCCAGGTAGGCCATTTCGCCGACCGACGTTCCGGCGCCGAGCTGCGCGACCTTCTTGCCGTCGCGAAAGACCTCGACCTCGCCCTGCGCCATGATGTGGAAGCTGTTGCCTTCCTCGCCCTTGCGGTAGAGCGCGTGACCGAAATGGAAGCGCTGCCACTTGGCGCGGTGCACGACCTCCCACAGCTCGACGTCGCCGAAGTTATCGAAGAACTCGAGGGTTCGCAGCAGCGTGAAGCGCTCGGAATCTAGGACGCCCTGGAACTGGCCGCGAGGCACCTGCTGCGTCGTCACCAGCTCCGAAATCGCCTGGGCGAACTCGCCCCAGTCGTTGTAGCGATCGCCCGGCTGCTTGGCGAGCGCCTTCTGGATCACCGCGTCGAGACCGGCGCTGACGCCGGCGCGGATGCCCGCCAGCGGCGCCGGCGCGACGTTGTAGATCTGATGCATCATGGCCGACTGCACCTGCGCATCGAAGAGCGGCCGGCCGGCGATGAGGTGGTAGAGCACGGCGCCGAGCGAGTAGATGTCGGCCCGGCAATCGAGGCCGCCGCCGTCGAGTTGCTCGGGCGACATGTAGGCAAGAGAGCCGACGCGGTGGATTTGCGTCACGTCGGAGCCGAGGTTGAGGACGCTGCCGAAGTCGGTGACCTTGACGTCGGTGATGGTGCCGTTGTTGAGCACCGCCAGCAGGTTGGCCGGCTTGACGTCGCGATGGATGAGGCCCTGTCGGTACACGTAGCCGAGCGCCATCGCGCACTTGAAACCGATCTCGACGATCAGCTCGAGCGAGAGCAGCTGGTCGGCGCGGCAATACGGCCTGAGCGTGGTGCCCGCAACGTACTCCATGACCAGATAGGGCTCGACCGGATCGGGCACGGCATCGAAGATCTGCACCACGTTCGGGTGCTGCAGCCGGCCGACGAGCGCCGCCTCGGCGGCGAAGAAGCGCTCGGAATAGTGGCCGTCCATCGGATCGGCGGCGTTCGAGGCACGCACCCGCTTGATGGCGACCTTTCGGCCCTGGAAGTCGTCGTAGGCGAGGAAGACCTCGCTCGTCGCGCCGTCGCCGAGACGGCCGAGGATGCGGTACTTGCCGATCATCGCCGGCATCGCCGGCGCGTCAGCCGGGGCCGGGGGCAACGCTGCGGGGACGGTGGCGGCAGAGGCGGTGGTCGCGACGGACATGAGGGCCAGAGCGGGGTGGGCCGCCATTCTTGCACCCGGTTACGTCGCGCCGAAACCGTAACAGCGACCGGACGGCAGCTAATTCACGGTCGGCGCCGGCTTCTCGCCGCGTCCCGATCGCGTCGCGGGGTGCCTCGTAGAATTCCGCCATGTCCGAAGCCCGCGAAGAATTGCTCGACGCCTTGCGTGCCGCGATGGCCGAAGTGAGTCCCGGCAACTCCCTCGCGGCGACCTTCGAGACGCCACGCCAGGCCGCTCACGGCGATCTGGCCTGCACCGCGGCAATGCCTCTGGCCAAGGCGCAGAAGCGCAACCCGCGCGAGGTCGCTGCCGAGCTGATCGCGGCGCTGCGCAAGAAGACGGCGGTCGAGCGTTGGGTCGAATCGATCGACATTGCCGGCCCCGGATTCATCAATCTGCACCTGCGCGCGGCGGCCCGCCAGGCGGTCGTCGCCGAGATCCTGACGTCGGCCGATCGCTTCGGCCGCCGCGACGCGGGCGCCGCGACGGAACACGCGCCGGTGATCGTCGAGTTCGTCTCCGCCAATCCGACCGGCCCGCTGCACGTCGGTCACGCTCGCCAGGCCGCGCTCGGCGACGCGATCTGCAACCTGCTCGAGGCCGCCGGCCGGCAGGTGACGCGCGAGTTCTACTACAACGACGCCGGCGTCCAGATCGCGACCCTCGCGGCGTCGGTGAAGGCCCGCCTCGACGGCCTCGCGCCGGGCGACGCCGGCTGGCCGGACACCGCCTACAACGGCGACTACGTGGCCGACATCGCCGCCGACTTCCGCGCCGGCAAGACCGTGCGCGCCGACGACCGGCAATACCAGGCCTCGGGCCGCGTCGACGACCTCGACGACATCCGTCAGTTCGCGGTCGCCTACCTTCGGCACGAGCAGGATCTCGACCTCCAGGCGTTCGGCGTCCGCTTCGACAACTACTTTCTCGAGTCGAGCCTGTACGCCAGCGGCCGCGTCGAGAAGGCAGTGGCGCGACTCGTGGCCGCCGGCAAGACCTACGAGGAAGGCGGCGCGCTCTGGCTGCGCACGACCGACTACGGCGACGACAAGGACCGCGTCATGCGCAAGTCCGACGGCACGTACACCTATTTCGTGCCCGATGTCGCCTACCACCTCGCCAAGTTCGAGCGCGGGTTCAGCCAGGCGATCAACATCCAGGGCACCGACCACCACGGCACGATCGCCCGCGTTCGTGCCGGCCTGCAGGCGGCGAACAGCGGCGTGCCGCCCGCGTATCCGGAGTACGTGCTCAATACGATGGTGCGGGTCGAGCGCGGCGGCGAGGAGGTGAAGATCTCCAAGCGCGCCGGCGGCTACGTCACCCTGCGCGACCTGATCGACTGGACCAGCCGCGACGCCGTCCGCTTCTTCATGCTGAGCCGAAAGGCCGACACCGAGTTCACCTTCGATGTCGATCTGGCGCGCCAGCAGAACGACGAGAACCCGGTCTTCTACGTCCAGTACGCGCACGCGCGCATCTGCTCGGTGATCGAGCAGTTCGCGGCGCAGGGCGGCGATGTCGGGGCGCCGGCCGAAGCCGACCTGTCGTACCTCTCGGCGCCGAGCGAGACGGCCCTGATGCGCAAGCTCGCCGACTACCCGGCGATGGTGGCTGCTGCTGCCGCCAGCCTCGAGCCGCACGAGATCACGTTCTACCTGCGCGAGCTGGCGGCGACGTTTCACAGCTACTACGCGGCCGAGCGCTTCCTCGTCGATGACCCGGCGCTGGCGCGGGCGCGCCTGGCGCTGCTGGCAGCCACCCGCCAGGTCATCCGCAACGCCCTCCAACTCCTCGGCGTCAGCGCGCCGGAACGCATGTCACGGGAATCGGAATCGCCATGATCCACCGCTCAACGCCGAGGCGCCAGCGCGGCGGCTTCATCATCGGCTTCGTCATCGGACTGCTGATCGGGCTGGCGCTGGCGCTCGGCGTCGCGCTCTACGTCACGAAGGCGCCGAACCCCTTCGTCAACAAGGTGCCGCTGCACACCCCCGGGCAGGATGCCGCCGAGACCGAGCGCAACCGCAACTGGGACCCGAACAGCGCCCTCGCCGGCAAGAACCCGGCGCCCGGCTCGGCGAGTGCTTCGGGCGTCGTCACGGCGCCAGCAACCATGCTGGCGCCGCCGACGGCGGCTCCGATGCTGCCGGCGCCGGCCAGCGCGGCCGCGGCGAAACCGCCGGCCGCCGTCGACCCGCAAACCCAGCGGGCACTGTCTGCCGCCCGGGAGGGCGCCTCGTCACCACTGTCCACCGGCGTTGGCACCGATCCGTTCCTGTATTTCGTTCAGGCCGGCGCCTTTGCACGCAGCGAAGATGCCGAGCAGCAACGGGCCAAGCTCGCGATGCTCGGCGTCGAGAGCAAGCTGACCGAGCGCGAGCAGAGCGGCCGCACGGTCTATCGGGTCCGAGTCGGGCCCTTCGATCACAAGGCGCAGGCCGACGCCGCCAAGGGCAAGCTCGGCGACGCCGGGGTCGATTCCGCGCTCGTGCGCGTCCAGCGCTGAGCGCGCCGACAGATGCTTTCGAAATCGAGGACGACGATGACGACCTTCAGCCGACGTGATTTCTCCCGGGTCCTGGCGGGTGGCGCGCTCGCCGGCCTGGCCGGCTCGGCCGGCGCCCTGGCGGCGGCCGTCGAGGGCGTGAACTACGTCAAGCTCGCGCAGCCGGCGCCGGTGGCCGAGCCGGGGAAGATCGATGTGATCGAGTTATTCTGGTACGAATGCCCGCACTGCAACGCCTTCGAGCCGGCACTCGACGCCTGGTCGAAGCAACTGCCCGCCGACGTCGCCTTCAGGCGTGTCCCGGTCTGGTTTCGCGAAGAGCCTTTCACCGCTCAGCAGCGCCTGTACTACGCGATCGAGTCGCTCGGCCTGGTGGGTGCCCTGCATCGGCGCGTCTACTACGCCATCCACAACGACCATCAGCGCCTGCGCACCCCCGAGGACATCGCCGCCTTCGTGACCAAGAACGGCGTCGATCCGCTCAAGTTCATGGCCACCTACAGCTCGTTCTCCATCCAGGCGCGGGCGCAGCAGGCCCGACAGCTCGCCGCCGCCTACAAGATCGACGCCGTGCCGGCGATGGGCGTGCAGGGCCGGTACTACACCAACGGCACCCTCGCCAATGCCGGCAGCGCGCCGGCGCCGCCGGTCGGCTCGAACGAGCGCATGCTCGACGTGGTCGACGCATTGATCGTCAAGGTCCGTCAACGCAAGTAAAAGCCGCGCCCCTCGAGGGCCCGGCGCGTGACTTTTCAGGCGGCATCGGGGCAGCACACGGCAGGGCCACGCGTAGAATGTTCTGCAAGTTTCATGCCGCCATGCGGAAATCCGACTTGCACCCTCGCCCCGTGACCGCTTTCCGCTCCGCCCTGCGCCCGTTCGCGCTGGCCACCCTCGTGCTCGCCGGACCAGTCGCGTTGGCCGAAAAGGCCGATCGCCTGATGCCCCTTCAGGTCGAGGCCGACCTGCCGGGCAAACTCGACCTGCTCAAGCAGTTCGTCGTCTTCAACGGCAACGTCGTCGTCAGCAAGGGAACGATGACGATCCGGGCGGCCCGGATCGAGGTTCGCGAGACGCCCGACGGCTACCACACGGCGGTCGCGTTCGGCTCGCCGGGGCAGCACGCGACCTTTCGCCAGAAGCGCGATGCGCCCGACGAATACATCGAAGGCGACGCCGAGCGGCTCGAGTACGACGCCAAGTCGGAGGTGGTCCGCTTCGTCAACAACGCCTCGGTGCGCCGGCTTCGCGGCGCCGCCGTCGCCGACGAGATCACCGGCAACCTCATCACCTACGACAGCGCCACCGAGGTCTTCAACGTGTCGGGCGGCGCCACGCCGACGGCGTCGAATCCCGGCGGGCGGGTCCGCGCCATCCTGACCCCGCGCGAAGGCAGCCCGGCGGCGGCGGCCGCCGCCAGCGCCGCCGCGGCCGGGGCCGCGCCGCTGAAGATCACGCCGTCGCTGGGGAACAAGCCTTGACGGCCTCCGCCGCCGTGGCTGTGGGGCCATCGCCCGCGAAGCCTGCGCCGGCCGCCGTCCATCGGCTCGAGGCGAGCGGGCTTCGGAAGGCCTACGGTTCGCGAACCGTCGTCAACGACGTGCGGCTCGCCGTGCACAGCGGCGAGGTCGTGGGCCTGCTCGGCCCGAACGGCGCCGGCAAGACGACGAGCTTCTACATGATCGTCGGCCTCGTTCGCGCCGACGGCGGCAAGATCACGATCGAGGGCCGCCGGGTCGAGCGCATGCCGATCCACCAGCGTTCGCGCATGGGCCTGTCCTACCTGCCACAGGAGCCGTCGATCTTTCGCAAGCTCAACGTCGAGGAAAACATCCGCGCCGTCCTCGAGCTGCAGGTCACCAGTGAAGGCAAGGCGCTGAAAAAGCCCGTCATCGACGAGATGCTCGAGGCGCTGCTGCGCGAGCTCGGCATCGAGAAGCTGCGTGCCTCGCCGGCACCGTCACTCTCGGGGGGCGAGCGCCGGCGGGTCGAGATCGCCCGCGCGCTCGCCACCCAACCCCGCTTCATCCTGCTCGACGAGCCCTTCGCCGGCATCGACCCGATCGCGGTGATCGAGATCCAGCGAATCATCGGCTTCCTGAAGAACCGCGGCATCGGCGTGCTGATCACCGACCACAACGTGCGAGAGACGCTGGGCATCTGCGATCGCGCCTACATCATCAGCGAGGGCCGCGTCCTGGCCGAAGGCACGCCGTCGGAGATCGTCGCCAACGCGGCAGTCCGCAAGGTCTACCTCGGCGAGCACTTTCGCATGTGAGGATGAGTCCCGCGCACCCGCACCTGTCTCGGCGCTCCGTCCGTTCGCCGCTGCCCGCGCCGACGCGACCGGGCACACGTGTGCTGGCAGGTTGCCCATGAAGCCCTCGCTCCAGGTCCGCCTGTCGCAGCACCTGGCGCTGACGCCGCAGCTGCAGCAATCGATCCGCCTGCTGCAGCTGTCGACGCTCGAGCTGCATCAGGAGGTCGAGCAGATGCTCGAGCAGAACCCTTTCCTCGAGACCGAGGAAGAGGCGGCGCCGCCGTTCGAGCCGATGATCGAGCGAACGACGACGGCCGAGCGTGCCGGCGAGCAGGAATCCGAACGCGCCGCCGAGAGCGGCGTCGAGGCGCACGACGAGCCGTTGACGATGGACGGCGCCGCCGACTTCGGCAGCGCCGAGCGCGACGATTGGGAGAACGGCACCGAGCGCGAGGACTTCGACGGCATCACCGAGACACCGGGCAAGTCGCGAACGAACAACGACGGCGACGAGTTCGACGGCAGCGATCGCGACGCGGCCACCGAAACGCTGCAGGACCACTTGCGCAGCCAGCTCTCGGGCATGCGCCTGGCGCCCGCCGACGCCGCGGCCGTCATGGTGCTGATCGATTCGCTCGACGACGAAGGCTACCTGTCCGACTCGCTCGAGGACATCGCCAGCCGACTGCGCGAGGGTGGCCTGACAGTCGAGGGCGAGGCCGAGGTCGAGGCCGGGGACGACGACCCGCTGCTCGCGCAGTTGCGCTGCGGCCTGCGCTTCCTGCAGAGCATGGAGCCCACCGGCGTCGGCGCCCGCGATCTCGCCGAGTGCCTGACCCTGCAGCTGCGCACCCGCACGCGCTGCGAGGCCCAGATGATCGCCATCATCGTCTGCAAGAACCACCTGCCGCTGCTGGCGCGGCGCGACCTGAAGAAGCTGATGGCGGCAACCGGCGCCGACGAGGTCATGCTGCGCGAGGCGCAGGCGCTGATCGTCGCGCTCGAGCCGAAGCCGGGCCGGCAGTTCGCCCGCGCCGAGGCCAACATCGTGGTTCCCGACGTCATCGTGCAGAAGTCGGGCCGCGGCTGGAAGGTGTCGCTCAATCCCGACGTCATGCCGAAGCTGCGCATCAACGATCTCTACGCCAGTGCGATCCGGCAGCAGCGCGGCGCGCGCAACGCGGCGCCGCTGAACGGCTCGGCCGCCGGCCTGACCTCGCGCCTGCAGGAGGCACGCTGGTTCGTGAAGAACATCCTGCAGCGCTTCGACACCATCCAGCGCGTCTCGCAGGCCATCGTCGAGCGGCAGAAGAGCTTCTTCACGCACGGCGCCATCGCCATGAAGCCGCTCGTGCTGCGCGAGATCGCCGACGAGCTCGGCCTGCACGAGTCGACGATCTCTCGCGTGACCACCGCCAAGTACATGGCGACGCCGTTCGGGACGTTCGAGCTCAAGTATTTCTTCGGCTCCTCGCTCGCGACCGAGGCCGGCGGCAACGCCTCGAGCACCGCCGTGCGGGCGCTGATCCGCCAGATCGTCACTGCAGAGGATCCGGCGAGCCCGCTGTCGGACAGCCTGATCTCGCAGATGCTCGACGAGCAGGGCATCCGGGTGGCGCGACGCACCGTCGCCAAGTACCGCGAGGCGATGAAGATCGCGTCGACGCAGCTGCGCAAGGCCATGTAGTGCCGCTGCCCCTCTTCCTGCCGTGTGCGGCCGGTGTCGAAGCGTTGCTCGCGGCCGAAGTGGCGGCCATCCTGCCGGGATCCCGGACCGACACGCTCCGCGGTGGCGTCGGCCTCGACGGCGAGGTGAAGGACGTCATGGCGCTGAATCTCGAGAGCCGGCTCGCCCAGCGCGTGCTCGTCGAGCTCGCCGAAGGCGCCTACCGCCACGAGGACGACCTCTACGCGCTGGCCAGGAGCGTCGCGTGGACCGACTGGCTGACGCCGCGGCAGACGATCCGGGTCGACACCACGGCGCACCGCAGTCCGCTTCGCAGCCTCAACTTCGCCGCCCTGCGCGTGAAGGACGCCGTCTGCGACGCGCTGCGCGACGCCACGGGCGAGCGCCCGAACGTCGATACGCGGCACCCCGACATGCCGCTCGTCCTGCACGTCGCCGCCGAGCGCGCGGCGCTCTACGTCGACAGCTCGGGCGAGTCGCTCTTCAAGCGGGGCTGGCGCGCCGACACCGGCGACGCGCCGCTGAAGGAAACCCGTGCCGCCGCCATGCTCGCCGCCGCCGGCTGGCACGGCCGCCGTGATGCGGGCGATGCCCTGCACGATCCGTGCTGCGGCTCCGGCACGATCGCGA
>JBBRFB010000122.1:0-10343 GCA_038225015.1 Burkholderiales bacterium
AGGTGAACGTGTCCTGGTGCGTCGACCCGGTGCTCTCGGTCAAGCAGGTGCGCCTGCGCCTCGTCAACCGCGGCCCCCGGACGATGCAGCTGCGCGCCGTGGGCGTCGTCGAATGGGTGATGGGCGCGCAGCGCGGCGACCGCGCCACCACCTGCACCGCGATGTCGCACCTTCCGGGGGCGACGGCCGACGGCCGCGACCCGGTGGCCGACGCCGCTGCCGGCGGCGAGGCGAAGACGACGTCGACCGGCCTCTTCTGCACCCAGCGCGATCGCTCGGCGGGCTTCGGCGACGGCACCGCCTTCTTCGCCCTCGCCGGCGCCGGCATCGACGCCATCGACTGGACCTGCGACCGCCGCGAGTCGTTCGTCGCGCGCGGCCGCATCGTCGTTCCCGACCACTACGGCCAGGCCAGCGGCGTCGGCCTCGACCCTTGTGCCGCGCTGGCCGGCCGGCTCACGCTGCGCGCCGGCGACTCCGCCGACTGTGTCTTCGTGCTCGGCTTCGGCACCAGCCCCGCTGCGGCCCGCGAGCTCGCGGAGCGGGCCGTCGCCGTGCCGCCGCTCGAGCGAATGCAGGCGGTGCGCGCCCGCTGGGACGCGCTGCTCGGCGCCACCGTCGTGCGTACGCCCGATCCGCTCTTCGACGTCCTCGTCAACCGCTGGCTTCTCTACCAGACGATTGCCTGTCGCCTCTGGGCCAGGGCCGGCTTCTACCAGGCCGGCGGCGCCTACGGCTTTCGCGACCAGCTGCAGGACGCGATGGCGCTGGCATGGACGGCGCCGCATCTGTTGCGCGAGCAGCTCCTGCTCTCGGCATCTCGGCAGTTCCCGGAGGGCGACGTCCAGCACTGGTGGCATGCGCCCACCGGCGCCGGCGTTCGCACCCATTTCTCCGACGACCTGCTCTGGCTGCCACACGCCTGCCTGCACTACATCGAGGCGACCGGCGAGCAGGCGATCCTCGACGAGCCGGTGGCCTTCATCGAAGGGGCAGCCATCCCCGAGGGCGCCGAGGACGCGTACTACGTCCCGACCCCGAGCGTCCAGCGCGCGACACTCTTCGAGCACTGCGCCCGGGCGATCGACCGCAGCCTCGCGGTCGGCGTCCACGGCCTGCCGCTCATGGGCACGGGCGACTGGAACGACGGCATGAACCGTGTCGGCCACGAAGGCCGCGGCGAATCCGTCTGGCTGGCCTGGTTCCTCGCCGACCTCGTGCCCCGCTTCGCGCCGCTCGCCGCAGGCCGCGGCGAGAACGGCCGGGCGGCCACCTGGCAGGCGGCGGCGCGAGGTTGGGGCGACGCACTTCAGAGCGCCGGCTGGGACGGTGCCTGGTTCCGTCGCGCCTATTTCGACGACGGCTCGCCGCTCGGCTCGGCAGGCAACGCCGAATGCAGGATCGACCTCATCGCCCAGGCCTGGGCGGTGCTCTCCGCAGCCGCGCCGGAGCCGCTCGCCGCGCAGGCGATGGCGTCGCTCGACGCCCGCCTGGTCGATCACGACGCCGGCCTGGTCCGCCTGCTCGATCCGCCGCTCGCCGACGCGCAGCCGAGCGCCGGCTACATCCAGGCCTACCCGCCAGGCGTGCGCGAGAACGGCGGCCAGTACTCGCATGCCGGCGTCTGGGCGGTCATGGCGCATGCCAGGCGCGGCGACGGCGATGCCGCCTACCGTTACTTCACCTACCTCAGCCCGGCGCACCGGTCGAGCGATCCGGCCCGGGCCGGCGCCTATGCGATCGAACCCTTCGTGATGGCCGGCGACGTGTACAGCGCGCCGCCCTACGTCGGGCGCGGCGGCTGGAGCTGGTACACGGGCTCGGCGGCGTGGATGCATCGCGCCGCGATCGAATCGCTGTTCGGCCTGTCGCGGCGCGGCGACTCGATCACCCTGACGCCTCGCCTGCCTTCGCACTGGGATCAGGCCGAGCTGCTCCTGACCCAAGGCGGGCGTACGGCGCGAATCCTCTTCGCGCGGCCGAGCGCCGTCAGCGCCGACGAGCAGGCCGCAGAGCTCGGCGCGCGGTGGCTGGCGCCTGGTGCCGTGCTCGAGTGGTCGACGCTCGAAGACGGCGCCTGCCGGCTGGTCCACCTCGAGCGGCCAGGCGTGGCTGAAACGCCGGCCACCACGGAGCGTGGGTCTGCGGGGTCCGCTCCGGAGCACTGACGGGTCTTCCCTCTCTCGTCCTACAGGCGCTCACGCGCCGCTCCGATCGCTGCGCGCGAGCGCGCTGGCTAGAGTTCTTCCATCGTCAGGGCGCGCTGCCCAGGCTCCGCGGGAGCCGCCGCGCCGGGAGTCGCCATCATGCTCAAGTGGGCCATCATCTTCGCGGTCATCGCACTCGTCGCCGGCGTCTTCGGCTTCACCGGCATCGCCGCCGGCGCAGCCGGCATCGCCAAGATTCTCTTCATCGTCTTCCTGGTCCTCTTCGTGGCCGTCCTGCTTTTCGCGCTGCTCGGCACGAAGGCTATCTCGAACAAATAAGGTCCGCCATGCCCAACTCCGAAAGCCGTCTGAAGCTGGACGAAAGCGCGCTCGACGCGGCAAAGCACAGCCTCGAAAAGGGAGCAGTGACGCCGAGCTACGGGCCCTGGCGCGAAGACATCATCAAGCTGCTGAACGACGCGTTGGCAACCGAGCTCGTCTGCATCCTGCGATACAAGCGGCACCACTTCACCGCGAAGGGAATGGCCTCGCCGAAGATCGCCGAGGAATTCATGGTCCACGCGACCGAGGAAACCGCGCACGGCGACATGCTCGCCGAGCGAATCGTTCAGCTCGGAGGCGAGCCCGATTTCTCGCCGGCCACCCTGCTGCAGCGAAGCCACGCCGACTACGACGACGCACTCGACCTGAAGTCGATGATCCGCGCCAATCTCGTCGCCGAGCGGGTCGCGATCGAGGCGTACAGCCAGATGATCGCCCTCATCGGTGACAAGGACTCCTCGACGCGCCGGATCCTCGAGTCGATCCTCAGCCAGGAGCAGGAGCACGCCGACGAGCTGAGCGACTGGATGAGCAGCTGAGCCTCGTGCCGATCGCTTTGGCAGCCCCTTTTCCCCCGACCCACGCAAGGAGAATTCCATGAAACTCAGAACCACTCTCGCCACCGTCGCCGCCGTCGGCGCCCTCGCCATCACCTCGGGCTGCGCCGTCACGCGCGGGCAGGAATCCGCCGGCGCCTACGTCGACGACGCCAAGATCACCAGTACGGTGAAGGGGCGCATGGTCGATGACCGGGCTGTCGATGCGTCCGCCATCAAGGTGGAGACGCTGAAGGGTACCGTCCAGCTGTCGGGCTTCGCGCGCAACGCCGAGGAAAAGCAGGCCGCGGAGCGGATCGCCATGAAGGTCGACGGCGTCCGCGTCGTCCATAACGACATCATCGTCCGTCCCTGAGCGCGGGCCGCCAGGGCGATACCGCCCTGGCCCCTCATGAACGACGCCCGACCGCCGTATGGCGCTCGGGCGTTGTGCTACCGGCGCCCCGCGTCAGTACAGTCGGCGGGGGCGCCGCGTCCGACGCGCGGCAGGTTGGCAGCGATTGCGTCGGCGAGCCTCGTCACGGCGTGGCGATGTCCGTCGGCGAGGGCGTCCATGCCGGCGCCGACCGGCACGCTGATCAGGAAATCGCAGCGCAGCGGCGTTGCCCGACCCTGGTTCGGCACCAGCGCCCAACTGCCCTCGATGCGGGCCTCGCGGCCGAGCAGCGATTCGAGACGCCGCACATCGACGGCGATGCGGACGTAGACCGAGGGTGCCGGACCGGCACCGCGTGCGTCGAGCGCGCCATGCCGGCGCACCAGTTGCTCGAGGAGAGCCTGGCGGAACTCGTCGCGCAGCGGGCTGGCCCAGCGTTCCTGTTCCAGCGCGACGAGCGAGCCGTCGGCGAGCCTGACCAGCCACTGGGGCTGGTCCACCTGCGCTGGCAGGCGGACCTGCTCGAGATAGATCGCCGGCACCTCTGGCGCCGATGCCACGCGCGCAGGCGGATCGACGGGCATCAGGGTGTGCAGGTGCACCTGAGGTACCGAACCGCACGCGACCAGGGCGACGGCGGCGAGGACGCCGATGAATCGGCTCCGGAAAGGATGGGTGTGCGGGGGCATGGCTAGCGCCCGGGAAGCGCCGGGTCGGCAGGCTTGCCGCGCAGGAGCGCCTCGGGATGGCGTTGCAGGTAGTCTGACAGGACGCGGAGCGATCGCGACGTGCGTTGCAGCTCCTGCATCGCCTCGTCGAGGCTCCTCTGCACCGGCGCGTTCGGGTCGGTCACGTTGCGGTCGAGGCTCTCGAGCGAGGCTTGCGCTTTCGACAGGGTGCGCGACACTTCCGCCAGCGCCTTCTGCGCCTCCGGCGTGAGCTGTCCGATGGCGGTACGCGTCTGGGCCAGTGTCGAGCGCAGGTCGCGGCCGATCTCCTCGAACGGGATCTTGCTGACCTTCTGCACGATCTCGGCGATCTGCGGCTGGATCTCGCTCAGCGTGCCGCGAACCGTCGGCATCGTCACCGTGCCGTCGGCATCGATCGACGCCTTGTGCGGTTCCTTGCCGACGAAGTCGAGCGCGACATAGAGCTGACCGGTGAGCAGGTTGCCCGTTCGCAGCTGCGCGCGCAGGCCGGCCTCGACGAGCCGGCGCAGGACGGCGGAATCGCCGCCCACCTCCGGTGCCGCCTCGCGCATCAAGACGGCGCGAACGGCACCGAGCCGCTGCGGAAAGACGTCGGCGACGACGGCGATCGGGAAGCGCTTGCGCACCGGGTCGTACTGCAGTGTGACCGATCGCACCTGGCCGATCTCGATGCCGAGCAGGTCGACGGCGGCGCCTTCCGACAGGCCGCGGATGGTCTGGTCGAACACCATCCGCACGCGTACGGCAGGCCCGTCGGGCGGTGCGATCGCGGCGCGACGGTCGTCGAACAGCGTGAACACCGTGTTCTCGGGCGCAGCCGGGGCGTGGGTCGCGCCCGGCGGCTCCTCGAAGGCCAGCCCGCCCGCGAGGACGGAGGTGAGCGTCTGCGTGTTCAACGTGAGGCCGCTGGCGTTGAGGGTGAGGTCGATGCCGCTCGCGTTCCAGAACCGGGTGTTCGTCGTCACCAGCTTCTGGTACGGCGCCTCGACGAAGACCTTGACCTTGAGCTCGTCGAGATCGGCGTCGAGGGTGTAGGCGACAACGCTGCCGACGCGCGTGCGCTTGTGAAACACGGGCGAGCCGAGGTCGAGCGAGCCGAGATCGTCGGAACGGAGCACGAAGATCGCGCCCGGCTCGCCGCGCAGCACCAGCGGCGGCGCCTCGAGGCCGATGAACTCCGACTGCGAGTTCGGCGACACGCCGGCGTCCGCGGCAATGTAGGCGCCGGACAGGAGGGTACCCAGGCCGCTGATGCCCGCCGCGCCGATGCGTGGCCTGACGACCCAGAACGAGGTGTCCTCGACCGCGAATGCCGACGCCGACCGGTCGAGCTGGACGCCGACGACGACGCGCTTGTGATCGCCGCGCAACGACACCGACCGCACCTTTCCGATCACCACCTCCTTGTAGCGAACGGCGGTCTTGCCGGCCTCGACGCCGTCGGCCGACGCGAACTCGATCTCGATCTGCGGGCCGGTGAGGAAGACCGTCCGCACGAGCATCGAGGCACCGATCGCGACGGCGACCAACGGCACCAGCCAGACCAGCGAGAAGCTGAAGCGCGGGGCCCGGTCGACACGCGGTCGCGGCAGGCCGGTCGGCGCCGGCTCGGCCGGCCGGGGCGGCGACGGTGTCGGCGGCGGCTCCACCACCGGATCACGCGGCGGCGGTTCGTCGCTCATCGGAAGTCTCGCGGAGGGAGGTCGAGGGCGCTCGCGGCAGGGAGGAAGGCGGCGCCGCACCCTGGTCGCCGCGCCAGATCAGCCGCGGATCGAAGCTGTGGCTCGCGAACATCGTCAGCACCACGACGGCGGCGAAGGCGAGCAGGCCGACGCCGGCGTCGACGCTGGCCAGCGGGCCGAATCGAACGGTGGCCGCCAGCAGTACGACCACGTAGACGTCGAGCATCGACCAGTGGCCGACGAGCTCGATCAGACGGTAGAGCTTGGCGCGCTCGAGCCGCCGCCAGGCGGGCGCATGGCGCACGCTCCAGGCCAGCAGGCCGAGGACGCCGATCTTGAGCACGGGCACGGCGATGCTGGCGATGAAGACGATGATCGCAAGATCCCACGAGCCGTCGATCCAGAGTTCGTGGATGCCGCCGAGCAGGGTGTGCTCCTCGCGGTCGAAGGCCGAGGTCGTGTGCATCACCGGCAGCACGTTGGCCGGAATGTAGAGCACGCCGGCGGCGACCACGCAGGCCCAGGTGCGCTGCACGCTCTTCGCCTTTTCGGCGCGCAGGACGTGCCCGCAGCGCGAGCAATGCTGGATCCACTCGGGGTCGCTGTCGTCGACGACATTCGCCGACACCAGGCCGCAACTTTCGCAGCCGAGGTAGGCGGGCGACAGTGGCACGCCATGCTCCTTCTGCGCCAGCGGCAGCGCGGCGCTCATGGCAGGTACCACCAGAGGTGCTTCAGGCCCGCCGATTCGATCGCGGCGAAGAGCAGCGTCGTCGCACCGAGGGCGTAGAAGCCCGGCCCCGGGGCGGCGTCGGCCAGGCTCGCCAGGCGCACGAGCGAGAGGAGGACGCCGATCGTGAACACCTCGACCATGTTCCAGCGGGCGACTTGATGCAGCACCCTGACGCACCAGGCGAAGCCGCGCGGCACGCGACCCGCCGCGAGCGGCACCAGGACGTACAGGCGCAGGGCAATGAAAAGCGCCGGTGCGACCAGCGCAGTCGCCGCGGCGACGCTGGCGATCAGCGGTCGGCCCCGGCGCCAGGTCTCGAGGATGGCGTGTGGCAGCGTCGAGGCTTCCGCCGTGCCGCGCAGACGCAGCGAAAGGACGTCGGTGCTGACGCCGATGGCGAAGACGACGGCAGCCGCCACTGTCAGCGCCAGCACGACCTCCAGACCGAACCGGTGGCCGCGACCGAGCACCGCCTCGCAGCGTACGCAGCGGGCGATCGAGCCGGGCGCCAGGCTCACCCAGCGATAGGCAGCACCGCAGTGCGCGCAGACGACGAGGGGGTGCTCGGCGCGGCTCATCGACGCCGAATGCCGACCAAGGGAAATGAAAGCGCACGCGCCGCGGTTGCCATGACTGGCGGCGATTATGGTCGCGCGGCGCCGGCGCGCCGCCGGTTGCGCCTAGTTGGCGGCGCCGGCCACGGCGGCCCCGCGCCAGTGCTGCGCCGAAGCGGGTTCGGTGCGTGCCGTTCCGGCCGGTGCGATCCCTGCCGTCGTCAGGCGGCAGAGCTCGCGCTCGCTCGGCTGGCGCCAATCGCAACGGGCCATCGCCGCCAGTTCGGCGCGGTGCAGTTGCGCACGGTCGACGGCACCGGAGACAACGGTATGGAACCCAGCGAGAAGCGCCAAGGCCGCGATCGTGCCGATGAAGGCCAGCCGGCTCGAGGCCGAATGGAGCAGGAGAGACGCTTTCATGGCAGCGCCCTCGCCTGGCACCGTGCCGAAGAACCAGGCAGCGGCGATTTCAGGCTGGCCCGGCCGACTTCGGTCTTTCGCTCCTGCGACGCCAACGGCGCCGTCACCAGGGGCGACGCGTCGGCGAACCAGCGCACGAAGTCATCGAGCCGACTGGCGATGGTGGGCGTACTGCGCTCGTGCATTTGCTTCGAAGCGTAGAAGCGGTGGTCGGCCTTGTCAGCCGGTCGAGATCGCCGTCCCTCGTCGGACGCTGCCTACAGCCGGTCGCGGGCGCGCGATGGGCGGCTTTCCTACAGGCGCGGCTTGCACCGTCGGACGCGAGGAACGCCACTTGCATGCCATTCTTGCTTCGAAGCCGCGGGAGTTCACATGCTGATCAGGATCGGGTACGACATCGAGCTCGCCGTGGCGACGCCGATGGCCCTCATCTACCTGCTTCGCGTTCATCCGTCGCGCCGCGACGACCTCCTCGCGCCCGAAGACCTCCGCCTGAGCGGCGACATGCTTGCCGAGGACTACATCGACAGCTTCGGCAACCACTGCGGCCGGGTCAACGTCCCTGCAGGGACGCCGACGGTGCGCATCACCAACAGCGCCACGATCCGCGATTCGGGCGCTCTCGACGAACTCGCGCCCGAAGCGCGCCAGCACGACCCGACCGAGCTCCCCTTCTCGACGCTGCAGTTCCTGTTGCCGAGCCGCTATTGCGAGGTCGACAGCGAGCTGCTCCCGTTCGCCTGGAACCGCTTCGGCGGCACGGCGCCCGGATGGCCTCGTGTGCAGGCGATCTGCGACTTTGTCCACGAGCACCTGACGTTCAACTACAAGACGGCAAGGCCGACGCGCACCGCACTCGATGGCTACCGCGAGCGGCAGGGCGTCTGCCGCGACTTCACCCATCTTGCGATCACCCTGTGCCGCTGCATGAACATTCCGGCCCGCTACACCACTGGCTATCTCGGCGACATCGGCGTGCCGCCGGTGCCCTCGCCGATGGACTTCAGCGCCTGGTTCGAGGTCTTCCTCGGCGGACGCTGGTACACCTTCGATGCACGCCACAACCAGCGCCGGACCGGGCGCATCGTGATGGCGAGGGGCCGCGACGCCGGCGACGTTCCGATCACGATGTGCTTCGGCCCGAGCACCCTCCTCCGGTTCGACGTCGTCACCGACGAGATCGTCGAGCCCCTCCGGTCGGCCGCCTAAAGCGCGGCTCGGCCATACCCTGCGCAACGAAGAAGGAGAAGCGACATGAGCAAAAAGACACCCGGCAACGACGAAGTCCAGGGCGAAGGCGACTACAACGCCGCGCGCCGCTACGACAAGGCCGTCGAGGAATTCGCCCACTCGGGCAAGGTCGAGCCGGCCGCGCGCAAGGCGGCGCCTGACACCCCCGCGCAGGCCGACGAGATGAAGCGGGCCGAAGAAGCGGGAAAGTCGCACGCGAAAGGCGAGGACCCGGGGGTTGACGGTGCCGGATCACGAACGCCAGGCAAGGCCGGCGGCTGAAAACGCCGCCCACACAATTCAACTGATATCGGCGTGGCGGCCCCGGGGCCGCCATGCTCTTCTGCGCGCGCCGGAACGCTTCAGCGCGAGCTTGCGGGCACTCGAACGTTGCGAGGCGTCCGCACGGGCGACGAGATGCGGCCCCGGCTGCGGGCCAGGTCGCGGCATTCGTTGCCGGCCTTCTTGGCCTCGTCGCCGGCACCGGGGTCGATGAACGGGATGATCGCCGCCAACGGATTCAACAAGGCGAGCAGCGCCGACGCGCCCGCCTTTCCGGCCAGCTTGCCGAGTTCCAGCGAGACCTTCGGATCGCCGAACGTGCCGCGCACGTGCACCGGCGTGCGCAAGGTCAGGGGGCTGAAGTCCTTGGGCGAGACCACGGCCCGCAGATCGAGCGCCTCGCTTTTCAGCGACAGGGTGCCGTCGATCCAGACCGTCGAATCGGCGGTGTTCAGGACGAACACGTTGGGGCGCACGATGCCTTTCTCCACCGCGAGATCGGCGACGTTGCACTGGATCGGGAGTGCGTCGTCGCCCTTGACGAGCATGCCGAGCGCCTGCGCCAGGTCGATGCCACCGGCCTCGACCGCCAGATGCGATATCGACGCGTCGCGCATGTGCATGCGCACGCCGCCGTCGAGGCTGCCGAGGATCTCGGCGGTCGAGCGGCCGGCGCCGGATACCTTCACCTGAGCGTCCAGCTTTCCGGCGAGATACGGCGGCTTTCCGGCCCCGCGCTTGATCGCCAGGAACTGGGCGAGATCGACACCGAGCAGGCGCAGGTCTGCCGTCCACAGCGCCTTGCTGCCCCGGCCGTCGAGCTGCAGGTAGCCGACCAGTTGGCCTTTCGCGGTGCGCGCTTCCAGATCGGAAAGCGTCAGGACGCCCCCGGCAAGCAGCAGGTGCGCCCGTGCCGGGCTAAGGTCGGCGAGAACGTCGGCACCGGTATCGAGTTGCGCGATATCGACGACGACGTTGGCGTCCATGGCGCGAAGCGACGGCAGGTCGAAGTGCTTGTCGGGAATGACGCGGCCGGAAGCCTTCGTTTTCTCGGCAGTCTCTTGCGTCCGCCCGCCGACGGCCGGGCCGAGATCGGCGAGCTGCAGCTTCGAGCCGCCGAGCCGGCCCGAGAGCAGCGGCACGGCGGGCCGGGTGTCATACGTGAACGCGCCATCCAGGTGGCTCGATCCGATCTGCGCTGCCTCGAATACGGCCTTCCATAGCTTGCCTTCCTTCGCCAGCGAGCCGTGGGTCTTGAACGCCGGCGTCGTCGGCAGCGTGATGCCGAGCGGGTCGCCGACCGCCGCGAG
>JBBRFB010000123.1:0-10194 GCA_038225015.1 Burkholderiales bacterium
AGCCAGATCCGGGCCCTCACCAGCGGCGCCGACGACGCCCGGACCATCATCAACGCGCTCTTCGAGCGGCCCTACCGGATCGTCCACATCGCCGGCCACGGCGAGCCCGGTGCTCGCGGCGGCGTCGTCCTCTCCGGCGGCACCTTCCTCGGCCCGGCCGAGATCAAGGCGATGCGCACCGTGCCGGAGCTCGTCTTCCTGAACTGCTGCCACCTCGCCGCGCGCGACGTCAACACCGTGCTGCAGCGCTACGACCGCGCCGCCTTCGCGGCCAACATCGCCGAAGCGCTGATCGAGATCGGCGTGCGCTGCGTCGTCGCAGCCGGCTGGGCGGTCGAAGACGAGCCGGCGGAGGTCTTCGCGACCACGTTCTACAAGGTCCTCCTCGGCGGCGGCCGCTTCATCGACGCCGTCGCCGCGGCACGCGGCGCGGCCTGGCAGGAGCACCGCGACGGCAACACCTGGGCTGCCTACCAGTGCTACGGCGACCCGGGCTGGCGCTGGAGCCGTTCCGGCGGCGAGACCCAGCGCGTCGCCTCGTCGCCAGGCGACGAGTTCGCTGCGGTGTCGTCGCCCGTCGCGCTCGCGCTGGCCCTCGAGACGCTCTCGGTGCGCCTGCGCTTCGGCGGCGACGAGGCCGACCACGGGGCCTTCCTGCACGCCCAGAGCGACAAGATCCGGTTCCTCGAATCGAAGTTCGCGCCGCTTTGGGGCACGATGGGTGCCGTCGCCGAGACCTTCGGCCTGGCGTGGGGCGACGCCCACGACGTCGACAAGTCGATCGAGTGGTACCGCACCGCCGTCGAGGCGGGAGACGGCAGCGCCACGTTCCGGGCCGGCGAGCAGCTCGGCAACCAGCTCGCGCGGCGTGGCGAACGCCAGGACGATCCGGTCGCGGGCCGGCGCGACATCGACGAGGCCATCGAGCGCCTGGAAAAGCTCCTGGCCATCCAGCCCACCGCCGAGCGCGAGGCGCTGCTCGGCTCGGCCTACAAGCGCCTGGTGATGCTCGAGGGGCGGGCGGCGCAAGGCCGCTCGTCCACCGCGGCAGAACGTGGCCGCCGCCGGCGCGCCGTCGGCGCCAGGCTCGATGCCCTTCGCGCCATGGCACGCCACTATGGCGAGGCCGAGCGGCTGGCGCGCGCTGCCGGTGCCGCGAACCTGTTCTATCCGGCGAAGAACGGGATCAGCGCCGAGCTGCGCCTGGCCTTCCTCGAGCGGCGGCCGGCCGAGCTCGCAGTCGACCGGGCCGAGGCCGTGCGCGAGTCGCTCGAGCGCGCCGCCACCGATCGCCCCGACTTCTGGTCGGTGGTCGGGCAGATCGAGCTGCGCCTGCTCGTCTCGCTCGCGTCGCGACAGCTCGCCGGCTCCGCGCCCACGCTGATCGGCGAATTCCGCGAGCTGAAGGCGCGGGTGCCGGCGCCACATATGTGGGACTCGGTCCACTCCGAGGCCCGCTTCACGCTCGAGCCGTACGAAGGGGTGGCCAGCGCCGCCGAGAAGCGGGCGGCTCGGGCGCTGCTCGAGGCGCTCGAAGCGATGGCGACGGCGACGCCCTGAGGCCGTGCGCCGTCAGCGTCCGCCGGCGACGTCGAGGATCGAGCCGGTGGTGTAGCTCGCGGCGTCGGAAAGCAGCCAGCAGATCGCCTCGGCCACTTCCTCGGCCGTGCCGGGGCGCTGCAAGGGGACCTGCGGCGCCATCTGGCGGGCCCGGTCGGGGAAGCCGCCCGAGGCGTGGATCTCGGTCTCGATGATGCCGGGCCGGACCGCGTTGACGCGGATGCCTTCGTTGGCGACTTCCTTCGCCAGCCCGATGGTGAAGCTGTCGATCGCCCCCTTGGCCGCGGCGTAGTCGACGTATTGCATCGCGCCGCCCAGCCTCGCCGCGACCGACGAGAGGTTGACGATGGCGCCGCCGCGATGGCCGCCGGCAGCCTGCCAGCGCGGCTCCGCCGGCCGGGTCGACATCCGCCGCACCGCCTCGCGGCTGCAGTAGAAGGTGCCGTAGACGTTGATGGCGAACATGCGCCGCAGCCGCTCCGGCGTCATCGCATCGACCCGTGCCGGGCGGTCGACGACGCCGGCGTTGTTGACCAGCGCGGCGAGCGGCGGCAAGTCGCGATCGACGGCCTCGAACATCGCCGTCACCTCGGCGTCGACGGCGACGTCGGCACGGACAGACATCGCCCGGCCGCCGCGCTCGCGGATGCCGGCGACGATGCGCTCGGCGGCGCTGTCGTCGTGCGCATAGTTCACCGCCACGGCGTAGCCGCGGGCCGCGCAGAGCAGGCTGGTGGCCGCGCCGATGCCGCGGCTGCCGCCGGTGACGAGCACGGTGCGCATGCCCGGCGCCGGATCGGGGGTGGCATCGGCCCGGGTGCCGGCCTCATTCATCATCGCCTTCTCCTGCGGGGGCGTCGGAATCCGATCCCGACGGCTGCCTCGCCTTGCGGTCGAGGATCGCCTGCATCGGCGCCAGGCCGTCGACCAGCCGATCGACGCTGATCGGGCGGGCGAGGCGCAATGCGGGCGGGAAGAGGTGGCTCATGTAGAGCTCGTCGCCTGGCCGGCCGGTGCGCTGCACGTTGAACCAGAGCGAGAGGGCGACGCCGACCACGAACGCGGTGCCGGCGACGACCCGCATCATGGGCGCCCGCGCCGGCTCGACGGCGAGAAGGTGGAAATAGAGCGCAATCGTGACCGCCGCGTACACGGCGACGAAGCTGAAGTCGGTGATCCATGGCCACGAGAACGCGAACGCCAGCAGCGGCGGCAGCGCCGTCAAAGCGAGCAGTGCCGCCGCGGCGACGAGGGCGACGCGCAGGTGCCAGCCGAAGAAGCTCTGGCGCGCGAAGATCTTCGACAGCAGCGACCAGAGGCCGCACCAGAGCGAGGCGCCGATCACGGCCGTGAGCACGGCGTTGCCGGCCGCGCGGGCGAGGTTGTCGGGATCGGTGTCGAGCCAGCTGCCGAAGAGCACGCCGGTGATGACCAGCAAAGCCAGGCCGATGGTCGGCAGCCACCGCTTGTCGCGACCGACGATCGGCGCCATGACCTGCTCGTCGGCGAGCGCGTGGCCCGGCAGCCGCAGGCGCAGATGCTGGCGACCGATCCAGAGCTCGAGGTCGCGGCCGCTGTCGTGCAGCGTCGCCGAGGCACCGCCGGCGACGTGTTCGCGGCCCACCGTCAGGCCGTTGCGGGTCTGGCCGGCGTCGATCGTGATCGTGCGGGTGCCCGCCTCGGCATCGGCAGCGTCGCCGACCGCGATGCGGGCGTGGTGCGCCGCGACGTGCGGATCGCTCAGCACCACGTCGTTGTCGAGCGCGCGACCGATCGCGACCGGCCAGCGGGTCACGGTCCAGGCCTGGCGGACGAGACCGTCGCGGTCGATCGACTCGAGCAGCGCCACTGGCGCCCTGCCCGTGCCGTCCGGCGCCGCCGAGGGTGCGACGCCGGCGTTGGCGTAGGGCGCGACGAAGCCGGCGTTGGCGCCGGGCGCGCCGACCTCGGCGCTCTCGTCGGGCGCGGCGTTCAATGCGCCCACCGGAAGGCGTCGAGGTAGTGGCGGGCGAGCTTCTGGGCATTCGCGAAGCTCACGCCCTGGGCATCGAAGCGGCCCTGCACGCCGGCGACGTTCTGATCGAGCGTGGCCACCAGCACGGCGACGTCATAGAGCTGCGGCAGCTTCTTGTAGGCGCGCAGGCAGATGACGGCGCGCAGCGGCAGGCCTTCGCGGTCGATGTATTCCTCGTTGCAGCGCGGCTTCGTCTGATGCTGGGCCGTCAGGCGAACGAAGGCCTCGTTGCGAAAGCTCTGCGAGTAGCGGGCCGCGAACCGGAGCGGGCCGAGCTTGGCGCCGTCGTAGCTTTCGTGGCGCAGCGAGATCGTGCCGGTATTGAAGTCGCCGACGAAGATCCGCGTCTCCATCGCGCAGTCGGAGCGCTCGAAGTCGAGGCCGCCGGTGCGCGACTGCTCGCTGGTGCCCCAGCAGTGCATGAAGACGTCGGGCGGCACCGGCACGTGGTAGCGCGGATGCGTCGCCTCCTTCCAGCCCTGGGCGATGAAGCGGTCGGTGAGGAGCTGCTGGTGCTGCTGCAGCTGCGCGTCGACGATCGCGTAGGCCGGCCCGACGAGCGGAGCGGCCTTCCTGCCGCGCTCGACGAGCGCGGCGGCGAAGCTGGCAGGCACGAGGAAACTGACCTGCTCGCCGTCGACCCGGCGGGCGACGTTGATGCCGACGACGTGGCCCTGCTCGTCGAGCGCCGGGCCGCCGCTCATGCCGGCCGACAGCGCGCCGCCGAAGAAGATCTGCGGATAGAAGCTGCGCCGGACGAGCCCGTTGTAGGTGCCCTGCGTCACCGCGAAGCCGACGTCGAGCGGATTGCCGAGCGAGTAGATGCGCTCGCCCTGCGCCAGCGGCTCCGCGCCGGAGCGAAAGGCCAGCGCATCGAAAGTGCGGCCGCCGGCGTCGCCGGCTCTCAGGAGGGCGAGGTCGTGCAGCACGTCGAGCTGCAGGATCTGCAGCGGCGCCTCGCGCCCGTCGGCGGTGACGTAGACGAGGTCGTGGTGCTCGGGCTTCAGCGCCGCCTGGCTGACGACGTGGAAGTTGGTGACGATGAGGCCGTCGGTCGAGACGAAGAAGCCGGAGCCGACCGAGGTCTGGCTGGCGCGCCCTTTCAGCACCGTGCGGATCTGCACCAGCTGCGAACGCGCCTGCTCGTAGACCTTGCGCGCCGACAGCGAGACCGGCGCGGGGGTCGCGGCTGCGGCTGCTACTGCGGCATCGGGCACGACGCCTTCGGGCGCCGGCGCCGGTGACCGAGGCTGGCTCCAGGCGGCGGTCGCGGCGAGGGCCAGCGCCGCCCGGCAGGCCCAGCGGGCGACGCGATTCATCATCGACGACGATTCTACGGGCCGTGCTCCGCGCATCGTCTTCCTCGACGTCCAGTGTGGGCTTCGCCCTCGTCGTCGCCGTTGTCTCCGACCCGTTCCCGGCGGCGTCGGACAACGCCGACGAAGGTATCGACCGCCTACTTCACGGTCGGCATCGCGAAATCGGCGCCACGGGGCGTCGACGCCGGCCAGCGCTGCATCACCGACTTCTGCCGGGTATAGAAGCGCACCCCTTCCTCGCCGTAAGCGTGGCTGTCGCCGAAGAGGCTGGCCTTCCAGCCGCCGAAGCCATGCCAGGCCATGGGCACGGGGATCGGCACGTTGATGCCGACCATGCCGACCTGGATGTGCCTGGCGAATTCGCGGGCGACGTGGCCGTCGCTGGTGAAGCAGGCGACGCCGTTGCCGTACTCGTTGTCGTTGACGAGCTTCACGGCGGCGTCGAAGTCGGCAACGCGAACGCACGAGAGCACGGGCCCGAAGATCTCCTCGCGGTAGATCTTCATCGCCGGCGTGACGTGGTCGAACAGCGTGCCGCCGGTGAAGAATCCCTGCTCGTGGCCCTTGACGGCGAGGCCGCGGCCGTCGGCCACCAGCGTGGCGCCGTCGGCGACGCCGGAGGCGATGTACGACTCGACCCGCGCCTTCGCTTCCTTCGTGACGAGCGGTCCCATCTCGGCATCGAGCTCCATGCCGTTCTTGACGACGAGCGAGGTGGCGCGCGCCGCGAGCATCGGCACGATGCGGTCGCCGACGTCGCCGACCAGCACGGCGACCGAGACCGCCATGCAGCGCTCGCCGGCCGAACCGAACGCGGCGCCGACCAGCGCGTCGACCGCCTGCTCGAGGTTGGCGTCGGGCATCACCACCATGTGATTCTTGGCGCCGCCGAGCGCCTGCACGCGCTTGCCGTGTCTCGCCCCGGTCTCGTAGATGTGGCGTGCGATCGGCGTCGAGCCGACGAAGCTCACGGCGGCGATGCCCGGATGGGCGAGGATCGCGTCGACCGCGACCTTGTCGCCCTGCACGACGCTGAACACGCCGTCCGGCAGGCTGGCCTGCCGGAGCAGCTCGGCCATGAAGATCGAGGCCGATGGGTCGCGCTCGCTCGGCTTCAGGATGAAGCAGTTGCCGCAGGCGATCGCCACCGGGTACATCCACATCGGCACCATGACCGGGAAGTTGAACGGCGTGATCCCTGCGACGACGCCGAGCGGCTGGCGCATCGTCCAGTTGTCGATGCCGGTCGAGACCTGCTCGGTGTAGTCGCCCTTCAGGAGCTGCGGAATGCCGCAGGCGAACTCGACGACGTCGATGCCGCGCGACACCTCGCCCTGGGCGTCGGTGAAGACCTTGCCGTGCTCGGCGGTGATCATCGCCGCCAGCGTGTCGCGGTGCTCGTTCAGCAGGCCGAGGAAGACGTTGAGGATGCGGGCGCGGCGAAGCGGCGGCAGGTTGGCCCAGTCCGGCCAGGCGGCCCTGGCCGCAGCCACGGCCGCGTCGACTTCGGCCGCGCCGGCGAGTGCGACCTGGCGTGTCACCGCGCCGGTGGCCGGGTTGTAGACGGCCTGGCGCCGGCCGCTCGTGCCGGCGACGACCTGCCCGCCGATGACGTGTCCGATCTCGGCCGTGCTGATGAATGGTTCGTTCGCACCCATGCGTCTACTCCTCGTTGGGCGGCTGTTCGCGTGGCCGCATGATGTGGTCAAAGGGGTGGCGCCGGTAGCGCGGACCGCAGCTCTCGCAAAGGCAGCGAAGGCGAACCCCATAGCGCGTGGTCGTCGGCGGTCGCCATCAGCAGGGCCAGCTTGTTGACGATGGCGCGCAGCGATGCGATGTCGCTCGCGGTCCAGTGGCGCTGCTCTCCGGTTTCCTCGCAGCAGACCATGCCGAAGGCACGATTGTTGACGACGAACGCCGCGTCGAGCATCGAGACGATGTGATTCGCGACAAGGTAGCTCTCACGCATCGGCTGCAGCGCCGCATCGCGCATCGCGTCGTCGCTGAGGTAGACGCCGCGCTCGATCAGGCCGTTGAAGTAGTCGCGGTACTCGCTGTCCCGCAGCCGGCGCTCGACGGTCAGCAGCGTGCCGCCGGCGATCTTGGAGGCGAAGCAGAGCAGGCTCAGATGCCCACGCTCGCGCTCGAATTTCCACAGGCTCACCCGGCTGCAGTGCATGCGACGCAAGACGACGTCGATCACCGCCGACCGGGCTTCGTCGCGCGTCATTCGCTCGGCGTAGAACGCACCTGCGATGTCCTGCAGTCGGTTCGCGTCGTCGGCCTGCGCGCTCATGCTGCAGTATCCGACAATCGCAGCATGCGCGAAGGAGCCCGAATGTTGCGACCCGGCATCAGCGCCGAGCACTTCCACGAGCGACAGGTCGAAACGCTGCCGGGCCGCTTCGGGCTCGTCGTCACCTGGGTCGAGGAAGGCCGCCTCGACGCCGAGCTCGTGCTCGAGCCGTGGATGATGGCGCCGAACGGCTACCTGCACGCAGCCAGCGTGCTCCTTCTGGCCGACACGGCAGCCGGCTACGCCACCACGGCGCATCTGCCCGATGGGGCGACGAACTTCACGACGGTCGAGCTGAAGAGCAACTTCCTCGGCACGACGAAGGAAGGGACGATCCGCACCGAGTGCCGGGCCGAGCACCTCGGCCGCAGTACCCATGTCTGGTCGGCGACCGTGTTCGGCGCCGCCGATCGCA
The DNA here is from genome assembly GCA_038225015.1 of Burkholderiales bacterium. Classification (GTDB taxonomy): domain Bacteria; phylum Pseudomonadota; class Gammaproteobacteria; order Burkholderiales; family Burkholderiaceae_C; genus Schlegelella_A. Next base: position 7,605 of record JBBRFB010000123.1, read on the forward strand.
AGCTCGCGCTGTTTCGCTGCACGCAGTTGATCCTGTGGCCTCGCGGCCGGTGAACATGGAATTCCGCGCCGCCGTGCTCAGCGCGACCGGCCAGCCGCTCTCGATCGAGACGGTCGCGGTGGCGCCGCTTCGCCGGGGCGACGTGCTGATCCGCAACCGGGCGAGCGGGCTCTGCCACACCGACCTCGAGGTGATCGACGGCAGCCTCGCCTATCCGCTGCCGATCGTCCTCGGCCATGAGGGCGCCGGCATCGTCGAGGCGGTCGGCAGCGACGTCCGCCTGGTGCAGCCCGGCGACCATGTCGTCGCCTCGTGGAACCCGCACTGCGGCCACTGCTTCTACTGCGAGCGTGGCCTGCCGATCCTCTGCGAGCCGTTCACCCGCGAGCAACCCGCCGGCAACCTGCTCGACGGCGAGTCGCGCCTGTCGTGGCAGGGCGAGCGCCTGAACCACTTCTCGGTGGTCTCGTCGCACGCCGAGTACTCGGTGGTTCCCGAGTCGGGCGCGATCCGCGTGCCGAAGGAGATCCCGTTCGACCGCGCCTGCCTGATCGGCTGCGGCGTCATGACCGGCGTCGGCGCCGTCAGCCGGCTGGCCCGCGTCGAGGCCGGTGCCAGCGTCGCCGTCGTCGGCTGCGGCGCGGTCGGGCTGAACGCGATCCAGGCGGCCGTGCTCGAGCAGGCCGCCGTCGTCATCGCCATCGATCGCGATGCCGACAAGCTCGCCCTGGCGAAGCGCTTCGGCGCCACCCACGGGGTGGCCGCCGACGCTGTAGCGATCGACGCCGTGAAGTCGCTGACCGCCGGGCGCGGTGCCGACCATGTGTTCGAAGCCGCCGGCTCCGAGGCCGCGGTGCAGCTCGCGCTCGAGGTCACGCGGCCGGGCGGCCAGCTCGTGATCCTCGGCAAGACCGCGGTCAACCAGCGCATCAGCCTGCGCTTCGGCTCGCTGATGGGCGAAAAGCGCATCGTTCGCTCGAGCTACGGCGGCGCGCGGCCGCGGCGCGACTTTCCCTGGCTGGCCGACCTCTACCTCGCGGGCAAGCTCGATCTCGACAGCCTCGTCTCCAGCCGGCTTCCACTCAAGCGCATCAATGAAGGCTTCGACGCCATGCGCGCAGGCCGAGGCGTTCGCCACGTCGTCGTCTTCGACTGAGGACTCGGTGTTTCACCACCCCCCGCTCGCGCCCGGCTGGATCGACGCCGAGCATCGCCGCCTCGAGCTGGGCCCGCTCGGCCTCGAGTCGGGCCAGACGATCGAGGGCGCGTTCGTCTCCTACGTCGTCCACGGCGACCCCGGCCGGCTCCGCGACGAAGCCGTGCTCGTCGTCACCGCGATCGGCAGCACGCATCACCGGCTCGACTTCCTGATCGGCCCCGGCGCCGCGCTCGACACCGACCGCCATGCCGTCGTCGTCGTCGATGCGCTCGGCAACGGCCTGTCGGTGTCACCGTCGAACAGCGCGGCCCAGCCGGGAGCCGACTTTCCGCGCTTCTCGATCCGCGACATGGTCGAGTCGCAACGGCAGCTCGTCGATCGGCTCGGCATCGGCCGCCTTGCTGCGGTGGTCGGCGCATCGATGGGCGGCATGCAGGCGCTGCAGTGGGCGGTCAGCCACCCCGAACGGATGCACCGCGTCGTCGCGATGACGCCGATGGCGCGCACCTCGCGCTGGTCGCAGCTCGTCAACGAGCTCGCGCGCCGGGCGCTCTTCATCGACGCCGCGTGCCGGCTGCCGCGGCCGCGCGACGAGGCGATGCGCCTGTGGGCGCCGATGACCCAGCTCGTCATCGCCCAGACGCCCGAAACCCTCGAGGCGTTCGCGACGCTCGACGAGCTCACGTCGTGGATCGACGGCAAATCGCGCGAGCTCGCCGACGACGGCCCTGACGCCTTCGACTGGTGTCGCCAGAGCTGGGCCTACGACAGCCACGACGTCGGCGCGACCACGGGGTTCGGCGGCGACACGCTGGCGGCGCTGGCGAGCATCCGCGCCCCGACGCTCGTGCTCGCGCCCGCCCTCGACCTCTACAACCCGGCGTTCAGCGCGCGCGCCGCGAGCGACGCCATCGCCGCCGCGCGCTTCGTCGAGCTGCCCGGCTGCGACGGTCACCGCAGCGCCAGCGGCACCGGCGCCGAGTCGACGGCGGCGCTGCGCCGTGCCGTCGCTGATTTCCTCGCGCCCTAGTTCCTCGCGCCCGGGTCGCGTCACCGCCAACCGTCGCGGCGCTTGCGGTGCGCCGTTGCGTCGAGGCAGTGACAGACTGGCCACAATCGGGGATGCCCGATTCCCGTTTGCGCCCCCGACCGCGCCGCGCCGATCCCGGCCCGCCGCGCGAGCCGACCGACGACCGCCTGCCGGCCGAGGTGCAGGCCTTGCTCGAGTCGGTCCCGGCGCCGCTCGAGCCGCTCGATGCCGACACGCTCGACGGCTTCCTCTGCGGCGTCATCGTCCAGCCGCGGCTGGTGCCGCCGCAACGCTGGATGCCCCATGTGACCGATAGTGACGGCCGGGCCCTGCCGTCAGGCTTCGATGCGGTCCGGCTGCGCGCGCTCGTGCTGCGCCGGCACGCCGAGCTCACGGACGCC
>JBBRFB010000124.1:0-9924 GCA_038225015.1 Burkholderiales bacterium
CAACAACAAGTACATGGCGACGCCGGTCGGCGTCTTCGAGCTGAAGTACTTCTTCTCCCGCGAGATGGCGACGGCCAGCGGCGGGACGTGCTCGGCGACCGCGATCCGCGGCGTCATCAAGGACATGATCGGCGCCGAGAACCCGAGCGCGCCCTTGTCAGACGCGCAGATCGCGCGGCTCCTCGTTCGCCAAGGCCTCAAGGTCGCGAGGCGCACGGTGACGAAGTATCGGCAACTGCTGAAGCTGGCCCCCGTCGATCGCCGACGCCGGCTGGCTTGCGCCGGCCGCCCGGCCTGATCGAAAAGGCGGGCATGCGGGTTGCTCGAACGAGCCATGCTGCCGTTGCAGGCCGCGCCGTGGAAGCCGAGCAGAATCCGACAGTGTCAGCCTTCCCAGCCCCTCCCGTCGCAAGCAGCGAAGACGCGTCCGGTGCCGCGTCTGCCTCGACGTTCGACATGCTGGTCGACATCGTCGCCCACGCACCGGCTCTCATCTGGCGTGCCGGACCCGGCGGTGACAACGACTGGCTGAGCCCAGCCTGGTCGACCTTTACCGGCCTGCCCGTTACCGGCCTGCTGGGCCAGGGGTGGAAAACGGCTGTGCATCCCGAAGATGTCGAGCGCTGCGCGGGGATCCGCGCCACGAGCTTCGAGGCCGGTCGTGCGTACTCCCTCGATTTTCGCCTGCGCCGCCACGACGGACAGTTCCGCTGGATGGCCGACAGCGCCTCGCCGCGCCGGGATCCCGCCGGGCAGGTGATCGGCTACGTCGGCAGTTGCGTCGACGTCCACGAGCGCCATGAGCTCGAGGAGACGCTAGCCGCGCGGACCCGGGAGCTCCGACTGGCCGAACGCCGGCAGGACACCTTTCTGGCGAAGCTGTCGCATGAGCTTCGCAATCCGCTGGCGCCGATCGCCAACACGGCCAGCGTGCTGCGTACGCTCGAGCACTCGAACCCGATCCTGGTTCGTCTGCGCGAGATCCTCGAGCGCCAGGTCGAACGGCTCACCCGACTCGTCGAAGAGCTGATCGACGTGACGCGCGCGGCGCACGGCCAGATCTCCATCGTGCGCCAGGCCGTCTCTGTCGAAAGCATCGTCCAGACCGCCGTCGCGAACAGCCATGAGACGGTCACGACCGGCGGCCACCGGCTGTCGGTCGACCTTCCGTCCGAGCGCCTCTACGTGCGCGGCGACATCGTGCGGCTGGCCCAGGCGCTCGGCGGCCTGATCGGCAACGCCGCCAAGTTCACCCACCGGGCGGGCGTGATCACCATTGCCGTTCGCCGCGTCGCGAAAACCGTCCAGTTCGTCGTCCGAGACGAAGGCGAGGGCATCGACCCCGAGTTCCTGCCGCACGCCTTCGACCTCTTCTCGCAGCAGGACCAAAGCCGCGGCCGCATGCTCGGCGGCCTGGGCGTCGGCCTGACGCTCGCGCGTCGGATCGCCCAGCTCCACGGCGGCGATGTCGAAGGCTTCAGCGAAGGCCAGGGGAAGGGCAGCGAGTTCGTTCTCTGGCTGCCGCTCGAGGCCGAGAAGGAGGACGGCGACGGCGTCGAGGCGGCGCCGCCGCTCGACAGCTTTCGCGTCCTCATCATCGAAGACAACGCCGATGCCCGCGAGAGCCTGCGGCTGCAGATGGAGATGTGGGGCAACGAGGTCACGACCGCGGCCTCGGCCGCCGAGGCCCTCGACAAGGCCACCGCGGCGCGGCCGCAGATCGTGCTCTGCGACATCGGACTGCCCGGCGTCGACGGCTATCGACTCGTCGGGTCGCTTCGCAGGACGCTCGAGGGATCGCCGGTGACTTACGTCGCCGTCACCGGCTACGCCGGCGGCGAGGACCAGCGCCGTGCGCTCGAGGCGGGGTTCGACGCCTTTCTGGTCAAGCCGCTGCGCCCGGAGAGCCTGGCCCGGCTGCTGCGCTCCTGCGCTGGCCAGGCCGCCTGAGGTGGTGCCGGCGTCGCACCGGCCGATTCAGCGAGACTCGTCGAGTGCGCCGGGCTCGCTCACCGGCTCGTCTTCATCGCTGGCGTACTCCTTCAGACGGTTGTAGAGCGTCTTCAGGCTGATGCCGAGCGTCGCTGCGGTCCGTTCCTTGTGCCGGCCGAGATGCTCGAGCGTCGCCAACGTCACCTGCCTCTCGATGTCGGCCAGCGTCGCGCCGATGCGAACGCGGATCGTCGGCGCACCGTCGACCACCGCCGCTTCGACGGCGCCGGCGGGCAACCACTCTTCCGTGATCACCGAGCCCGGTGTCATGACGTAGGCCCGGTAGACGGCGTTGCGCAGCTCGCGCACGTTGCCCGGCCATCGCTCGGCGGCCAGCCGCGCCAGCACCGGCGGTCCGAAGCGCTTGACCTGGCCTTCGCGCTCGCAGATCTGGTCGAGGAAGTGCTGGGCGATGAGCGGCACGTCTTCGGCGCGATCGCGCAGCGCGGGCAGATGGATCGGGAAGACGTTGAGGCGATAGAGCAGGTCTTCGCGCAGCTTGCCGCTGCTCACCGCCTGTGCCGGGCTGCGGTTGGTCGCCGCGATGATGCGGACGTCGGCCTCCTGGACCTGTGTCGAGCCGACGCGCATGAAGGTGCCGGACTCGAGCACGCGCAGCAGCTTGACCTGCAGGTCAAGTGGCATCTCAGTGATCTCGTCGAGAAACAGCGTGCCGCCGTTCGTCCGTTCGAAGAAGCCGAGGTGCTGGCGCTCGGCGCCGGTGAAGCTGCCCTTCTCGTGTCCGAAGATCTCGCTCTCGATCAGGTGCGGCGAGATCGCCCCGCAATTGACGGCCAGGAAAGGCTGGCTCTTGCGCCGCCCGAGATCGTGCACGGTGCGCGCCACCACCTCCTTGCCGGTGCCGCTTTCGCCGGTTAGGAAGACGCTCACCGATGTCGACGCGACGCGAACGATCTGCTGGTAGACGCGGCGCATGGCCGCAGACCGGCCCCAGAGCGCACCGAAGTGGCCGTCGGTCTCGAGCTGCGACTCGAGGTCGCCGGCAGCCGCCTTGAGCGTCGAAGGCCGGGTCACACGCGAGAGCACGCCCTGCAGCTGCTTCAGGCTCATCGGCTTGACAAGATAGTCGGCGGCGCCGAGCCGCAGCGCCTGGATCGAGGTGTCTAGACTGGCGTGGCCGGTGATGAGCACGACCTCCGCGTTGGGAAGCGCTTTCGCGTCGTTGAAGAGCTCCATGCCGCTGCCGTCGGGCAGCATCAGGTCGAGCAAGACGATGTCGGGCTCCTGCAGCGCCATCTGGCGCCGGGCATCGCGCAGCGAGCCGGCCGTGGCCACGGTGAAACCCTCGCTGGCGATGAGCATCGCCATGGTTTCGGCGGCGTCGGCGTCGTCGTCGACGAGAAGGGCGTGTGGCAAGTGGAGGACTCCGGGGTGAAGAGGCAGTATCTCACCAGCGCGATCGCCGGCCGGCACGCCAAGGGGAGCCGCCGCGGCGCCGCAAACAACCGCAGCGGGCCGGATGCATCGGCGGGACGGAGCCTGGCGGTCGGGGTCGCGGGCCGACTTCTTCCCCGCCAACCCTGCCTACAATCGCGCTGCCGTCGCTCGCCAATCTTCCCGTGCTCCGCTACGCCAGCTTGTTCGCGACCCTCTGTGCCTTCTGGCTGCTGCTGTCAGGATTCTTCACGGCGTTCCTGATCACGGCGGGCGTCGGTTCCGCGCTCGCGGTGGTCCTGTGCGCCCGGCGCATGGACCTCGTCGACGGCGCGGGCCATCCCGTCGAGTGCGCCACAGTCATCTGGCTCTACTGGCCCTGGCTGCTGAAGGAGATCGCCAGGTCGGCGTGGGATGTCAGCCGCATCATCGTCGACCCCCGCCTGCCGATCAGCCCGACGCTGATCCGTTTCGCGCCCAGCCAGCGCACCCCCTTCGGCCTGGTGATTCACGCCAACTCCATCACCCTGACGCCCGGAACGATCACCATCGAGGCGCACACCGGCGAATTCCTGGTGCACGGTCTCACCCGGGCGGGTGCCCAGGGCTGCGTCGACAGCGCCATGGACCGGCGGGTGCTCGCCTGCGAGCCGCGCGGCTGATGTTCGCGACAGCGGCGATCGCACTGCTCGTCACCCTGGCGCTGGCGCTCGTTCGCGCCACCCTCGGCCCGACCGGGTTCGATCGAGCGCAGGCGGCGAACACGGTGGGCACGGTCGCCATGCTGCTGCTGGCGGTGATGGGTTTTCTCAACGGCCGGCCGGAGTTCCTCGACCTCGTCATCGTCTACGGCCTGCTCAACATCATCGGCACGATCGCCGTCTTGAAGTACTTCCGCTACGGCGACCTCGGCACGGCCGGAGACGGCAGCGAGGAGCCGCGATGAGTGCACTGATCGACGGCGCGACCTTCGTCTGCCTGCTCGCCGGCAGCGCGTTCTGCATCGTCGGCGCCGTCGGGCTGATCCGAATGCCCGACTTCTATACCCGTATGCACGCCGCCAGCGTCATCGAAACGCTCGGCGCCGGTCTCATCCTCCTCGGCCTGCTCCTGCAGGCAGGCTTCACGCTGATCGCGGTCAAGCTCCTGATCGTCGGCCTGCTGATCTTCTTTGCCAGCCCGGCCGCCACCCATGCTTTGGCGCGCGCCGCGATGACCCGCGGCCTGGCGCCGTTGCTCGCTGCCGAGGAGGAGGAGCAATCGAAACGCTGATCATCAACGCGCTGATGGCGCTCATGGCCACCACCGTGTGGGCGCTCGGTCGCAGCCGCGACCTCTTCAGCGTCGTGGTGCTGGGCGGTCTGTACAGCTTTCTCATGGCCACGGTGCTGGTGGCGATGGACGCGGTCGACGTGGCGATGACCGAGGCGTCGGTGGGCGCCGGCATCTCGACGGTGCTTTTCCTCGGCGCCCTCTTTCTCTGCAAGAGCCGCGAGGCGCGGCCACTGCACCGGCCCTGGCTGCCACTGGCCGTGTCGATTGCGGTTGGCGGCCTGCTGGTCTACGGCACGCTCGGCCTGCCCGAATTCTCCGATCCCGACGCGCCCATCCATCGGCACGTCGCGCCTCGCTACCTGAACGAATCGGCGAAGGAAGTCGGCGTTCCCAATGTCGTCACCGCGGTCCTCGCCAGCTACCGCGGCTACGACACGCTGGGCGAGACGACCGTCGTCTTCACTGCCGGCGCCGGTGTCGTCGCGCTGCTGCGGCGGCGCCGCAAGGATCCGAAGGCATGAGGTCCGACCTCGTCCTGCGGGTCGTCGTCAAGCTGCTGATCCCGTTCATCCTGCTGTTCGCGCTGTATGTGCAGTTCCATGGGGATTTCGGTCCCGGCGGCGGCTTCCAGGCCGGCGTCATCCTGGCCGCCGCCATCATCCTCTACGCCCTGATCGGCGGCCTCGACCAGGCACGCAAGGTCGTGCCCGAGCGTCTCGTCGAATCGATGATGGCGCTCGGCGTCCTCGTCTATGCCGGCGTCGGCGTCGCCGGGCTGCTCCTCGGCGGCAACTACCTCGACTACTTCGTCCTCGACCACGACCCGGTCCACGGCCAGCACCGCGGCATCTTCTGGGTCGAGGTGGGCGTTGCCATCACCGTTTCCGGCGTGATGCTGAAGGTGTTCTACATGTTCGCCGATCGCGGCAGAGGGGGCGACGAGTGACGACCGGCGGCCACTTCACCTACTTCATCACCGTCTTCTTGCTGATCGCCGGGCTCTTCATCGTCATCGCCCGCGGCAACCTCATCAAGAAGCTGGTCGGCCTGGGCATCTTCCAGACCTCGGTCTACCTGCTCTACATCGCCCCGGGCAAGCTGGTCGGCGGCACGGCGCCGATCCTGAGCGACGCGTTCAAGGTGTACTCGAACCCTCTGCCGCACGTCCTCATCCTCACCGCCATCGTTGTCGGCGTGGCGACCCTGGCGCTCGGCCTGGCGCTGGTGGTCCGCATCCGCGAGGCCTACGGCAGCATCGAGGAAGACGAGCTGCTCGAGTCCGACGCCACGGCGCCGGACGCGTCGGCACGATGAGCGCGGCCCCGCCCGCGTCGCACCGAGCTTCGACGGAGTCCAGGAGGAAGCGCCCGTGAGCGCCCTCGAGCATCTGCCTGCGCTGCAGGTCGTCGTGCCGCTGCTCGCGGCGCCGCTGGCCGTCCTGCTGCGCCAGCGCGGGCTGGCGTTCGCCATCGTCCTGGCGGCGAGCTGGGCGGCGCTGGCGATCGCCATCCTGCTCTGGCTGCGCGTCGCCGAGAGCGGCACGGTCTCGTACGCCATCGGCAGCTGGCCGCCACCATGGGGCATCGAGTACCGCGCCGATCGCCTCGGCACCTTCATGCTCGTGCTCGTGTCGGGCATCGCCGCGGTGGTCCTGCCCTACAGCCGGGCCAGCATCGAGGCGGAAGTGCCCGAGCACCAGCACTACCTCTTCTACGCGATGTTCGCGCTCTGCCTGGCCGGCCTGCTCGGCATCGCGATCACCGGCGACGCCTTCAACATCTTCGTCTTCCTCGAGATCTCGTCGCTTTCGGCCTACGTGCTCATCGCCCTCGGCAGCGATCGCCGGGCGCTGGTCGCGTCGTACCAGTACCTCGTGATGGGCACCATCGGCGCCACCTTCTTCGTCATCGGCGTCGGCCTGCTCTACCTCATGACGGGCACCCTCAACCTGGCCGACATGGCGCATCGGCTGGCCCAGGTGCGCGGCACCCGGCCGATCCTCGTCGCCCTCGCCTTCCTGACCGTCGGCATCTCGCTGAAGCTGGCGCTCTTCCCTCTGCACCAGTGGCTGCCCAACGCCTACGCGTACTCGCCCTCGGCGGTGGCCGCCTTCCTGGCGGCGACGGCGACCAAGGTCGCGGTGTACATCATCATCCGCTTCTACTTCTCGGTGTTCGGCGAGTCGCAGGTGTTCGACCGCCTGCCGATGCAACCGATGCTCGTCATCCTCGCGCTCGGCGGCATGTTCGCGGCGTCGGGCGTGGCCATCTTCCAGACCGACCTGCGGCGCCTGTTCGCCTACTCGAGCGTGGCCCAGATCGGCTACATCATCCTCGGCCTGTCGTTCAATTCGCGCACCGGCCTCACCGCGACGATCGTGCATCTCTTCAATCACGGCATCACCAAGGCCGCCATCTTCATGCTCCTCGGCGGCGTCGCCGCCCGGATGGGCGGCACGACGCTGGCGCAGGTGCGCGGCATGGGCCGACGGATGCCGATGACGAGTCTGGCCATCGTGGTCTGCGGGCTGTCGCTGATCGGGGTGCCGGGCACGGCCGGCTTCATCAGCAAGTGGTACCTCGTCCTCGCCGCGCTCGAGAAGGGCCAGGGCTGGCTGGTCGCGCTGATCCTGCTCTCGTCGCTGCTCGCCGTCATGTACGTGTGGCGCTTCGTCGAGGCAGCTTACTTCCACGAGACGAGCAGCGACGCCACTGCCACGCCGTCCGAGGCGCGCTGGGCGATGCTGGCGCCGGCGCTCCTCATGGCCGCGGCCACGGTGTATTTCGGCATCGACACCTCCTTCACGATCGGGTCGTCGAGCGCAGCCGCCGCGCAGCTCATCGGCGGCCCACGTTGATGACGAACGAGTCGCTGATCCTCGCCGCCCTGCTCGTGCCGCTCGCCGGGGCGGGTCTGATCGCAGCGGCAGGGCGATTTCCCAACCTGCGTGAAGGTGTCACCCTGCTGACGGCCGGCCTGCTGCTGGCGTGCGTCGTTTCGCTGCTGCCTTCGGTGCTCGCCGGCGGGCGCCCCGCCGCCGTCCTGCTCGAGGTCCTGCCCGGGCTCGCCATCGCCTTTCGCGTCGAACCGCTCGGCATGCTGTTCGCGCTCGTCGCCTCCGGCCTGTGGATCGTCAACTCGCTCTATTCGATCGGCTACATGCGCGCCAACGAGGAGGCGAACCAGACGCGCTTCTACGTCTGCTTCGCCCTCGCCCTGGCGGCGACCATGGGCATCGCCCTGGCCGGCAACATGTTCACCCTGTTCGCCTTCTACGAGCTGCTGACGCTGGTCACCTATCCCCTGGTCACGCACAGCGGCAGCGAGGAGGCGCGGCGCGGCGGGCGCACCTACCTCGGCGTGCTGATGGGCACATCGATCATGTTCCTGCTGCCCGCCCTGATCATCACCTGGTCGGTCGCCGGCACGACCGACTTCACCGTCGGCGGCATCCTCGCCGACAAGCTCGACGCCATCTCGCTCGGCGGCCTGCTCGCTCTCTACGTGTTCGGCATCGGCAAGGCGGCGTTGATGCCGTTTCACCGCTGGCTTCCGGCCGCGATGGTGGCGCCGACGCCGGTGTCTGCCCTGCTGCACGCGGTCGCAGTGGTCAAGGCGGGCGTGTTCACGGTCGTCAAGGTGATCGTCTACGTGTTCGGGGTGAAGGCCCTCGCCGATGCCGGCGGCGCCGCCTGGCTCGTCGGCATCGCCGGCTTCACCATCGTCGCCGGCTCGCTGGTGGCGCTGAACGCGAGCAACCTGAAGCGCATGCTCGCCTACTCGACGGTGAGCCAGCTGTCGTACATCGTCATGTCGGCGGCGCTGCTGGCCCCGCTCTCGATCGTCGGTGCGGTGCTCCACATCGTCGCTCACGCCGTCGGCAAGATCACGCTCTTCTTCGCCGCCGGCGCCATCTACACGGCCTCGGGCAAGACGGAAGTCGGTGAGCTCGACGGCATCGGCCGGCGCATGCCCTGGACCATGGGTGCCTTCGCCATCGGTGCGCTGTCGATGATCGGCCTGCCGCCGGCGGCAGGCTTCGTCTCGAAGTGGTACATGCTGTCGGGCGCGATGGCCGGCTCGCAGGTCTTCGCGGTCGCCGTGATCACGCTGAGCACGCTGCTCAATGCCGGCTACTTCCTGCCGATCGTGTACCGCGCCTTTTTTCGCGGCCCAGCCGGAGACGACGCGGCACACGGCGAGGCGCCGCGGTTGATGGTGCTCGCCCTGGCCGCGACGGCAACGGCGACCGTGCTTCTCTTTTTCGCCGCCGACCTGCCGATCGCCCTGGCCCGGCAGCTCGTCGAAGGGAGATAGACGGTGGACAAACGTTCCTGGCTCGACGACCCGGCGAACATCAAGTGGCTCTGGCTCGGCTTCGTCGTCGTCCTCGCGCTCACCGTCGTCGCCGAGATGGTCGTGACCCTGCATCCGCACTTCGAGATCGAGTCGCTATTCGCCTTCCACGCCTGGTTCGGCTTCGGCGCCTGCATCGTCATGATCGTTGCCGCCAAGGCGCTCGCGCTGCTGCTGAAGCGTGACGACACCTACTACGACGAGCACGATGAGTGAGGTCGTCGTTCACCCGGGCTGCGTGCTGATCGCCGGCGCGCTCGTGCTGCCATGGCTGCGTGGCCGGGCGCGGGACGCGGCGGTGCTGCTGCTGCCGCTGCTGGCGCTGGCACTCGTCTGGCAGGTGCCCGACGGCGCCGCCTGGCATCCGCGCTTCCTCGGTCACGAGCTGTCGCCGCTCCAGGGCGACAGGCTGTCGCGCCTGTTCGCGACGATCTTCTCGCTCATGGCCTTCGGCGGTGGCCTGTTCGCCCTCCGCCAGCCGAGCCGCGTCGAGGTGCCGGCGGCCTTCGTCTACGCCGGCGCCGCGATCGGCGTCGCCTTCGCCGGCGACCTGTTGACGATGTTCGCCTTCTGGGAGCTGATGGCCGTCGGCTCGACGGTCGTCTTGTGGAGCAACGGCAGCGCCGACTCGTACCGCGCCGCGCGCCGCTACCTGATGATCCACCTGCTCGGCGGCACGCTGCTCTTCGCCGGCGTCACCGGCCATGTCGTGCAGACGGGCAGCGTCGCCTTCGACCGCATGCTGCTCGACTCGCCGGCGCACGTGCTCATCCTGCTCGGCTTCCTGATCAACGCCGGCGCGCCGCCGCTCTCGGCCTGGCTGCCCGACGCCTATCCGGAAGCGTCGTGGTCGGGGATGGTCTTCCTCTCCGCCTTCACCACCAAGACTGCGGTCTACGTGCTGCT